>JBOFQV010000100.1:0-34028 GCA_051650705.1 Clostridium sp.
ATAAAGGCTTATGTGTTAATTAGAGATGGTAGAACTAAGGATGCTATATATGATGTTGGTACTTGGGTACTAACACTTGTGTCAATTGGTGTGGCAGGGCTAGGAGGAATGCTTGGACTTCCTGCTATAGCAACTAAAATAGCAATTGTATTAATGATTGTTGGAATGGTTTCAATAGTTTTAACTCAAGGAAGACACAATGAAAGTGTTGGTGGAAAACTTGGCCAAGGATTATATGGTTTATATGGAATTACTGGTTATGTAAGTGACTTAGTATCATATACAAGACTTATGGCTCTAGGATTAGCAGGTGGATCAATTGCAGCAGCATTTAATATGATTGTTGGAATGTTCCCAGGAGTTGCAGCAGTAATATTAGGACCTGTATTCTTTATTGCAGCTCACATATTTAATTTAGCATTATCATTACTTGGTGCATATGTGCATACATGTAGATTACAATATGTTGAATACTTCTCTAAATTCTATGAAGGTGGAGGAAGAGAATTTAAACCTTTTAAAACAGGTGAAAAATATATTAATATCAAGAAAAACTAGGAGGAATTAATTATTATGGAAATGACTTGGATTCAATATTTATCAGAAGCACAAAACTTTGGAGGATTCATATTAGGAGGACTAGGAATTGCTTTAGCAGTAGGTTTAGCAGGGATTGGTTCAGCTAAAGGTGTTGGAATTGCAGGGGAAGCTGCAGCAGGATTAATTACTGAGCAACCAGAAAAGTTTGGTAAGGCTCTTATTCTTCAATTATTACCAGGTACACAAGGTATCTACGGTTTCGTTGTTGGTTTCGTTGCTTTATTACAATTATCAGATGCAACTACTTTATCACAAGGTATGTACATTTTATTCGCATGTTTACCAATAGCAATTACTGGTTTATTCTCAGGTATAGCTCAAGGTAAGGCAGCAGCTGCTGGTGTTCAAATCTTAGCTAAGAGACCAGAACATAATACAAAAGCAATTATCTTTGCAGCAATGGTTGAAACATATGCGTTATTAGGATTCGTTATATCATTCATGATGTTATTATTATTCAATTTCTAGGATTGGGGAAGTGAAGCTATGTCAGAAATAAAAAATCTAACTTCTAAAATCCTAAAGGATGCAGAAGAAAGAAGAGAGAGCATTTTAGCTTCAGCTGAAGAAGAAAAAAATAAAATCCTTGGTAAAAATAAGGAAGAAGCAAAAAAGGTTGAAGCTGAAATTTTAGAAAAGGCAAGGCTAGAAGCTACAAGTAGAAAAGAAAGAATAATTTCAAGTGCAGAGCTTGAGGTTAGAAACAATAAGCTAAAAGCTAAGCAAGTAGTAATAGAAGAAGTTTTCTCAAAAAGTGTTGAGAAATTATGTGAATTAGACAATTCAGAATTAGTAGAGTTCTTTAAAAATTCAATTTTATCTTTAGATATTACTGGAGAAGAAAAAGTAATATTAAATAGCGAAGGTAAAAAGGTTATTACACAAGAAGTGCTAAGTACTGTAAATAAGGAACTTTCATCTAAAGGGAAGAATGGTAAATTAGCCTTAAGTGATGATACAAGAAACTTTAAAGGTGGATTTATACTTGAAAAAGACGGTATAGAAATAAATAATACATTCGAAGCTTTAGTTAATTCATTAAGAGATGAATTGGAGTTTGAAGTAGCAAATAGTTTATTTAATTAAGGAGGGGTTAACATGGATAAAATGCAGTTTAATGTGGTAATACCTAGAATTAGAGTATTAGAGACTAGACTCCTTGATAAGAGTAAACTTGAAAGAATGATTGATGCCAACTCACCAGAGGAAGCAATAAAAGTTCTTAGTGAAACAGAATACTCAAGTAGCTCAGTTGATTTAAAGAGAGCAGAAAACTATGAAGTATTATTAAGTGAAGAAATTAAAAAATTATTTTCATCAATGTATGAAATGTGCCCAGTTAAATCAGTAGTTGATTTAATGAGTATAAAATATGATTACCATAATATAAAGGTAATTATCAAAGGGAAAATTTTAGATAAAGATTTTTCTTATATGCTTATTCCAGTTGGAAAGGTAGATGCTCAAAAGTTAAAGCTTGATATAGAAAGTGATAACCTAGGAGACTTACCATCTGTAATGAGAGAAGGAATTGAAAGTGCAGTTAAGGATTTTGAGGAGCATAAAGATCCTCAGAGAATAGATGTAATTATTGATAAATATATGTTTAAAGAAATGAAAGAAATTTCAAATCAAATAAAAGATACATTTGTTGATAAATATGTTTCTTCATTAATTGATACTACAAATCTTAAAACTCTTTTAAGAGTTAAGACTCAAAATAAGGGAAGAGATTTCTTGAATTTTGTTTGTATAGAAGGAGGAAAGATAGGAAAAGACACAATTCTTGCCCTATACAATGATACACCTGAAAATATAGCTGCAAAGCTAGGATATACAGACTATGCAGAAATCTTAAAGCAAGGAATAGATGCATATTTAGCATCTAAGTCAGCAAATCTTTTTGAAAAATTAGCTGATAACTACACAATGGATATGATGAAGGAAGCAAAATATATTCCTTTTGGATTAGAGCCAGTATTAGCATACATTTATGCTAAGGAAACAGAAATTAAAGTAATAAGAATTATTATGGTTGGCAAGCTAAATAATATTACTGGGGAAGTAATAAGAGAAAGGCTGCGTGATATTTATGTATAAGAAAATTGGAGTTGTTGGAGATAAGGATTCAGTTTTAGCATTTAAAGCTTTAGGAATAGATGTATTTCCAGTAGTTGAAGCAGATGAGGCAAGAAAAACTGTTGATAGACTAGCAATGAAGGATTACGCAGTAATATTTGTAACTGAACAAGTGGCAAAGGATATTGAAGAAACTATTGAGAGATACAATAGAGAAATACTTCCTGCTGTAATATTAATTCCAAGTAATCAAGGAACATTAAATATTGGAATGCAAAGAATTAGTGATAACGTAGAAAAAGCTGTTGGCGTTAATATTTTATAGGAAGGTAGGTAGGTAATTTGAAAACCGGAAAAATAATTAAGGTTTCAGGTCCTTTAGTTGTTGCTGAAGGAATGGATGAAGCTAATATATTCGACGTTTGTAAGGTTGGAGAAAAGGGTCTTATCGGAGAAATAATTGAAATGAGAGGCGATAAGGCATCAATTCAGGTATATGAAGAAACATCAGGAATAGGTCCAGGGGACCCAGTTGTAACAACTGGAGAACCATTAAGTGTTGAACTTGGACCAGGTCTTATAGAATCAATGTTTGATGGAATACAAAGACCACTAGATGCATTTATGGAAGCAGCACAATCTGCATTCCTAGTTAAAGGGGTTTCAATACCATCTTTAAATAGAACAAAGAAGTGGGACTTTAAGGCAACAGTAAATGTTGGTGATGAGGTTGAAGCTGGAGATATAATAGGAACTGTACAAGAAACACCAGTAGTACTACATAAGATAATGGTACCTTATGGAGTTAAAGGTAAGGTAAAGGAAATAAATTCAGGAGAATATACAGTAGATCAAGTTGTTTGTATATTAGAAACTGAAAAAGGATTTAAGGAATTAACTTTAATGCAAAAATGGCCTGTAAGAAAAGGTAGACCATATGCATCAAAGCAAAATCCAATAGCTCCAATGACAACAGGTCAAAGAGTTGTTGATACTTTCTTCCCAGTTGCTAAAGGTGGAGCAGCAGCAGTTCCAGGTCCATTCGGAGCTGGTAAGACAGTTGTTCAACACCAAATTGCTAAATGGGGAGAAACTGAAATAGTTGTTTATGTTGGATGTGGAGAGCGTGGAAATGAAATGACAGACGTTCTTAATGAGTTCCCAGAACTTAAGGATCCAAGAACAGGAGAATCTCTAATGAAGAGAACTGTTCTTATAGCTAATACATCTAACATGCCAGTTGCAGCTAGAGAGGCTTCAATTTACACAGGAATTACAATAGCAGAGTACTTCAGAGATATGGGATACTCAGTTTCAATAATGGCTGACTCAACATCAAGATGGGCAGAGGCATTAAGAGAAATGTCAGGAAGACTTGAAGAAATGCCAGGGGATGAAGGATATCCAGCATACCTAGGTTCAAGACTTGCTGATTACTATGAAAGAGCAGGTAAGGTTACTTGTCTTGGAAAAGATGGAAGAGAAGGAGCAGTTACAGCAATAGGTGCGGTATCACCTCCAGGAGGAGATATTTCAGAGCCAGTAACACAATCAACACTTAGAATTGTTAAGGTGTTCTGGGGACTAGATGCTCAACTTGCATATCAAAGACACTTCCCATCAATTAACTGGTTAAACTCATATTCATTATATGCAGATAACATTGGTCAATGGATGGATGAACAAGTTGCACCAGATTGGTCAAAACTTAGAACAGAAGCTATGGCTATTCTTCAAGAGGAAGCTAACCTTCAAGAAATCGTAAGACTTGTAGGTATAGATGCTTTATCAGAAAAGGATAGATTAAAGCTAGAAGTTGCTAAATCAATAAGAGAAGATTATCTTCAACAAAATGCTTTCCATGAAGTAGATACTTATGCTTCACTTGATAAGCAATACAAAATGTTAAAGTTAATATTATTATTTAAAGATGAAGCAGAAAGAGCTTTAGAAGCTGGAGTATACTTAAATAAGATTCTAGGATTATCAGAAATCAGAGATAGAATTGCAAGAAGTAAGTATATACCAGAAGTAGAAATATCAAAGATCGACGCTATAGGGGATGAACTAAAGGCTGAGATAAATAACTTAATCAGCGAAGGAGGGGTTCTAGATGCTTAAAGAATATAGAACTGTAACTGAAGTTGTAGGTCCTTTAATGGTTGTTGAAGGAGTTGAAGGAGTTAAGTTTGACGAATTAGTTGAAATAGAACTTCAAACAGGAGAAAAAAGAAGCGGTAAGGTACTAGAAGTTAATGGTTCAAAGGCTATGGTTCAGCTTTTTGAAGGTTCTTCAGGAATCAACTTAAAGGGAACTAAGGCTAAATTCTTAGGAAGACCTCTTGAACTTGGCGTATCAGAAGATATGTTAGGTAGAGTCTTTGATGGAATGGGAAGACCAAATGATAATGGTCCAAAAATTATTCCAGAACAAAGATTAGATATAAATGGGGAAGCAATAAACCCAATGGCTAGAGATTATCCATCAGAATTTATTCAAACAGGAATCTCAGCAATAGATGGTCTTAACACTCTAGTTAGAGGACAAAAGCTACCAGTTTTCTCTGGGGCAGGTCTTCCACATGCACAACTAGCAGCTCAAATTGCTAGACAGGCAAGAGTTTTAAATAATGATTCAAAATTCGCTATCGTTTTTGCAGCTATAGGTATCACATTCGAAGAGGCTCAATTCTTCGTTGATGAATTTAAGAAAACAGGAGCTATAGATAGATCAGTTCTATTTATGAATCTTGCATCTGACCCAGCTATCGAAAGAATAGCTACACCTAGAATGGCACTAACTACAGCAGAATTCTTAGCTTATGAAAAAGGAATGCAAGTTCTTGTTATCATGACTGATATCACAAACTATGCAGAAGCACTAAGAGAAGTTTCAGCAGCTAGAAAAGAAGTTCCAGGAAGAAGAGGATATCCAGGTTACCTATATACTGACCTTTCTACATTATATGAAAGAGCAGGAAGATTAAAGGGTAAAGATGGTTCAATCACTCAAATTCCAATATTAACAATGCCAGAAGACGATAAGACTCACCCAATCCCAGACCTTACAGGATATATTACTGAAGGGCAAATAATTCTTTCAAGAGAATTATATAAGAAGGGAATAATGCCTCCAATAGATGTATTACCATCACTATCAAGACTTAAGGATAAGGGGATAGGAAAGGGTAAAACTAGAGAGGATCATGCAGATACAATGAACCAATTATTCTCTGCATATGCTCAAGGGAAGCAAGCTAAAGAATTATCAGCAATATTAGGGGAGTCAGCATTATCAGATACAGATAAAGCTTTTGCTAAGTTTGCAGAAGCCTTCGAAAATGAATATGTTTCTCAAGGATTTACAACTAACAGAACAATCGAAGAAACTCTAAATCTTGGATGGAAGCTTCTGAAGATTCTTCCAAAGACTGAGCTTAAGAGAATCAGAGATGAATACCTTGAAAAATATATGCCAAGAGAGGAAGAATAGTCTATGGCAAGATTAAATGTGAATCCAACTAGAATGGAACTCACTAAGCTGAAGAAAAGATTATCAACGGCTACAAGAGGACATAAGCTATTAAAAGATAAACAAGACGAGTTAATGAGACAATTTATTAACTTAGTTAAATATAATAACGTATTAAGAAAAGAAGTTGAAGGACAACTTGAAGGTGCTTTTAAGGATTTCGTTATGGCAAGAGCTGCAATGAGTTCAGAATTCTTAGAAGAAGCAGTATGTTATCCTAAGGAAAAAGTAACTGTAGATGTTGGAAACAAAAACATTATGAGTGTTAATGTTCCAGTTATGAACTTCAAAAGAGAACTAGAGGGGGATGAAGGAAGCATATTTCCATATGGATTTGTTTCAACTACTTCAGAACTAGATGGTTCATTATCAAAGCTTTATGGAATTTTACCAAAGCTTCTAGAACTTGCAGAGGTGGAGAAATCTTGTCAATTAATGGCTGATGAAATTGAGAAGACAAGAAGAAGAGTTAATGCTTTAGAGTATATGACTATTCCACAGCTTCAAGAAACAATTAAATATATAAGAATGAAGCTTGATGAAAATGAAAGAGGTGCTTTAACTAGATTAATGAAGGTTAAGAGCATGATAGAGCAAAGAGGATAGTTAATGTAGAGCATGGAGAAATCCATGCTCTTCTATATTTTGATAAAAATTAATCTTTTTGTAATTGATAAAATAAAGGATTAATAGTATAATTCTACTGAGAAAGAATACTTTTACATAACAATTGAGGAATGACTTAGTAAGCTAAGGAGTAGAATATTATTATGAAATATATATTATGTATAGTAGGAGCATTTTTATTAACCTACTTATTAACTCCACAATTAATGAAATTATCACATAAGGTGGGGTTTACAGATAAACCAACTGAAAGAAAGAAACACAGAGGACCAATTCCACTATGTGGTGGATTAGGTATGTATATAGGATTTTTTGTTACTTACTTTTTATATTCAATTTATTCAAAAGAAATGGGAAGTGAGCAATTTTGGATATTTATAGGAGCAACATTAATAGTATTTATAGGATTAGTTGATGATTTCTATAAAGCAAATAAAAAAGAATTTCCTATTTATCCGAGATTTATAATTCAAATACTTGCAGCTATATTAGTATTTAATGCAGGAGTTGCATTTAGAGGATTTACAAATCCATTTTCAGGTGAATATATTACATTACCAGTAGAAGTACAATTTATCTTAACAATAACATGGATATTTGGTGTAACAACTGTAATAAACTGGTCAGATGGAATGGATGGTTTAGCAGGTGGAGTTTCTTTAATTTCATCGTTTACTTTTTTTTCAGTAGCGATTATTTTAGGGCAAACAGATTCAGCAGCTATGTGTATAATTTTAGGAGCAGTAATTTTAGCTTTTTTAATATTTAATAAATATCCAGCAAAAATATTTATGGGTGACTCAGGAGCAAACTTTTTAGGATTTATATTAAGTATAGTTGCATTAGATGGTGCATTTAAGCAAACTACAGTAATGAGTTTATTTATTCCAATATTAGCTTTAGCTGTTCCTATTTTTGATAATTTATTTGTAATATTTAAAAGGTTTAGTGAAGGTAAGCCAGTATATCAAGCAGATAGAAGTCAAATACACTATAGGTTAGAAGAAAAGGGATTAAATACAAAGCAAATAGTAAGATATATAATGACTATAAGCTTAATATTTAGCTTATTCTCAATTATAATTGTAATAATAAAATTATAAATTGGAAAATACTTCACAAAAATGGAAAGTTAGTGTATAATAAAGTAAATAATAAATAAAAGGTCTTATCAAGAGAGGTGGAGGGACTGGCCCGACGAAGCCCAGCAACCGGTATGAAAGTTACACGGTGCTAATTCCAACAGCAATTGCTGATAGATAAGGATATTACTATAGAATTTTAAGTCTTAAGGATATCCTTAAGGCTTTTTATTTTAGGGTATTAAAGGGGGCAAACATGGATATTAGTAAATTATTTGAACAAAAAAAGGTAGTATTTTCTTTTGAAATATTTCCACCAAAAACAACTTCAGGAGTAGAAACAATTTATAAGACCTTAGAGGAACTTAAAGGATTAAAGCCTGATTTTATTAGTGTAACTTATGGGGCTGGTGGAAGCACAACAGAAAATAGAACATGCGAATTATCATCATTAGTGAAAAATCAATATGGAATTGAATCAGTTGCGCATTTAACTTGTATAAGCTCAAGTAAAGAAGAAATTGATTTGATTTTAAGGGATTTAAACAATGAAGGAATCAGCAATATACTTGCATTAAGAGGAGACGTACCGGAAAATTCAACATCAAGGGGAGAGTTTAATTATGCTACTGAACTAATTTCTCATATCAAGCAAAAAAATAAATTTAATATTGCAGCTGCTTGTTATCCTGAGGGGCATATTCAGGATATGAATGTTGTAAATGAAGTTAGAAATATGAAAAATAAGGTTGAAAGTGGTGCGACTCACTTTATTTCACAGCTTTTCTTTGAGAATAAACTATATTATGAATTTCTTGAAAAGGTTCAATGTGCTGATATTAAAGCACCAATTCAAGCTGGAATTATGCCTGTTACAAATAAAAAGCAAATAGAAAGAATTGCAAAATTGTCTGGAGCTACAATTCCTAATAAGTTCTTAAAGATTATGGACAAGTATGAACATAATCCAGAAGCTCTAAGGGATGCTGGTATAGCTTATGCAGTTGAACAAATAGTTGATTTAATATCTTCAGGAGCAAATGGAATACACTTATATACTATGAATAATCCATATGTAGCAAAAAGAATTACAGAAAACTTAGGAAGTATAATTTCAACAATAAATAATCAATAATATTATAGGAGGAATTTTATATGGAAAAGGTAGAAAGTTTTGAATTAGATCATACAAAGGTAAAGGCACCATATGTTAGGAAATGCTGTTTATTAAATGGGCCTAAGGGAGATAATGTAACAAAGTTTGATATAAGATTTTTACAACCTAATAGTGAAGCCTTTGGAACAGCAGCAATGCATGGACTTGAACATTTACTAGCACATTTTTTAAGAAGTGAATTAAATGATATTATAGATCTTTCTCCAATGGGATGTAGAACAGGCTTTTATTTAAGTATTTGGGGAGATAGAAACCCAGAAGAAATAAAAGTTGCTCTTGAAAAGGCATTAAAGGATGTATTAGATGCAATGGAAATTCCAGCAGCTAATGAAATCCAATGTGGAAATTATAGAGATTTATCTTTATTTGGTGCAAAGGAATATGCAAAGAAGGCATTAGATGAAGGGTTTTCATTAAATATTTATGGTGAATAGGTTTGTGTTAGTGATTTAGGTTAAGATAAAGGATAGATATTAAAGGGATGATATCTATCCTTTTATAGATAATAGGAGGTGTTTTAAGATGAAGAAATATATAGTTATAGATGGGGCTATGGGGACATATGTAAGAACATTAATTAATGATGTAGGAAGAACTGATTTATTAAGTATTACTAATAGAGAGGTAATTAAAAAAATACATAAACAATACATAAATTCAGGAGCTGAAATTATAACAACAAATACTTTTATAACAAATTACTTATGGGATGAAAATAATGTTAATGCAAAAGAAATTATAAAGGCTTCTATAGATGTGGCAAAAGAAGTAATTAGTGAAAGTAATAAAAAAATAAGTATAGCATTAGATATAACACAAGGAAAAAATGGGATTAATAATTATAATGACATAATAGATTTGGGTGTTAGATATAATGTTGATTATTTTTTGTTAGAAACTATGACATCTCTAAGAGAAGCAGAAAAGTGGATTTTAGAAATAAAAAAGAAGTGTACTATACCAATAATTTGTTCATTTACATTTAGAGAAAATAGGAAGCTAAAGGATGGAAGTACAATTTTAGAAGTTTGTAATAAGTTAAATGGGTTAGATGTGAAATATATAGGAGCTAACTGTGGTTTAGGGTTAGAGCATGCTTACAATATAGCTAGTGAAATTAAAAAATATACTCATATACCAATAATGGTAAAACCAAACTTAGGATATCCAAATAATGAAGGAGAGTACGAAACTACTATAGATGAGTTTAAACTATGGGGAGATAAGTATAAAGAAATTGGCTGTGAAATACTAGGGGGGTGTTGTGGTACTACTCCAGAATATATAAAAATTTTAAGGTAAACATTTACTTGAAAAAAACCTCTCTTTACATATGGAAAAATACAGTGTAAACTTGTGTATATACACTAGTTTGGAGGGGAGAACATGAGAAATAAAACAAAGCAAATGGTTTATGCTGCATTACTTGTAGCATTAGCGATAATAATTCCAATACAATTTTCATTTTTAAGAATAACAATTCCACCTTTTACAGCAACACTTTTATCACATGTGCCAATGTTTATTGGGATGATAATTTCACCGATGGTTGCAATTACAGTAGGAGTTGGTTCTGCACTAGGATTTATGTTTGTATCAACACCAGTAGTTGTTGTTAGAGCTATGACTCATATTTTAGTTGGATATGTGGGGGCTAAAATAGTTTTAAAAACACAAAGTTATTTAAAAGCAACAATTATAACAGCACCACTACATGGATTAGCAGAGGCAATTGTTGTTATTCCGTTTATAGGTTTTGATTTATATCAATTAATTATAGTAACAGCAGTAGGTACAATTTTACATCATGCAGTAGATGCATCTATTACTGGAGTGTTATTAAAGAGTATTGCTGGAGCAAAAAACACTTCAATTTACAATCTTTTTGGAACAGAAAAGGTTGCAATAAGCAAAAGTGAAAAAGCTGCATAATATATGGACAAGTAAATTGAAATTTTTTTAGAAAAAGTAGCATAATGATGCTACTTTTTTGTTAATTGGTTTATAATTATAATATAACCAAAAGAAAATGAGGAAAAAGAATGGATAAAGAATTAGTATTTGAAAATGAAACTTTAAATAATAAAAGAGAATTAATAAAAAAAGAAATGAAGCATAAAGAGGAAAGTCTTGAAGCTTTAGAGAAAAAAATGATTGCTGTTTCAAAAGAAGCAAGAGGGGCATATAGCCAAGAAAAGGTTGTTACTGACCAAGTTTATAATATAGTAAAAAAGGACTTAGAAGGAGTAGAAGAAGCCCTTCAATTACCCTATTTTGGAAGAGTGGATTTTAGAGAGTATAGGGGACTTGAGGAAAGTATATATATTGGAAAGTACGGGATAAGTTCTTCAAGTGATGGAGAAGAAATCGTAATTGATTGGAGAGCTCCAGTTGCAGACTTGTATTATAGTGGTACAGGTGGTTATGCATATTATAGTGCACCTAAAGGGATTATAGAAGGGGAATTATCATTAAAAAGAAAATTTCTATACAATGATGGAGAAATAGAAAGGTTATTCGATGAGGGTCTTAATGAATTAATGATTAATGGTGAAGAGGGGCAAGAGTTAGTAGATGAATTTCTAAAAGTAAACCTTGAAGAAAGTAGAGGGAAAAAGCTTAAAGAGGTTGTTGCAACAATTCAAAAGGAACAGAATGAAATTATTAGATGGCCAAGAAATCTTCCTATTATAGTTCAAGGTTCAGCGGGTTCTGGAAAAACAACAATAGCACTTCATAGACTTGCATATTTAATATATAGATATTCTGCATCATTAAAGGGTGAAGATATTTTGGTATTAGCACCAAATAAATTGTTTTTAGATTATATTTCTGATATTTTACCAGGTTTAGGTGTTGGAGAAGTTAAGCAAAATACCTTTGAAGAATTGGTTAAAGAGAAGCTTAAGCTAAAGGGAAAACTATACACAAAAGATAATAAATTAGCATTTATAATGGAAACAAAGGATGAATATAAAAGCAATTTAGTAATTAATTCAGCAAAAATCAAAGGTACTTTAATTTATAAAACAATGATAGATAGGTATATAACCCTTTTGGAAAGTAGAGGGCTTGAAATTAAAGACATTACTATAAAAGACGAAATATTATTTTCTAAAAAGGAGATAATGAGATTATATTTAAAGGATTTAAAAAATTATCCTATAAATAAGAGAAAAGATGAAATTAAAAGATACTTATTATTAAAGCTTAAAGAAAAAATTGAGCTATTAACAAATAAAGTAGATATGCAGTGGGAATTAAAAATAAGAGAAATTAAAAAGGAAATGGTAGATTCACAGGAAAGAAGAGAAAGGTTAATTGAAGTTTATAATGAGAGAGATGAAATTAAAGCATATATAAAAAGTAACAGTAAAAAAGAAGTTAATTCATATTTTAAAGAGTGGAGAGGAATAGACTCTAAGGATGTTTATAAAAACTTTTTAAATGATAAAGAGTTATTTGAAATTGCAACAGATGGAATTATTCCAAAGACTCTAGGTGAATTTATGAGAGATGAATACAACAATAATTTAGAAAACAAAATTATTGATGAGGATGATTTAGGAGCATTATTATACATTCGTATGCTTTTAGAGGGTGTAGAGGAAAAAGAAAAATATAAGCATATAGTTGTTGATGAAGCTCAGGATTATAGTCCATTTCAAGTTTACTTAATAAATGAATTATGTATTGGAAACTCCTTAACCTTAGTTGGAGATATTGCACAAGGGGTTTACTATTATAAAGGCTTAAGTAAATGGGAGGATATCACTGAAAAAATATTTAAAGGTGATGCAACCTATATACAATTAACTCAAAGTTATAGATCAACTGTTGAAATAATAGACTTTGCAAAAGGTCCTTTAGAAATGCAGAATTTAGGTCTTAAAAATGCAAAGCCTGTTTTAAGACATGGTGAAGAACCTAAAGTTATCAAAAGTGAAAAAGAAGATATTACGAAAATAATAGAAGATATTGTAGAGGAAGTACACGGGAAAGGGAAAAATAGTATAGCAATTATAGTTAGGGACTCAGAAGAGGGGAAAACTTTAGAGAATATTATTAAAAAGAAATGCAAATACTCATTTAAGAGATTAGTTGGTAATGAGAAAGAAGTTAATTCACAACTTTTAATAATACCATCATATTTAACTAAAGGGTTAGAGTTTGATGCAACAATAATATTAGATCCAAATGAAAATAAATACAAAGATAATATTTTAGATAAAAGGTTATTATATGTAACATTAACTAGGGCGTTGCATTTAGAGTATATTTTACAAATAGAAAATATTACACCATTAATATATTAAAAAAGTGTTAAAATTAATTTAGTGTGGATAATATTGCTATAAAATGTATGATATAATAAAATCTAAAATGGATTTATTAAGTGTAAGAGGAGTGAGCAAAATGGCTACAGAAAAGTTAGTAGGAGATATTCATTGGATAGGAGTTAAAGACCCAGAACTTAGAATTTTCGATATAATAATGGAAACAAAAAAAGGAACAACATATAACTCTTATTTAATAAATGATGAAAAGATTGCAATAGTAGATATTTGTAAAGATGGATTTTATGAAGAGTATAAAAATAATATTAAAGAAGTAATAGGAAATAAAGAAGTAGATTATATTGTTGTACAACATACGGAATTAGATCATAGTGGATCTTTAAAGTATTTATTAAAGGATTATCCAAATGCAAAAATAGTTGCATCAAAAGCAGCAATAAATTATTTAAAAAACATACTAAATACACCATTTGAAAGTGTTGAGGCTAAAGAAGAAATAAATCTAGGTAAACATACATTACAATTTATTTCAGCTCCAAATTTACATTGGCCTGATACTATGTTTACTTATGTAAAAGAAGAGAAATTCTTATTTACTTGTGATTTTACAGGATGTCATTATTGTCCAGTAGGAAACATGAAAGATGTTGGTGGAGATGATTATCTAGAAGAAATGAAGTATTACTTTGATGTAATCATGGGACCATTTAAAAGATTTGTAAATCAAGGATTAAAGAAGATAGAAAATTTAGAAATTAAAATGATAGGAACAAGTCATGGACCAGTACACTCTGGAAATGCTATAGACAAATATTTAAATCTTTATAAGGAATGGGCAGTTGAAGAAGTGGTAGATAATAAAAAGGTTGAGATTTTCTATATATCTGCCTATGGAAATACAGAAGAAATGGCCAATTTCTTAAAGAAGAAGTTAGAAGAAAAAGGTTTTAGTGGAGATGTTCATGAAATTACTTTAATGAACTTAGAGGATGCTGTTGCTAAAATTGAAAAAGCTAAGGGTATTATGATAGGTTCACCAACTATTAATCAAGATGCTGTAAAACCAGCATGGGATTTATTATCATTAGTTAATCCGATAATTAATAGAGGTAAGGCAGCAATGGCCTTTGGTTCATTTGGATGGAGTGGAGAAGGAGTTCCAATGTTAACTGAAAGAATGAAAAGTTTAAAGCTTAAGGTAGTTGAACCGGGACTTAAATTTAATTTTGTTCCTTCAGAAGAGGATTATAAAATTGCAGAAGAGGCTGTTGAAAAATTTATAGCACTATTATAATATTAAGTGAAGGATAAATCCTTCACTTTTATATTAATTTTATAAATAATGCAACAAAAGGAAAGAGGAGAATAGAATGGATAACAAAGAATTAATAAATGATGAAGAAGTTCAAATAATGAGTTTTTTAGATGAAGAAGGAAACAAGGTAGATTTTGAAGCAGTTGCTAGAATATTTTTAGATAAAAAAGAATATTTATTACTGTCACCATTAGATGAAGAGAGTGAAGAAGTGTATGCATTTAGAATAGATGTAGTAAATGATAAGGAAGAATTAAACCTTGTTGAAGATGAGAATGAATTTGCTGCAATTAAAAAAGAATATAAAAAACTTCTATATTAAGGAGAGAGTAAAATGAAAAATTCAGAAATTATTGAAATGCTTGAAGATGCTGGACTTTCAGAGGTGGAAGAAGTTAAAAAGAAAAGTAGTTATTCTATTATAAAGTTCTTCTATGATTTTGATAAGGAAGAGGTTGAAGGTGCTAAAGCATATGCTAATGAAGAAAGTGATTTAGAGCAAGGTACTGAGGATTGGTATGGAAATTGGTATTTACCTTATTTAGCTGATATAGCCAAGGATAATGTTGATAGTATACTTGAAGAAATAATGGATGAATTAGAGGTAGAAGGAAGAGCTAAAGCCATAGATATGGATATTGCTAACAACGATTACATGAAGTTTGTTGCTGTATTCTGCCAAGATTCCTTGGATGTAGATATGGATGATGTACTTACTGAATATATGGATTAATTTGTGGTAAAAGTTTACAAAAATATTTTAATTTACTATTGAATTTAATAATACTTATGATATAATAAAATCATAAATTCCTGAGATGTACGCCTAGCTTATTATGTTCAACCTACATAACATTCACGGGATTTGCAAAACTATTAGATATGTCAGGCTTCAACATTAACGTGTTCACATTGTGACAGAAGTAGACAGAAGGAATATGAGCAGAACCCACCTGCGAGACGCAGGTATGAATATGTAAGCAAACGGCATGTTGGGAATGTACATTGATTATAACACCTCAACAGAGGTGTTTTTTTATTTTAAGGAAATTAATATTCTAATCATATTTATGAATGACATAAATATAGTATTGTATTTAAGTGAAATATATATTTTTTAAATATAAACATAATAGGACTGAAATTTTTATTAGTAAACTTTAGTGTGATGTAGATATGGTAAAAAAATCGATGGCTCCAAAGTAGCCTTGACGATTTTTTTATTATTTTGGAATTTATGGTTAAGTAAAAGAGTTAATTATTGATAATTTTTTATGCAGCTTGTTTATGTTGTATAGAATTTCTTTTAACCTTTCTTTTATTGACATTATATAAATAGTGTTGATATTTAACGATATGTGTGTCTAAATTTTGGGATAACAGTACCATAAATTTATTGCAAGGATTAAAGTATTTCATTAAAAAGTTCAATAATAATTTTCTATGTCTAATTTTTTTTGCAAGCTTCTTTCTTTTCATTAACAACACCCCTTTGTAAATTAATTCATCTATAAACAAATTATACCATATTATTACCAATATAAAACAACTTTTGTTCACTAAATAGTGACAACTAATGACAAAATATGTAAAAAGGTGTTAGATTTAAAATTTAATATGAATTAATAAATTAATAAAAAGGAACAATAATAATGTAAAAAAATGCGAGAAGGGATTTTTTTTATTATTATCAAATATATTTAAGTTGATAATAGCTTTTTAAAGATGTAAAATAAATGTAAGGAAGTTATAACCTTTACATGACAAAACAAGAGATGGAGATGGAGTTGTTACAATGAATATAGAAAAAATGAAAATAGAAGAAGTAATAGAAAACATTAATAAACTTTATAAAAAGAGTCAAGAAGAAGGGTTAACAGAAGAGGAAAAAGAAATACAACAAAAATTAAGAAGAAGATACATTGATAATGTGAAAAATAATTTTAGAGCGCAAATTCAAAATTATGAGCCTAAAAATAAGTAAAGGGGGATAAATGGTGGCGGTATCAGTTGAAAAATTAGTTAAGGATCTTGAGCTTGAAGTTTTAGTAGAAGGGAATCCAGAACATAAAATAACTGTTAATGATATTAATAGACCGGGATTACAGCTTTCAGGATTTTACAACTATTTTGCACCAGAAAGAATTCAGGTTATAGGAAAAGCGGAATGGAGCTTTTTAGATGATATGCAAATAGAGGTAAGAAAGAAGAGAATAAAAAAATATTTTACCTTTGATATGAAATGTGTAATTATTACGAGAGATCTTGAGCCACATGATGAGATTATAAAAGAAGCTAAAAAGAAGGATATTTGGATTCTTAGAAGTAATTTAGTAACGACTCAATTTATGAGTAAGCTTACTATTTATCTTGCAGACAAGCTAGCACCTGAAACTAGACTTCATGGAGTATTAGTAGATGTTTATGGAATTGGTATTTTAATAACAGGAGAGAGTGGAATTGGTAAGAGTGAAACAGCATTAGAGCTTATCAAGAGAGGACATAGATTAGTAACAGATGATGCTGTTGATATAAAGGAAATAGATGGGGATTTAATAGGTACATCACCTAAAATTACAATTGGTATGCTAGAGGTTAGAGGAATAGGAATTATTGATGTTTCTGCATTGTATGGATTAAGTTCAGTTCTTCAACAAAAAGATATTAAGCTTGTAATGCATTTTGAGCATTGGAAGGATAATAATGACTATGATAGATTAGGTATCAATTGTGAGTATATGGATATTCTAGGTGTTGATGTAAGAAAGTTAACAGTTCCAGTTAGACCTGGTAGAAATATAGCCGTTATTATAGAAGCTGCGGCCGTTAATTATAGATATTCTTTAATGTCAGATGTTACAGCAGTAGACATAATAGAAAGTAGAATTAGTGCAGTAAGCGATAGCAGATAATAAGGAGGAAGCTATGGAAAAGAAGAACGTTTGGGAAAAATATAGTGAGGAAGATGTACAAAAGGTTTTTGAATTAAGTGAAGATTATAAGGGATTTACATCTAAATGTAAAACTGAAAGAGAATGTGTAGATGAAACTATTGAAATTGTTAAGAAGGAAGGTTATAAAGATATAAATGAAATCTTAGCAAATAATGAAAGACTTAAGCCTGGTGATAAGGTTTATGCAGCTAATATGGGGAAAACTATTGCCTTATTTCTAATTGGAAATGAACCAATGGAAAAAGGTTTGAAAATATTAGGTGCTCATATTGATTCACCAAGATTAGATTTAAAGCAAAATCCATTATATGAAGAGACAGAGTTAGCATTGTTAGATACTCACTATTATGGAGGGGTTAAAAAATATCAATGGGTTACGATTCCGTTAGCTATACATGGAGTTGTAATTAAAAAAGATGGAACTAAAATTGAAGTTGTAATTGGGGAAGATGAAACAGATCCAGTAGTAGGAATTTCAGATTTATTAGTACATTTATCAGCAGATCAAATGCAAAAAACAGCAGCAAAAGTTATTGATGGTGAAGATTTAAATGTTTTAGTTGGAAGTATTCCATTAAAGGGAGAAGAAAAAGATGCTGTTAAGAAGAATGTTTTAAAGCTTATAAAAGAAAAATATGACTTTGAAGAAGCAGATTTTCTATCAGCTGAATTAGAATTAGTTCCAGCAGGAAAATCAAGAGATTATGGTCTAGATAGAAGTATGGTAATGGCTTATGGTCAAGATGATAGAGTTTGTGCATATACTTCTTTAAGAGCATTACTTGATATAAAAGAAATTGATAAAACAGCTGTGTGCTTATTAGTAGATAAAGAAGAGGTTGGAAGTCAAGGGGCAACAGGAATGCAATCTAAATTCTTTGAAAATATTGTTGCAGAAGTAATGGAAAAAGTAGAAGGATATAGTGATTTAAAGCTTAGAAGATGTTTATCAAATTCAAAAATGCTATCATCAGATGTAAGTGCAGCATATGATCCTAACTATCCTTCAGTAATGGAAAAGAAAAATTCAGCATACTTTGGAAGAGGTATGGTGTTTAATAAATATACTGGAGCAAGAGGGAAATCAGGCTGTAATGATGCAAATGCAGAATATATGGCTGAACTTAGAAATATAATGGAGAAGCATAATGTTACATTCCAAACAGCTGAGCTTGGAAAGGTTGATCAAGGTGGAGGCGGTACAATTGCCTACATTTTAGCAGCATATAATATGGAAGTTATAGATTGTGGTGTTGCACTTCAAAATATGCATGCACCATGGGAAATTGCAAGTAAAGCAGATATATATGAAACAATGCGAGGGTATTATGCATTCTTAATTGAAGCATAGCAGTTTAAGGTGAGGGAGTTAATCCTTCACCTTTTGCTTTATGAAATTATAGTAACTATATTAGTATTATGGACATATGATGTAGTAGGATGAAAGGAGGGAATAGTATGAATACTTCCCGTTTTAAAAACTATGGATTATGGGTTGCTGTTGCATCATTAGTACCACTAGTATTAAAGGCTGTTGGAGTTAGTGTAATTCCAGATGATTATAATGAAATAGTTACAACAATTCTTTCAATTTTAGTTATGGCAGGTATAATAAATAACCCAACAACAGAAAATAAAGGTTTTTTAGACGATCCTAAAGAGTTAGAAAAAAAAGAATAAATTGATAAAAAGCATGGATTTTGTCCATGCTTTTTCTTATAATAAGTTTAGTTTTTTTAGAAATTTATTTAGAAACATTTCATCTAAAGGCATATCTCCAATATCACCATGGCGTATATCATTATCAAAATCACCATGGCAATCAGAGCCAGCGGTAATTAAGAGATTGTGCTCTCTAGCAAAGGAAATAAGATTACTTTCATCTTCCTTTGTGTTTTGAAAATATACAGCTTCAATTCCATCAAGACCAATATTTAAAAAATCAGAAAGAGATGAATTTTTTATTAGAACAGGGTGAGCCAGTATAGTTATTGCATTATATTTTTTTAGAAACTTAATTCCATCTAATACAGTAAGCTTATTGGTTGGGATATAAGCCCCACAACCTTTTCCAATAAAATTTTGGAAGATATATTCGATATCATAAGGATAACCTGCTGAAATAATTTCCTTTGCAATATGTGGACGTGCTACCACATCATTACCTCTTTCTAAAACATTTTTAAAATTAATATCAATATCATAAACCTCTCTAAGTTTATCAACTATTTTTTCAGCTCTTATTACTCGTTTATTTTTTAGTTCATTTAAACTAGAAATAAATTCTTCATTTTTATAGCTATCATCCTTAAAAAATCCTAATACATGAATACTTTCACCATTAAAATTAGTAGAAAGTTCAACACCTGGAATAACCTTAACACCTAGCTTGTTTCCTTCTTTAATAGCATCATCAATACCAGAAACTGTATCGTGATCTGTAAGAGACATGTACTTTACACCATTTTTATGTGCTCTTTTAACAACTTCCGTTGGTGTTAGCAATCCATCAGAGGCTGTAGAGTGCATATGAAAATCAACTTTAAACATTAAATCACCTCCTGAAACTATCATTAATATATGATATAATTTATGTATTATAAGTATTCTACCATACCAAAGAAATGTAGGTAATATAAATTTTGAAAACTAAGGAGAATAATATGATTTTAATGATAGATAACTATGATTCCTTTGTTTATAATTTAGTTAGATATTTTAATGAAATAGAAGAAGAAGTCATGGTATATAGAAATGATAAAATAACAATTGATGAAATAAGAGCTTTAAATCCACAGGGGATAGTTATATCACCAGGTCCCAAAAACCCAAAGGAAGCTGGACTATCCATTGAGATAATAGAAAATTTCAAAGAAGAAATTCCTATTTTAGGTATTTGTTTGGGACACCAATGTATTGGGGAAAGTTTTGGGGGAGAAATTATTAGAGGAAAACAACCTATGCATGGAAAGGTTAGTGAGGTGAATCACAATAATAATGGAATATTTAAGGGGATAAAAAATCCTTTAAATGTTACAAGATACCATTCACTTGAAATTGCTAGAGATACAGTACCAAATGAATTAATAGTAACGGCTAAAACGTTAGATGGGGTTGTAATGGGAGTTGAGCATAAAGAGTATAAAATATACGGAGTTCAATTTCATCCTGAAGCAGAATTAACAGAAGAGGGGCATAGCTTACTAAAGAACTTTGTAAGCATATGTAGGGGAGAATTATAAAGTATGATTAAAGAAATTAAATGTAGCTTAAATGCATTTGAAATATATATGTCTCTAAAGGATTATTATAAGGATATAGTTCTTTTAGATAGTTCAAAAGAGTGTGAGAACTTATCTAGGTACTCTTTTCTTGGAGTGAATAAATTTAAAACATTTTCTTCTAAAGGGCGTAAGGTTTATATAAATAATGAATATATTTGTGAGGGGAATCCTTTTGAAGAGCTTCAGAAGGTAATTAATGAATATTCTTATGAAGAAAAAAGTGAGTTTCCTTTATATTCAGGGGCCATTGGGTATTTTTCCTATGATATTGGAAGAGTAATGGAGGAAATACCTAATACAAGTAAGGAAGATATGAATATACCTGATTGTATTTTTAACTTTTATGACAATATTATAATTTTTGATTTGATTAATAAAAGGACTTTTATTACTTCGAGAGGGATATTGGAGAATGAAAAGACAAGCATTGAAAAGGTTGAGGAGAAAATAATCAATGGTGTTTCAATAAAAGAAGAGGATTTTATTGAAGATTATAATGTGATGTTTGAATCAAACTTTACAAAAGAAAATTATATTAAAGCAATAGAAAGAATAAAGGAATATATAAGAAGTGGGGATGTTTATATTGCAAACATGACACAAAGGTTTAAGGTGGCAAGCAATAAAGAACATGATGAAATATATAAAAGATTAAGAAGTATTAACAAAGCGCCATTTTCAGCTTTAATGGATTTTGATGATTTTCAGATTATTAGTTCATCTCCTGAAAGATTTATTAGTGTAAGAGATGGAATATTAGAAACTAGTCCAATTAAGGGTACCAGAAGAAGAGGGGAAAATGAAGAAGAGGATGAGCTTTTGAAAGCGGAGCTTAGAAATAGTGAAAAAGATAAATCAGAATTATTAATGATTGTTGATTTAGAAAGAAATGATTTAAGTAGAGTTTGTAAGCCTAAAACAGTGAAGGTTACTGAATTATTTAAAATTGAAGAGTATGCAACTGTGTTTCATTTAGTTTCTTCTATAAAAGGAGAATTGAAAGAAAGTGGTAAAACAGCAGAGTATTTAGGAAAGTGTTTTCCAGGAGGATCAATAACAGGTGCACCTAAAATTAGAGCAATGGAAATAATAGAAGAACTAGAGGGGCTTAAAAGAAGTATTTATACAGGTGCTATTGGGTATTTTGATTTTAATGGTAACTGCGATTTTAATATAGCAATAAGGACAATAGTTAAAAAGGGAAATGAGTGCTTTTTTGGAGTAGGTGGAGGAATAACAATTGAATCTGTTGAAGAGGATGAGTATGTTGAAACCTTAGACAAAGCAAAAGCATTAATGAGGGTATTAAGATGAGAAATATAATTTTTTATGAAAAGCTTGTGGAAATAGATGATGGGTTTATGTTTGGGAGAGGGGTTTTTGAAACTCTTCTTGTGAAGAATTCTCCATTATTTTATGAAGAACATTTTAATAGGTTGAAAAATAGTATAGATATAGTTGGGATTTCAAAGATAACCTTAGATGAAGAAAAGGAAATTGAAAAAATTATTGCAAATAACAATATAAAGAATAGGGTCCTTAAGATAGTTGTTACTGAAAAAAATATTGTTATTACAACTAGAGAAAATTCATATGGTGAGGATGATTATAAAAAGGGATTTTCATTGAAACTTTCTTCTACATATAGAAATGAATCATCAGTATTAAATAAAGCTAAAACTTTAAATTATTTAGAAAATATTTTGGAAAAGGAAAAGGCTAAGGATGAAGGGTTTGACGATGCACTATTTTTAAACTCAAAAGGTTTTTTATGTGAAACAACATCATCAAATATATTTTTAGTTAAGGATGGATATATAATTACACCATCATTAGAATGCGGACTTTTAGGTGGAATTATAAGAGAGTTTATAATTAAAAATTTTAATGTTATAGAAAAGAAGATTACATTAGATGAGTTAATGAAAAGTGAGGAAGTATTTATTACAAATAGTGTAATGGGAGTAATAAAGGTTAACAAAATTGATAATAGGATTTATAATAATGAAAAGCACTATTTTATTATAAAAGATTATTACGATGAATATATAGACAAAAATGGAGGGGCTATAAGTGGTAGATAAAGAAAAACTAGTGGAAGCAGCAAAATTAATAATAGAGGCAATTGGGGAAGATCCAAATAGAGAGGGGTTAATTGAAACACCAGAAAGAATTGCGAGAATGTATGAAGAGGTTTTTTCAGGAATTGGGGAAACAGCAGAAAAACATTTAAGTAAGTGTTTTACAGCACCAAGTGATGATTTAGTTATAGAAAAAGATATAACTTACTATTCAATGTGTGAGCATCATTTTGTTCCTTTCTTTGGAAAGGTTCATATTGCATATATTCCAAATGGAAAGGTTGCAGGTCTTTCAAAGCTTGCAAGAACAGTTGATGTATATTCTAAAAAGCCTCAGCTTCAAGAAAGTTTAACTTCAGAAATTGCAGATAGCATTATGGAATATTTAGGTGCTAAAGGAGCAATGGTAATGGTTGAAGGGGAGCATATGTGCATGACAATGAGAGGGGTTAAAAAACCTGGAACTAAAACTATAACAACAGCTTATAGAGGGATATTTAATGAGGACAAGGAATTAAAAAGAGAAGCTATGAGCTTAATAAAGGGATAGATTATGGATAAATATAATGAGATTATTCAAGATAAGGGATTTTTAGAGTGTTTAGAAAAACTAAAAATCCTTGAAGAAAATAGAGTGTTTTGTAGACATGATATTGAGCATTTTTTAGCTTTAGCAAGAATAGCATATATACAGATTTTGGAGAATAAATTAAACTACTCAAAGGATGTAGTTTATGGAATTGCACTTTTACATGACCTTGGAAGAGTTTTAGAGTATGAAAATGGAATTCCACATCATGAGGGAAGTGTGATTATTGGTAGGGAAATATTAAGTAGGACTACATATTCAGATGAAGAGATTAATACTATACTTGGAGGAATTGAATCACATAGAGAAAATGGAGAAAATGAGGACTTGCTTAAAGAGATAATTAAGAAAAGTGATAAACTTTCAAGAAATTGTTTCTGCTGCAATGCAGAAAAAGAATGTTATTGGAGCAAAGAAAAGAAGAATTTTAAAATCACTTATTAGAAGGAGTGTATTAATCATGAAAATTGGAAATAAGGAATTTACCATTGGAGAAAGAACTTATATAATGGGAATACTTAATGTAACTCCGGATTCTTTTTCAGATGGTGGAAAGTTTAACGAAGTAGAAGCAGCAGTTAAAAGGGTTGGAGAGATGATTGAAGAAGGTGCAGATATCATTGATATTGGTGGAGAGTCAACAAGACCAGGTCATGAAACTGTTTCAGAAGAGGATGAAATAAAGAGAGTTGTTCCAATTATTAAAGGAATAAGAGAAAGATTTGATATTCCAATTTCTATTGATACCTATAAAAGTAGAACTGCTGAAGAGGCTATAAAAGCAGGGGCAAATATTATAAATGATGTATGGGGATTTAAGAAGGATGCAAATATGGCAAATGTTGCAGCTAAGTATAATGTTCCATGTATACTAATGCACAATAGAGAAAATATTCCTTATAAGAATCTAATGAGAGATGTATTATTAGATATAATTGAAAGTGTAAATATAGCACTTGATGCAGGGGTTAAAAGAGAAAGTATTATTTTAGACCCAGGAATAGGCTTTGCTAAAACATATGAAGAAAATTTAATTGTAATGAATAATTTAGACAAATTAAATGAATTAGGTTTTCCAATACTTCTTGGAACTTCAAGAAAATCAATAATTGGATTAACTTTAGATTTACCAGTTGATGATAGAGTTGAGGGAACACTTGCAACATCAGTTATTGGAATAATGAAGGGCTGTGACTTTGTCAGAGTTCATGATGTTAGAGAAAATAAAAGAGTCTGTGTTATGACTGATAAAATATTAAAGGCTAAATAAAGGGGGAACTATGGATAAAATTTATCTTGAAAATGTTGAGATTTTTGCAAACCATGGAGTTTTTAGTGAAGAAAAATTTTTAGGGCAAAAGTTTATTATTTCCTTAGAACTAGATGTGGATTTAAGTGTTGCTGCAAAAACAGGGGATTTAAATGCATCTGTTCATTATGGAGAATTGTGCCATAAAATTGAAGAGGAATTTAAAAAGCAATCCTATGATTTAATTGAAACAGCTTGTGAGGAGATTGCAAATTTTGTGTTGTTTACCTATCCACAAGTGAATAAGGTTAAAGTGTTATTAAAAAAACCATGGGCGCCAATAGGAAGACATTTAGATTATGCTGCTGTTGAGGTTACAAGAGGGTGGCATGAAGTATATCTATCTATTGGAAGTAATATTGGAGATAAAGAAAACAACTTAAGAGAAGCATTAAGCTTAATTAAGGAAAATAAATATATTGAAATATTAAAGGAAAGTTCCTTTATAGAAACAGAGCCTTGGGGATTTGAAGAACAAGATACTTTCTTAAATGGGGCAATAAAATTAACAACTATTCTAAATCCAAAAGAATTAATTACTTTCTTATTATCTGTTGAAGAGAAGATGAAAAGAGAAAGAATTTTAAGATGGGGACCAAGAATAATTGACTTAGATATAATCTTTTATGATGATTTAGTCTTAGAGGAGGAGCAATTAGTAATTCCTCATCCAAGAATGGAAGAAAGAGAGTTTGTTCTAAAACCACTTTCTGAAATTGCACCGTATAAGGTACATCCTCTTTTAAATAAAAGAGTCTATAAACTACTAGAAGAATTAATTAAAGAATAAAGTTTAAAAGCACATCTTTTGGGATGTGCTTTATTATTAATGATTCTTCTTAATATATTCGCAAAAATCAAATAAGTTATATCTTTGAGGAATATCCTTAAAGTTTATAGAATCAGCTTTATATTTTCCATCCCATGGAGAAATAGTAGTAGAGTTAGCATTGAATACTTTAAGCTGATATTTAGTTCCGCTAAAATTTAGTATTATTCTATAAGGCTCTTTTTCATTTTGTGGTTCACTTACCTCAGTAAAATTTTGAGTAGATAATGAATTTAGAAATTCTTCAATAACATATTTTTCACTCGAGTCAACCTTAATATCCTTATATAAATTTGTATCAAAAACAGTAATAGAATATTCATCACCAGAAAGAATTTTACTGTGTATTTCTTTGGTATAGTAATCAGCTGAAGGTTTATCAGTAAGGGTTATGTATTTTGCATCATTAAGACCACATCCACCTAAGAACAGAATAGAAATTATAGCTAGTATAAAATAAAATTTTTTCATATGTCCTCCTAATTTATCAATCTACCATAATATTTATTCTAAAAATACTTTACTTAGAACCTATTAAGGAAACTATAAAATATTTAATATAGTTTTAAATATAGTAATAAATTGATGAATCAAGTAGTAAGTATAGTATTAGCAATATAGGAGGTTGGGGAAGTTAATGTTAATAATTTCGACAGTTGGACCAAGCATCTTAGAAAAAGGGGTAATTAAAGAAGTTATACAGTCAGGATCTAATGTATTAAGGTTTAATTTCTCACATGGAGAACGAGAAAAATTCGAAGAACTATTAAAAAATGCACGGGAAATAAAAAAGGATATACATATAATGCAGGATTTATCTGGGAGCAAAATAAGAGTATCTTCTAAACTTCCATTTATATATAAGATATATAATGGTGAAGAGGTTATATTCTGTGGTGAGGATAAGTATGAAAATGGAAAGCTAAAAAAAGGCGATAAGGGCTTGAGGGTAATTCCATTGAACATAGAAAGTAAAAAGTTAAGTACTAATGATATAAATGAAATATCTATGAAAGATAATACAATGAGATTTGAGGTTGTAAAAGAAGAATTAGGAATACTTACAACTAAGGTTACAAGCGGAGGTATTGTTAGGGCTGGGAAAGGTTGCAATATTAAAGGATTTGATAGAAAGAATATTGAGCTATCATTGAAGGATAAAAACGATATTTCCTGGGCAATAGAAAAGAATATTGATATAATTTGTCAATCTTTTGTGGAGGATGAAAACCAAATAACTGAAATAATAGACTTTATTGCCTCTATGGGGAAAGTGAGAAGAATACCTAAAATATGGGCAAAGGTTGAAACACCAAGAGGAATAGAAAATATTCACAAAATATCCTCATTAGTTGATGGAATATTGATTGGAAGAGGAGATTTAATTGCTGAAAGTAGTATCGTTAAAGCGCCTAAATATCAATATGAAGCCTTAGATAATATGAAAGCATATAAGAAAGATATTATTATTGGGACACATCTTTTAAATAGTATGAAAAATGGAAGAAGTCCAGAGTTAAGTGAGGTTGAATCTATTTATAATTTAATTAATTATGGAGTTACTGGATTTATGTTAGCTGGAGAAACAAGTATTGGAAAGGCACCAATAAAAACAGTAAGCTTTTTAAATAAATTAATTAATGAATATGAAAAAAAAGAAAATGAAGAATAATAAAAAGCATGGGTATCTTACTCTATTTAAGATATCCATGCTTTTAGTTTATAAGAATTCTCTAAACTCACCTATTTCTATTGCTTTAGAAATTTGACTATGACCAAGCTCTTGAGTTTTTATTACTGGGATTTTTGAAATGTCTATGATGCTTTTTAATATTTCAATTGGAGCGTTAACACCATTTTCTCTCTCAAGTTCAGTAAATTCACCAAGTATTATTCCATTTATTTTTGAAAAAATCCCCATATGCTTATATTGGGTAAAGTAAGTGATGACCTTTTTATAATCGCCACCAAGGCTTTCTAAAAATAAAATTGAATTATTAAAGTCTGGAAGATATTCAGTTCCGGCAAGTTTTAATGTACACCTTAAATTTCCACCAAGAACAATTCCACTCATTTTATTTTGTGATATCCAGTTATAATTAAAATTAGTAAGAGCTTTTGAATTACTTAAAAAGGTATCTTTAAATAAGCTAAGTTGATTTTGGCTATCTTCCCCAACTAGTCTAGTAAGTTGATAATTTAAGGAATATAGGTTACTTTTCTTATAAAGTGCATTAATGATTACAGAATTATCACTATATCCGCAATAAAGTGTTTTATTATTTTTAAACGAATTAAAATCTATATATTCTAAGGTTTCATTACATAAATCTCCACCAGAAATATCAAAAATTATTTTGATATTTGAATCTTGCATATATTTATTAAATATTTCTCCTCTGTGTTTGGGAGAAGAGTTGTTATCAAATAAGTAGGGAGAAAGTTCTACATTTATATTTAAGCTGTTTAAAATTTCCTTCAATGATTGAACTTTTTTGTAGTTAGAATGGGAAAGTGGATTTGAGCAGCCTAAAATTGCGACAGTATCATTTGGTTTTAACACTATAAACACCTCCATATAATATTAATTATAATAACAATAACATAATAAATAAGAGAATAGAAGAGGGTTGAATAGTGCTTTAAAAAGTGAGAAAATAATAATTTGGTGAGTATTTAAAGGGAGAGAAGAGATGAATAAAAGTTTGTATATAAAATCTAAGGATGTAGATTTATTCACAACAATTAGAGGAAATGATGAAAGTAATAAGATTATTATAATACTTCATGGAGGACCAGGAAGTGGAGCAGAGCCCTTATTAAATCATGATAGTTTTAAAGAGCTTGAAGAAAGATTTATATTAGTATATTTTGACCAAAGAGGAAGTGGGAAATCTACATATGATTTAGAAAATAAAATAAGAGAAGAAGATATTACTTATGATGTCCATGTAATAGTAAATTATATTAAAGAAAACTATAAGGGCAAAAAGGTGTATTTGTGGGGTGGATCATTTGGTGGAGCATTAGGATTTTTATATTTAAGAAATTATCCAAATGAGGTTGAAAAATATGTTGGTGCATGCCCAGCAGTATTTTTTTCTGAGGAAGGAGTAAAAAATACTGTAAAAAGATTATTAAATTCATATAAAAATAGAATTCCTAAAAGCTTTATATTTTTAGCAAATACTATTCCGTTAAATAGCAAAGGAATAAAGGGGATTTTAAATAGAAAGCAAATAAAAGAATTTATATTTTCTAGTAATTCAAAGAGTTTGAAGCATTCATGGGCAATGAGTGATTGGTTATTTGACCAAAGGTTTGGAGAGGATTTTAAGAAAATTAAAATTCCAGTTTTAATTACTCATGGAAAGAATGATGAGTTGATTGATTATAATAATGTTTATGAGGGCTATTCAAAATTTAAAAATCCATTAATATCATTTATGGAGTATGAAAATTGTGGGCACACTATTTTCGAAGATAAAAAGGAATGCTTTGCTAAAGATATAGAAAAGTTTTTTATGTAATAAAAAAGATGCTAGAATTTATCTAGCATCTTTTTGGTGCCGCTGATGGGAGTCGAACCCATACGGTTTCCCGTTCGATTTTGAGTCGAATGCGTCTGCCATTCCGCCACAGCGGCTTATGATTTATAATGTTACCATATTAAATAAAAATTATCAAGCCATAAAATTTCTTCACAATAAGGCAAAAATTTTAAATAATGGTTGTGGGATGGACGGACTTTTGTTAGAATAGAGATGTGATATGAATTTATCCCAGTGGGACAAATTATGACCAAGTTTATAATATAAGATAAACAAGTTATGTTTATTTTATAATTATCTAATAATTAGGGAGGAGACTAAGAATTATGATGTATTCAACAGAAGTACAAGAAATGTGTGTAATTGCAAAGGGTCCTAACCATGGTCCAGCACCAATCCCTGTAGAAGGAAGATGGGTACTAGCTAAAGAAGTAAAGGATATTTCAGGATTAACTCACGGAGTGGGTTGGTGTGCACCTCAACAAGGAGCATGTAAATTAACTCTTAACGTTAAGAACGGAATTATTGAGGAAGCATTAGTTGAGACTATTGGATGTTCAGGAATGACTCACTCAGCTGCTATGGCTTCAGAAATTTTACCAGGAAAGACTATATTAGAAGCTTTAAACACTGACTTAGTTTGTGACGCTATAAACACAGCTATGAGAGAATTATTCTTACAAATAGTTTACGGAAGAACTCAAACTGCTTTCTCAGAAGATGGTCTACCAATCGGAGCAGGATTAGAAGATTTAGGAAAAGGATTAAGATCACAAGTTGGTACTATGTACGGAACAGTGGCTAAGGGTCCAAGATACTTAGAAATGGCTGAAGGTTATGTAACTAAGATAGCTGTTGATGAAGATAACGAAATCATTGGATACAAGTTCGTTCACCTTGGAAAGATGATGGAATTCATTGCTAAGGGAATGGAAGCTAACGAAGCTTTAGAAAAAGCATCAGGACAATACGGAAGAGTTGCTGACGCTGTTAAATTATTAGATCCAAGACACTCATAATTTAGTTGTAAGGAGGAAAGTATCATGGCATTATTTGAAAGTTATGAAAGAAGAATAGGACAAATCACTCCTGTACTTGAGAAGTACGGTATGAAAACATTAGAAGATGCAAAGGCTGTATGTGACGAGTATGGAATTGACCCATATACAATTGTTAAGGAAACTCAACCAATCGCATTTGAAAATGCTGCTTGGGCATACGTTTTAGGAGCTGCTATAGCTATAAAGAAGGGTTGCACAAAGGCTGCTGATGCTGCTGAAGCAATCGGAGAAGGATTACAAGCTTTCTGTATCCCTGGATCAGTTGCTGATGATAGAAAAGTTGGTTTAGGACACGGAAACTTAGGGGCTATGCTTTTAAGAGAAGAAACTAAATGTTTCGCATTCTTAGCTGGTCACGAAAGCTTTGCTGCTGCTGAAGGAGCTATCAAAATAGCTGAAAAAGCAAACAAAGTAAGAAAAGAGCCATTAAGAGTTATATTAAATGGTCTTGGAAAAGATGCTGCAATGGTTATTTCAAGAATCAACGGATTTACTTATGTAGAAACTAACTACGATTTCTACACAAGCAAATTAGAAGTTGTTAGAGAAAAAGCTTACTCAAACGGACCAAGAGCAAAGGTTAAGTGCTACGGTGCTAACGACGTTAGAGAAGGTGTTGCTATCATGCATCACGAGGGAGTTGACGTATCAATCACTGGTAACTCAACTAACCCAACAAGATTCCAACATCCAGTTGCTGGAACATATAAGAAAGAAATGGTTGATTTAGGAAAGAAATACTTCTCAGTTGCATCAGGTGGTGGAACAGGAAGAACTCTTCACCCAGACAACATGGCTGCAGGTCCAGCTTCATACGGTATGACAGATACTATGGGAAGAATGCACTCAGATGCACAATTCGCAGGATCATCATCAGTTCCAGCTCACGTTGAAATGATGGGTCTTATCGGAGCAGGAAACAACCCAATGGTTGGTATGACTGTTGCTGTTGCTGTTGCTGTTGAAGAACACGCAAAGTAAGATTTAAAACATAAAATAATGTTGATTTTGTAATGTAAATCAACAATGAATATAGCACACGTTATTTTAGAAAAAACTATATAACGTGTGCTATTTTTTTTATTTATAATAAATAATATAAATTTTAGAAAAAAATATTTTATTTAAAATTGTGATGAAAATGGAAAAAGTGAAAAATGCTATGTAGCCATTGTAATAAAAGGGCTAGAAAACATTTGTGTTTGTAACGTATGTTACCGAGTTTTTTAAAAACTCACCTTATAATTAACTTATAAAGTTGATTTTTAGGAGGATTAAAAAGATGGAAAATAAAATGTTTTGCTTTCAATGTCAAGAAACAGCAGGGTGTACAGGATGTACAAAATTTGGTGTTTGTGGTAAATCACCAGAGCTTTCAAGAATGCAGGATTTATTAATATATACAACTAAAGGGTTATCAGAAGTTACTACTCAATTGAGACGTGAGGAAGGAACTATCCCTAGGGAAATTAATCATTTAATTACATTAAATTTATTCACTACTATAACTAATGCAAATTTTGATGATGAAATATTTTATTTAAGAGTATTTGATACCTTAAGAATAAAAGAGGAACTTAAAGATAAGGTTAAAAATAAGGAAGTATTATCTGAGGTATCAAATTGGAATGGAACAACTAGAGAAGAATTAGATGAAAAATCTACAAAGGTTTCAATTTTAGAAACAAAGGATGAAGATATACGAAGCTTAAGAGAATTAATAACTTATGGACTAAAGGGGTTATCAGCTTACATGAAGCATGCAAACGAACTTGGATATGATAATGATGAAATCAATTCATATATGCAAGAAACCTTAGGGAAATTAATTGATGATAGCCTAACAATTGATGAACTAATTTCATTAACATTAGAAACTGGTAAAGTTGGAGTAGATGGTATGGCTCTTCTTGATAAAGCTAATACAGAAAGTTATGGACATCCTGAGGTAACTAAGGTTAATATAGGAGTAGGAAATAATCCAGGAATACTTGTTTCAGGTCATGATCTAAAGGATTTAGAAAGATTGTTAAAGCAAACAGAAGGAACCGGTATAGATGTTTATACTCATTCAGAAATGCTTCCTGCACATTACTATCCAGCATTTAAAAAGTACAAAAACTTTATAGGTAACTATGGAAATGCATGGTGGAAGCAAAAGGAAGAGTTTGAAAGCTTTAATGGACCAATTTTAATGACAACAAATTGTATTGTACCACCAAAGGAAAGCTATAAGGATAGATTATATACAACAGGTTCAGCAGGATTTGTTGGATGTGTTCATATTGAAGGTGGAGAGGGAAGTAAAAAGGACTTTTCATTAATCATAGAACATGCTAAAAAGTGTAAAGCTCCTACTGAAATAGAAAAGGGTGAAATAATTGGAGGATTCGCACATAATCAAGTGTTTGCCCTTGCAGATAAGGTTGTGGAAGCTGTAAAGTCAGGAGCTATAAAGAAATTTATAGTTATGGCAGGGTGTGATGGAAGAGCAAAATCAAGAAATTATTATACAGATTTTGCAAAGGCACTGCCAAAAGATACTGTAATATTAACCGCAGGATGTGCTAAATATAAATATAATAAATTAGAGCTTGGTGATATTTTAGGAATTCCAAGAGTGCTAGATGCAGGTCAATGTAATGATTCATATTCATTAGCATTAATTGCTCTTAAACTTAAAGAGGTATTTAATCTTCAAGATATAAATGAATTACCAATTGCATTTAATATAGCGTGGTATGAGCAGAAGGCTGTAATTGTATTATTATCGTTATTACATCTTGGAGTTAAAAATATTCATTTAGGACCAACATTACCAGCATTTTTATCACCAAATGTTGCAAAAGTTTTAGTTGAGAATTTTGGAATTGATGGAATTACCAATGTTGAGGATGATATAAAGATGTTTTTATCATAATATAAAGGGAGAGATAAAAATGATAGAAGTTTTAAAAAACACATGCCTTTTTAAGGGAGTTAGTGAAGAAGAAATAAAGAAAATTATCATACTTGAAAAATGTGAAATGAGAAAATATAAAAAGGGGCAAATCATTGCAAATCAAGGTGAGAAATGTAAATGTCTTTCTGTAGTGTTAAGTGGGATGGCAGTTATACAAACCATTTATGAAAATGGGAAAGTTTTAACCTTAGCTAACTTTAAAGAAAGTGATGTTTTTGCAGAGGCACTTCTATTTTCAAAGGAATATGAGTATCCAGCAACAGTAATGTGTTTAGAGGATTGTGAAATATTATCTCTTCCTAAAAAAACTGTGTTAAGCATAATACAACAAAACACTAAGTTTACAGAAAATATTTTAGAGTTATTATCTCAAAAAATAGTACTATTAAATAGAAAGATAAATTTAGTTGAGTTGGATACAATCAGAAGGAAGATATGCAAAATATTATTAGATAACTATAAGAGAAACAGTACTTTAGTGTATGGAATTAAATCTAAGAAGGATATGGCTGATGAACTAGGAATTCCAAGACCATCTCTTTCAAGAGAGTTAATTGCTATGAAGGATGAAGGTCTTATAGAGGTAACTTTAAAATCAATAAAAATTATTGATTTAGAAAAACTTGAAGATGAGTTTTTTCAGTAGGAATAGAATAATTTATGAAAGTTAGAAGACTTATGTATGTACATAGGTCTTT
>JBOFQV010000101.1:0-19549 GCA_051650705.1 Clostridium sp.
TATAAACCTCTTTTATGTGGGATAATAATAATGAAAACAAAATAATTAAAGAGGTGATATAGAATGAAGAAAATGATTTCTCTTTTAATAAGTATTTCACTTTTGTTGAATTTTAATCACTGCTTTAAATACAATTTAAGGACATTTGCTCAAAATGCCCTTGAATTTAAATGTGTACAATATACAATTACAAAAGTAGATATGGAAGAGGAAAATGATATTTATGCTGTGAGAGTATAAATATCAAATGTAATATTTTATCTTACATCTATATTTTGTATCTTTAAATTAAAAATATTACATGTAATTTTAACCAAAAAAACGTTACAAAAATTGTAACGTTTTTTTGGTTATTTATTTTCTAATTTTTTTAATATCGCTTCTTTTGCTGAAGTTTCAAGAAAATCATTTAAAGGTTCAAGTTGTACATTCTCATATTTAAGCTTTAAGGCATTTTCTATTAATCTATCAGCTAGTTCAGGATTTTTAGAAAGAAGGCATCCATGGAAGTAAGTACAATAAGTATTTTTGTAAATACAACCTTCATAACCATCTTCACCATTATTACCAAAACCAGAAATCACTTTACCTAAAGGTTTCAAGTCATTAATAAAGGTTCTTCCAGAGTGATTTTCAAAGCCTACGTATTTTTCATTAAAGTCTTCATTTGAAATTATTGTATTTCCTATTAATCTTTTTTCACCAGGTTTAGTATAAATATTTAAAATATCAAGACCATCTAGTTTTTCACCATTTGCAGCAATGTAATACTTACCAAGAAGTTGATATCCACCACAAATAGCTAAAAGAACTTTACTATTTTCAATGTAATCTTTTAGTTTTTCTCTTTTAGTAGATTTTAAGTCTTCAGAAACAATTGATTGCTCATAATCTTGCCCTCCACCAAAGAAAATTATATCCATTAAGTTTTCATCTAAATCATCCTTTATAGAGATGTTATGAATGTTTACTTTAATTCCTCTAGCTTCAGCTCTATGCTTTAAAACAAGAATATTTCCTACATCACCATAAACATTTAATAAATCAGGGTAAAGATGACATATATTTAATTCCATAATTTTATCCTCCCTTACCATAGATCTTTAATATAACCCTTAGAATGAAGGAATTTTCTATAATTGATCATAGCTGTATAAGTTGCAAGAATATATACAGTTTCAGTTGAACAATTTTTTATTTCTTCTGTAAGGTCATTATAATCTTCTTTTAATTTAAAGTTTTCTGTGTTTAGACCAGCAATTTTTAATCTTACTGCCATGTCATACATTCTAATTCCAGAAATAAACACATCCTTAATAGGAAGAGAAGAAATTTTTTCAAAATTAACATCCCATATCCAAGAAACATCAGTACCATCAGCATAATTATCATTTAGCAAAAATGCTGTTGAAAACTCAGTATTGTTTAATGATATAGTATCTAATGATTGGTTATATCCAGCAGGGTTTTTTACAAGGAATATCTTACAGGATTTATCACCAATTTTTATAACTTCTTGTCTTCCGAAGCTTGAATTTTGAGAAGAAAGAGAAGAAGATATATATTTTTCTTCAATTCCAAGTTCAGTACATATTGAGTAAGCACATAATCCATTATAAATATTATAAATTCCAGCTTGACTTATGGTAAACTCTGAATGGTTTATTTGAACTGTTGATGAATCAGGAGTTAACTCTATAATTTCATTAACACCAAATTTAAGCTCTGGTCTTTTATAATCACAGCCTGTACAGAAGAATTTTCCAAGGTGATTAAATGTTATAAAATCATAGTCATAAGGAGCTTTACATTTTTTGCAAAACTTTGAATCAGCATTAACATCTAATTTTTTTCCTTTTTCAATTTCTGTATCAAATCCATAATAAACACATGGATTTGGTAAATTTAAATCTCCAAGTAGAGATTCATCCCCATTTAAAACTAATTTACTATTTGGAGAAAGGTTAATTCCTTCAAGAATTTTAGTTAAAGTTGTATACACTTCTCCATATCTATCAAGCTGATCTCTAAATAAATTGGTTACAGTTATAATTTCGGGCTCAATAACCTTTGTAATGAATTTTAAATTTGCTTCATCTACCTCAATTACAGCATATGTATCTTCATTTTTATTACCAAATTTAAAATTGTTAATAAAGCAAGCTACAATACCAGTGTAAAGATTAGCACCAGTGCTATTTGTGATTATTCTTTTACCAGAGGCTTTTAGAATATTAGAAATCATACTTGTGGTAGTAGTTTTACCATTTGTTCCTGTAACTAAAATAACCTTATATCCTTTTGTAACTTCCTTTAATATATTGTTATCGATTTTAAGTGCAACTTTACCTGGAAAGTTTGTTCCACCTTTAAAAAGTGTTTTTGATAGAAATATTGCACTTTTAGAAATTAAAATACTTAAAATACTTTTAATTTTAATTTTGTCCACCACCTTAAACTACTTATCTATTAAGTATAAACATAAAAGTTAAAAAATAGTCAAATTTGTTTTATTAAAAACATACTTTGAACAATTTTATTAAAGTATATCAAAAAAAATAATTATAGAAAATAGAAATTATAAAGAAAAGCCAAAATCCATAAGAAATATGTAAATTTTGTTACATTATAATATTAGTAGATTTTTATCTTAAGGTTTGATAAAATGTATTATATGTAATCTTAAGAAGATTTATGTTTTAGGAGGGAAGTATGGGGAAATTTAATAATACGGTAGGGAAAAAAGAGAGTTGGATTAAAAGGAAGTTTAATAAATATAGAGACGGCTATAAAAAGGCTTGTGAAAAAAATAATAGACTAGAGAGCATAGTTCCGATAATTTTAACATGTTCTTTTGCATTTATTGTAATGTTTAGTGCAAAACTTGCAACAACTGAAGATACTGTTTCAATTGCAACAAATAAGGCGGAAGAGGCTTTTTATAATGGAGATTATGATACTGCAATAGTAGAGTACCAAAAGCTTCAAGGTGATGAGGCATGGCCAATTTGGGAAGTTAAGCTTGCAGAGGTTCATTCCTTAAAAGGGGAATTTGTTAAATCAAACAATTTACTTGCAGATGCATATGAGAAGAGAGTTAAATTAATCGAAAGAGATGGATATGGTAAATATGCAGAGAAGGATATGGAACTTGCAAGTGATATAGTATTTATAAGCTTAATGAATAACAATATGGAAAAGGCTTTAGAATACGGGGAAATAATGCTTGGTGATAACTATGCAAATAAGAAGTTATATCGTACAATGGTGCCAGTTTATGTACTTAACAATAGAACAGAAGATGCAAAAAAAATTATTGATAAATACCCAATTGATGAAAAATCAGCATATGATATGTCAATAGCTGCTTACTTAAATATAATGGTTAATGAGTGGGATGAGGGATTAGAAGTTCTAAAAGATGCTTGGCATAAGGATATGGATGAGATTAAGGTGTTTGATGTAATTGCTCAAATATCAGCTTATGATAATGATTTAGTGCTACAAAAAATAACTAAGTTATCTGAAAAGAATCCAGATGAATTAGCATACAAGATGTGGCTTGCAAAAATATATTCAATGAGAGAAGAATCTGCACCTCAAGCTGAAGAGATATTAAAAAGTTTAGAAGGTAAAGAAATTGGAAAAGTAAATCATAAAATAATAGAAGCAAAGGTTTTACAAAATACAGGAAGACAAGAAGAATCAACAAAGCTTTTAGAGGAAATAATTAAAGATGAGAAGAAGTCATTCTTAGGTTACCATGTTGCTGCATGGAATGCGTTTGAGAAAGAAGATTATTCTAAGGCTTTTGAATACTGTCAAAAGAGTATATTAGAAAATAAAGAGTATGCGGATAATTATGGTTTCTTAATTCCAGAAATTATGATTAAGCAAAAGCAAGATAAAATTGCAGAGCCATATTTAAGAACTGCAATTTCAATTGAACCTTATAACTATAATATTATGCTTAAAATTGCAGATTATTATTGGTATACAACACAAGATGGTGAAAAAGCCTTTAACTACTTTAACATGGCCTCTAAGTTAAAACCAAATGATGCAGAAATATTCTATAATATGGCATTGGTTCAAATTAGTAGAGGTAAAGTAGATGAGGCAGAAGCTTATTTAAAGCAAGCTATAAAAATAAATGGAAGTAATACAAAGTATTATAGAACCCTTGGAACATTCTATTTAAACAATGGGAAAGAACAACAAGGTATAGAAGCTATTAGAAATGCTTATGCTGTTGATTCAAGTGATATTTTAACTTTAAATAATGCAGGAATCTATTATATAAGCATTGAAGGTGATGTTAATAGAGGGTACGTAAACTTAAAATCTGCATATGATGGAATCACAGATAGTACTGATAAAGAAACAAAGGATACGATAACATCAAACTATACTAAAGCTAAAGAGTTATATGATGCATATATGCAAAATAATGGAGCTCAATTACAGGTTCCAAACTTTACATTATTCTATTAATTTGTATTTAAGCTAGGTTTATATTTTAGACCTAGCTTTTTTAATGTGTTCATTTCTTGCAAAAGTGGTAGATGTAAAGGTATAATTAAATTTATACTAGAGAAAAAAGGTTAAGAGGTGTATAAAATATGAAAAAAGGTTTTATAAAGAAAATATCCATTATATTAATTTTATTGGCCTGTGTAATTTTTTATTGGAATAGCTATGATAAAAACAAAGGATTGAGAGTGCTTTCTTGGGAAAATAACTATTATAATGAAGATAATATACAATTATATTATGAACCAATTAAGGTTGATATTGTAGATAAGAGATTAAGTGGACTAAATAAGGTTTATAAATTAGATGAAGTAATAGGAGAGCAGAATGAAGAGCTTGATATGGCAATAAGAATAACTGATATAGTTAATAACATAGTTTCCTATGATGGAATTCCATCATCTCTTTATTTAAATGGATATGATATTTTAAAGGAAAAGGGAGAAAATAAAAAAGTTTCTGAAAGGGATATGGCAATTATAACAAGAGACTTATTTTTAGCATATGGGTATGAGGCTAGAGTTTGCGAGTTTAGAAAAGAAAGTCCTCAATTCAATAAAAATTCAAGCTATTATGCGGTTGAATATTGGAGCCCTAAATATAATAAGTGGGTAATGATCGATTTTAAATATAGGGGATATGTAGAAAAAAATGGAGAGGCTTTATCTGCCTATGAAATTCTTTATGATGATTTAAAAAAGACAAGCTTTGAAGGTACCATATCAAATAGAGAGTATAATAAGAATATAAAAGAATATTTGAGTTCATATTCAATAGCAATAGATAATACTTTAGATGCAAAAAAAAGCAATAGTTACATAACATTAATAAAAGATAAAAAGGCTGTAGATATTAAATATGATAGCGATAAGTTCATTGCACCAACTATATATACTGAAAATAAAGAACTGTTTCAACTGTCTCCTTGGAGTAAAGTGGAGAAAAAGGATGAGAGAGGATATATTATTTTAAAGAAGAAAAATGCAACAACAAGTGATATGACAGAGGAAGAAAAGATAAAATTACAAAATACATTTATTATTGGTGGGTTTAAAGATAGTTCTATAATGAAGAAGTACTATTTAAATATTAATGGTGAAGGTTTTGAAGAAGTTGATGCATATAAAGAATATGAATTTAAAATAGGTGAAAATACTATTGAAATTTCTTTAGATGGTATAAATACTTCTAGTAATATTGCAATAATTAGAGACAAACAGTAAATAGTAATTAATCTTCTATGTATAATAAATGTATAGAAGAGAGTTGAAAAGATAACATAGATGCATTAAGGAAACCCCATTTAACCTGAAGACTATAAAGGATGATGGGGTTTCATTTATTATAAAATATTTTATTTGTGTTATATAAAAATAAAATATAAGTGGGTATTTATATAACTGAAATTAATAATTTATATATATAAAAAAGAATTTATATTAATTAAATGTAAAAATATTAGAAAGATTCAAAAAATAATATTCATTAATAAAATTAACACTTTTCACCAGTTAAAGTTTATGATATCATTAGTAAAGATGAGAGGATATTTAATGGGTTAAGTAAAAAAATACTTTGTTAAATGTCAATACAAGGTTTTTAATATATTTTTTTGCCTTGAATTGTCTGAAAATAAAAAATATAAACGCAACTAGTTAAAACAAACAATTCGTAGAGGGGGATTTGTGAGATGGCTAAAGAGATCAAAAAAATAGCATTACTAACAGGAGGCGGAGATTGCCCAGGATTAAATGCGGTAATAAGAGCGGTTACAAGAGCTGCAATCTTAAACTATGGTTACGAAGTAATCGGTTATAAATTTGGATATAGAGGGTTATATAACAATGATTTCATTCCTCTAACTTTAGAAAGTGTATCAGGTATTCTTCATAGAGGGGGAACAATTCTTTATAGCTCAAATAAGGATAATCTGTTTGATTACACAGTTGAAGAAGAGGGGGTAAAGGTAAAGAAGGATGTTTCTGATGTTGCAGTTGAAAACCTTAAAAAAGAAGGGGTAGATGTTTTAGTTGTTATTGGTGGAGATGGTACATTAACTTCAGCTAGAGATTTCTCAAGAAAAGGTATAAATGTTATTGGTGTTCCAAAGACAATTGATAATGATTTAGCATCAACTGATATTACATTTGGATTTAATACAGCTGTAGATATTGTTACAGAAGCTTTAGATAGACTTCACACAACTGGTGAATCACATCATAGAGTTATGCTTTGTGAAGTAATGGGAAGAAATGCAGGGTGGATTGCGCTTGAGTCAGGAATTGCTGGTTCTGCAGATGTTATTCTTTTACCAGAAATCCCATACGATGTAAATAGTGTTGTAGAAAAAATAAATCAAAGAAAAGCAGAAGGGAAACCATTCACAGTTGTTGTTGTAGCAGAAGGAGCTAAGCCAAAAGATGGTGAAGTTGTTGTTGCAAAAGTAGTTGCTGATAGTCCAGACCCAATTAGATTAGGTGGTATTGGAAATAAGCTTGCTGATGATTTGGAAAAAATGCTTGGTGGACAAGAAGTAAGATGTACTGTTTTAGGACATATTCAAAGAGGTGGAAATACATCAACATTTGATAGAATTTTATCAACTAGATATGGTGTAGCTGCTGCTGAATTAATAAATGAAGGTAAGTTTGGAAATATGGTATGCTTAAAAGGTAATGAAATATCATATGATAGCTTAGAAAATGTTATTGGTCAAAAGACAAAACAAGTAGATCCAAATGGTGAATTAGTTAAAATGGCTAAGAAAATTGGAATTAATTTTGGTGATTAATAATAAAAAAAGCATGGATTTTTTTCCATGCTTTTTATTGTATAAATTGTAATAAAAAATAATAAAATGCAAATAATATAATGATTTCTTAGGTAATAAAATTATTTAAAAAATAAAATTGATACTTCAAAATTTTCTGACAATATGTTATAATTTTAATAGGACAGATTATAAGTAAAAGCTGGAGGGTATTATGAAAGAGATAAAGAGATATTTAGAGTCAAGAATAGGAACGTATGGATTTTTCTTTGAGGATTTATCTAGTGGATTTGTGTATGGGTACAATGAAAACGTTCAAATGGTGGCGGCTGGATGCATGAAACTTCCAGTAGCAGTAGCTTTAATTAAGGAGGTAGAGCTAGGAAGGCTTAACTTCTTGGATAAAATAAAGATTGATGGTAAAGATAAGGTTTATGGAACTGGTATAATCCATGAGTTTGATGAGAGAGAATATACAGTGTTTGAATTGTTAGTTGCAATGCTAATTCAAAGTGATAATACAGCTGCAAATAAGATTATTGATATTGTTGGTATGAATAGAATTAATGAAAGTATCAAAGAAATGGGATTAACTAATACTGTCCTAAATAGAAAGACAACAGATGAAAAAGCACCAGATAATGAGGTTGAAAACTTAACAAGTGCATATGACATGTCTAAGCTATGGAAAATACTAAATAAGGCATCTTACTTAGATGAAAAAAATAGTACAATGTTAATTGATATTTTAAGAAGACAGCAAATTAAAAATAAACTTGCATTATATATACCAGATGATTTAAAATATGAGATCTCTTCAAAGACAGGAGATAAAAAGGGAGTAGAAAATGATACTGCATTATTCCATCTTACAAAAGGGAAGTTTGTATTTACAGTATTATCAACAAGCGTTCCAAATAGTGTGTATGGTACAGTAACACTAGCTAAGTGTGGAAAAATGATGTGGGATAATGTAATGAATAATTGGCATTAATTTATTAATATAGCACCGTGTAGATGGTGCTATATTTTTTGTTTAATTTTTCAAAAGATTACTAGTAACAAATTTATGTATAGGGAATATAGTATAGTATATCTACAGATGATTAAACGAGGAGGAAATTCTTATATGTATTATTCACACAATAACGAAGGATTAGATAAAAACTGGGAAAACGAAGTAGAACCTGAAATGCAAGGAGGTCACCAAGGGAATGGTGGTGGATGTGCACCAAAAGGTTGTGAAAAGGTTCATAATAATTATTATAAGTTAAATGGGAAATGTGCTAATGTAGTTACTAAAGATTATTATAATAACTATTATACAAGATATAATCATATATTTGTTAAGAATTGTAAAGTGGTTAAGGACTATGTTTATGACTGTAATATTATTCATTATTGCACAGATACAGTATATGCAGGGTGTAAGTATTTAGGAAGTAGCTGTCATGTTGGTCAATGTCAACCACCATGTCCACCACAAGAACCACCATGCCAACCACCACATGGATGCGTACCACCATGTCCACCAGAAGAAACACCATGTCCACCACCACACTGTGGATGGATGCCACCATGCCAACCAGAGGAACCACCATGCTGTCCTCCACAACATTGCGGATGGGTACCACCATGTCCACCAGAGGAACCACCATGCTGTCCTCCACAACATTGCGGATGGGTGCCACCATGTCCACCAGAGGAACCACCATGCTGTCCTCCACCACACCATGGATGTAAACCACCATGTCCACCAGAGGAACCACCATGCTGTCCTCCACCACATCATGGATGTAAACCACCATGTCCACCAGAGGAACCACCATGCTGTCCTCCACCACACCATGGATGTAAACCACCATGTCCACCAGAAGAACCACCATGCTGTCCTCCACCTCACAGAGGATATAAGCATATGTATTAATAGCTTATAATTAATAAATTATCACATACTTCAAAAGAATTTTCTTTTGAAGTATGTTAAACCAATAGATTATTAAAATATAAAAAACTCAATATTTTTATTGGGTTTTTTATATTTTGTAAATATATGTAATTGACAAGGGGGGAATAAAATAGTATACTATCCAAAAGAAAGAATAACCTTTAAGTTGGTACGAGAGACCAAGAAGGAAGAATTTTATGATATAATACTAGGATTTAGTATGCCTTCCTTTAAAATAAAGGATGGCATTTTTTATTATACATAAGAAAGTCTTCCCCTTTAAATTAACTCAGAGAGGTTAAAAAGGAGTGAATTAAAAATGATAAACAAACATTTAATAGATCCAATGGATTTTACAGTAGAAGAATTAGAAGAAATATTCAAATTAGCACACCAAATTATAGAAAACCCAAAAGCATATTCAAAGGTATGTGATGGGAAAATATTAGCAACTCTATTTTATGAGCCTAGTACAAGAACAAGATTCAGCTTTGAGTCTGCAATGATGAAGCTAGGAGGAAATATCTTAGGATTTTCAGAACCAAATTCAAGTTCAACTGCAAAGGGAGAAACCTTAGCAGATACGATAAAAATGGTATCAATATATTCAGATATAATTGCAATGAGACACCCAATGGAAGGGTCAGCAAAGGTTGCAAGTCTTTATTCAAAAGTTCCAGTAATAAATGCAGGAGATGGTGGACATCAACATCCAACACAAACTCTAACAGATCTTTTAACAATAGAATCTTTAAAAAATGGGCTTGAAGGTCACACAATAGGGATTTGTGGAGATTTAAAGTTTGGAAGAACAGTACATTCTTTAATAAAAGCAATGACAAGATATAAGGATACAAAATTTATCTTAATATCACCAAAGGAGCTTGGAATACCTGAATATATCAAACTTCAGTTCCTAGATAAGGAAAATATAGAATATAAAGAAGTTGAAAGGCTTGAAGATGTAATAGACGAACTTGATATTCTTTATATGACAAGAATCCAAAAAGAAAGATTCTTTAATGAGGATGAATACCTAAGATTAAAAGATAGCTACATTTTAGATATGGAAAAAATGGATAAAGCAAAGAAAGATATGATAGTAATGCATCCACTACCAAGAGTGAATGAAATACATTGTGATGTAGATAATGATGAGAGAGCAGCATACTTTAAGCAAGCAGAATATGGAATGTATGTAAGAATGGCGCTTATTGCAAAACTTTTGGAGGTGGTATAAATGTTACAAATCACTAGTATAAAAAACGGATTAGTAATTGACCACATTGAAGCTGGTATGGGGATAAAAATATTTCATTATTTAAACTTAGAGGGAAGTGGAGCACAAGTAGCTTTAATAATGAATGTATGCAGCAACAATATGGGAAAGAAGGATATAATTAAAATAGAGGATTGTTATGATATAGATTATACAAGTCTAGCCTTATTATCACCAGGAATAACAATAAATGAAATAAGAGAACAAAAAATTATTTCTAAAATAAAACCTGTTTTACCAGAAAAAGTTTATAATATTATTAAGTGTAAAAATAGTAGATGTATAACAAGTGTAGAAAAATATGTTCCACAATCTTTCATAATGATGGATAGCAAAAAAGGTACATATAGATGTGAATACTGTGACCACATTACAAGCTTAAAGGAAAGGTAAAAGGGTGAGAGAAATGAATTTATTAATAAAAAATGCAAACATAATATCATCAAACAAAAATTTCATTGGTGATGTTTATATAGAAAACGGATTAATAAAAGAATATGGTAGTAACATTGAGAAAAAGGATGTAGAGGTTGTAGATGCAAAGGGGCTGACTTTAATGCCAGCCTTTGTAGATACACATGCACACTTTAGAGAGCCAGGTCTTGTTTGGAAGGAAGATTTAGAAACAGGAAGCAAGGCGGCACTTAGAGGAGGATATACAGGAGTTTGCTTAATGGGTAACACAAATCCAGTGTGTTCTACTTTAGAGGTTTTAAACTATGTAAAGCAAAGAGAAAAAGAATTAAACTTAATAGATTTACACCAATGTGTTTCCATAACAAAGAATTTTGATGGAAAAACATTAGAGCATTTAAATGAATTTAAAAATGACAATAGAGTGAAGGCAATTTCAGATGATGGAGTTGGGGTATCAAACTCAAAGGTAATGATGGATGCAATGAACATTGCAAAGGAAAATGATTGGGTAGTAATGTCCCATGCAGAATCACCAGAGTTTACTAATGTTGATATGAGACTTGCAGAAAACATGATGACTTGGAGAGATATATCATTAGCTAAATATACAGGAGCAAAGCTTCATATGGCACATGTAAGCACAAAGGAAGCTATGCAATATATTATTGAGGGAAGATGCCAAGGGGCAAAGGTAACTTGTGAAGTAACACCTCACCATATAGCATTAACTAGGGATGAAAATGATTATAGAGTAAACCCACCAATAAGAGAAAGAGAAGATGTGGATTTTCTAATAAAGGCAATAGAGCATGGAGATGTAGATTGTATTGGGACAGATCATGCACCACATACATTAGAAGAAAAAGCGAAGGGTTCGCCAGGAATGGTTGGATTAGAAACAGCATTTTCAATATGCTATACAAAGCTAGTTAGAGATAAGAAGATATCACTTTGTAGATTAAGTGAGTTAATGTCAAAGAATCCATCAGAAATTTTAGGGATGAACAAAGGGGAAATTGAAGTTTCAAAGGATGGAGATTTAGTTCTAATAGATTTAAATAAAGAAATTACAGTAAACCCAGAAGAGTTTGCTTCAAAGGGAAGAAATACACCATTTGAGAATATGAAGTTCTTTGGAGAAATCCAAATGACAATTAAGGGTGGAAGAATTCTTTATAAAAAAGGAGAGGTGTAAAATGAAAAGTAGAATAATGGATAAGTTATATAATAAAGTTGAGGAAAAAGGTGTTGTGTGTCTAGGGTTAGATACAGACCTATCATATATACCAGAGCATGTTAAAAGTGGAAAGAGTATTGAGGATGCAATATTTGAATTTAACAAAGAAATTATTGATGAAACATTAGATGTTGTAGCTTGCTATAAGGTTCAAATAGCTTATTATGAAGCTTTAGGAATTGAAGGATTAATGGCATATAAGAGAACTCTTAAGTATTTAAGAGAAAAGGATGCAATAATAATTGCAGATATAAAAAGAGGAGATATTGCAGCAACAGCAAAAATGTATGCAAAGGCTCACTTTGAAGGAGATTTTGAAGCAGACTTTATAACATTAAGCCCTTACATGGGAATGGATTCAATTGAGCCATATATGAGCTATATTGAAAAGGGAGATAAGGGAGTTTTTGTACTAGTTAGAACTTCAAACCCAGGAGCTGCAGATTTTGAATACTTAAAGACTGTAGATGGCAAGAGAGTTTATGATGTTGTCGGAGAAAAGATAGATGAACTTGGACAAGCAACTAAGGGTGAATGTGGATATGTTCCTTTAGGAGCAGTAATTGGATGTACTCATATTGAAGAGGGTGCAGAAATAAGAAATAAATTTAAAGATGTATTCTTCCTAATTCCTGGTTATGGAGCACAAGGTGGAAAGGCAGAAGATGTTGCAATGTATTTAAATAATGGAAATGGTGGAGTTGTAAATTCATCAAGAGGAATTCTTTTAGCATACAAGAAGCAAGGAAATGAAAAAGAGTTTGGAAAAGCTGCAAGAGAAGAAGCTATAAGAATGAGAGATGAAATTAGAGAAGCTGTAAACAGAGCATAGGAGGGAAAAGGGATGAAAAAGACTTATAATAAGGCTAAAGTTTTAGAAAATAAGGAAATTGTTAATGGAATCTTTAAAATGGTTATAGAAAACACTGATGAAAGCAGACCAGGGCAATTTTATATGCTTAAACTTGAGGGAGGAACTTTACTTCCAAGACCAATAAGTATATGTGAAAGTACAAAGGAAAATGTGACTTTCTTATATGCGGTAGTAGGTAAGGGTACTAAGGAATACACTAAGCTTGAAAGTGGAGAGTATATAAGTCTTATAGGACCTTTAGGAAATGGATTTAATATAGATGCTTGTGGAGAAAGAGTTGCATTAGTTGGTGGCGGGATCGGAATTGCACCACTATACGATGTGGCTAAAGCGTTAAAGGCAAAGGGAAATCATAAGGTAGATTTCTTAGGTGGATTTAGAGATGAGGTTTATTTAACAGAGCAATTTACAGAGTTTGTAGATGAAGTTAAGGTTTCAACTAATACAGGAAAACATGGACATAAAGGATTTGTAACAGAAATCTTTATTCCAGAAAACTATGATACAGTTTTATGCTGTGGTCCTGAAGTTATGATGAAAAGAGTAGTTGAAATGTGTAAGGAAAAGAATGTTAAGGTTTATGTGTCTATGGAAAAACATATGGCATGTGGAGTTGGAGCATGTTTAGTTTGTACATGCAAAACAAAGGAAGGTCATAAAAGAACTTGCAAAGATGGTCCAGTATTTGATGGAGATTATGTAGAACTTTAAAACAGGGAGGAAATAAAATGTTAAAGGTTAATATTAATGGAATAGATTTTAAAAATCCTGTTATTGCAGCATCAGGTACTTTTGGATTTGGAGCAGAGTACAATGACTTTTATGATGTTGGAATGCTAGGTGGAATAAGTTCAAAGGGATTAACTTTAAATCCAAAGGATGGAAATGCAGGAGTAAGAGTTTTTGAAACTCCAATGGGGATGATGAATTCAGTAGGGCTTCAAAATCCAGGCGTGGATGCATTTATTAAAAATGAACTTCCTAAAATGAGGGAGTTAGGTACAGTAGTAATTGCAAACCTTGGAGGAGGTTGCATGGAGGATTATGAAACTGCTGTTGAGAAGTTAAATAGTTCAGATATAGATATGATAGAGTTAAACATATCATGCCCTAATGTAAAGTCAGGGGGAATGGCATTTGGAATTAAATCAGAAGTTGCTTATGATGTTGTAAAGAAAATTAAGGATATTACAAATAAGCCATTAATGGTTAAGTTAAGTCCAAATGCAGAAGATATAGTAGATATGGCTTTAAAGGTTGAAAAAGCAGGTGCTGATTCTATATCATTAATAAATACATTAAAAGGACTAGCTATAGATCCATATAAGAGAAAGCCGGTATTTAATAATGTATATGCAGGACTTTCTGGGCCAGCGGTTAAGCCAGTAGCGCTTAGAATGGTTCATGAGGTTTCAAAGGCTGTAAATGTACCAGTTATAGGGCTTGGTGGAATTTCAAATGGATTAGATGCTATTGAGTTTATGATGGCAGGTGCAAGTGCAATCCAAATAGGAACAGTTAATTTCACAAATCCAACAGCTGGTAAAGATATAATAGAAGAAATGGAAGCATTCCTTATATCTCAAGGAATAAAAGACATTAATGAAATTGTAGGAATTATATAAATTAGGAGGAATTTTAAAATGCAACAATATAAAAAAGATTTTATAGATTTTATGATAGAATGTGGAGTTTTAACTTTTGGAGATTTCGTAACTAAGAGTGGAAGAAAGACACCTTTCTTTGTTAATACAGGAAACTACAAGAGCGGAAAAGAATTAAAGAGGCTTGGAGAATATTATGCAACTGCAATAAAGGAAAATTTTAATGAGGACTTCAATATTCTTTTTGGGCCAGCATATAAGGGAATTCCACTAACAGTAACAACTTCAATAGCATTATCATCAATGTATGATATGGATGTTAACTACTGTTCAAACAGAAAAGAAGTTAAGGATCACGGAGATACAGGAATACTTTTAGGAAGTAAATTAAATGATGGAGATAAGGTTCTAATAATTGAAGATGTTACAACAGCAGGTACTTCAATTAATGAAACAATGCCAATTCTTAAGGAACAAGGAAATGTTGATGTTACAGGGTTAATAATTTCTGTTGATAGAATGGAAAGAGGGCAAGGAGAAAAGTCAGCATTGGTTGAAATAAGAGAAAAGTATGGCTTTAAAACATGTGCAATTGTTACTATGGAAGAAGTAGTAAGCTATCTTTACAACAAAGAAATAAATGGTAAAGTTCTTATAGATGATGAAGTTAAGGGAAGAATAGATGCTTATTATGAGCAATATGGTGCTAAAAATTAAAGTTTTTGATTAGTAAGAGAGAGGGAAGACCTCTCTTTTTTTTACTAATGGGATAGATAGATACCAAGTTTTGTATATTTGTTAAAAAAATCACGAAATAATCTAATTAAATTGTCTGAAAACTTTAAGATTGAAAAAAATATGTGATAAAATAATATTAGATTTTGTTATAAATTTATCAAAAAATACCAAAGACAAACGTTTTCAGATGAAAAGTATTGTTGACTGTATACTTCTAGATAAATTATAATTAAATTATCGTTTAAGAGTAAAAGGGAGGATGAACAATGTTTAATCAATGGGAAGGCTTCAAAGGTGGAAGCTGGCAAGAAAAAATTGACGTTAGAAACTTCATTCAAAAGAACTACAAGGCTTACGAAGGGGATGCAAGCTTCTTAGCACCAATTTCAGAAAAGACTGAAAAGGTATGGAGTAAGGCAAGTGACCTTATTGTAGAAGAAATTAAAAAGGGGATCATAGATGTTGCTACTGATAGAGTATCAGGAATTGATAACTATGAAGCAGGATATATTGATAAGGATAACGAAGTAGTAGTTGGTTTACAAACTGACGCACCATTAAAAAGAATTGTAAATCCATTTGGTGGATTCAGAATGGTTGAAACTTCATTAAAAGAATATGGATATGAATTAGATAAGGATTTAGAAAAGTTCTTCCCTATGTTCAGAAAGACTCATAACCAAGGGGTATTCGATGCATATACTGAAGAAACAAGAGCTGCAAGAAGTGCAGGTTTATTAACAGGTCTTCCAGATGCTTATGGTAGAGGAAGAATTATAGGGGATTATAGAAGAGTTGCTTTATATGGTATTGACTTCTTAATAGAAGAAAAGAAGAAAGATTTAAGTGCTCTTAAAGGGGATATGTTAGATGAACTTTTAAGACAAAGAGAAGAAGTTAATGAACAAATTAGAGCATTAGCTGCAATAAAATCAATGGCTATGAAATATGGTGTTGATATATCAAAGCCAGCTGGAACAGCTAAAGAAGCAGTTCAAGCTGTATACTTTGGATACTTAGCAGCAGTTAAAGAAAACAACGGTGCTGCAATGTCTCTAGGAAGAACAGCTACTTTCTTAGACGTATACATGGAAAGAGATTTAGCAAGTGGATTAATCACAGAAGCTGAAGCTCAAGAAATAATAGACCAATTCATCATTAAGTTAAGATTAGTAAGACACTTAAGAACTCCTGAATACAATGATTTATTTGCAGGAGATCCAACTTGGGTAACTGAATCAATCGGTGGTATGGGTGTAAACGGAAAGACTCTTGTAACAAAGAACTCATTCAGATACTTACACACATTAGTAAACTTAGGACCAGCTCCAGAACCAAATATGACAGTTCTATGGTCACCAAACTTACCAGAAGGATTCAAGAAGTTCTGTGCTGAAATATCAATAAAGACAGATGCTGTTCAATATGAAAATGATGAAATCATGAGACCAATTTATGGTGATGATTATGCAATAGCTTGTTGTGTATCAGCTATGAAGGTTGGTAAGCAAATGCAATTCTTCGGAGCTAGAACTAACTTAGCTAAGGGATTATTATATGCAATCAATGGTGGAGTTGACGAAAAGACAGGTAAGACTGTAATTAAGGGAATGAAGCCAATGACTGATGAAGTTTTAGATTTCGCTAAAGTTTCAGAAGTATACAACGAAGTATTAGAATATATAGCTAAGCTATATGTTGATACAATGAACACAATCCACTTCATGCATGATAAATATGCTTATGAAGCAGGACAAATGGCATTACATGATACTCAAGTTGGAAGACTTATGGCATTTGGTATAGCAGGACTTTCAGTTGTTACTGACTCATTATCAGCTATTAAGTATGCAAAGGTTAAGCCAATAAGAAATGAAGCAGGTATTGCTGTAGACTTCGAAATCGAAGGAGATTTCCCTAAATACGGAAATGATGATGATAGAGCTGATGATTTAGCAGTTGCTTTAGTTGAAAAGTTCTCAGCAGAATTAAAGAGACATCCATTATACAGAAATGCTAAGCATACATTATCAGTATTAACTATCACTTCAAACGTTGTTTACGGAAAGAAAACTGGGGCTACTCCAGATGGAAGAAAAGCAGGAGTTGCTTTTGCACCAGGAGCTAACCCAATGCACGGAAGAGACGTTAACGGAGCTTTAGCTTCATTAAACTCAGTTGCTAAGATTCCTTACAACCCATGCTGTGAAGATGGAGTTTCAAACACATTCTCAATCGTTCCAGATGCGTTAGGAAAAGAAGAAGGACAAAGAATAGATAACTTAGCTGGAATTTTAGATGGATACTTCACTCAAGGAGCTCACCACTTAAATGTTAATGTATTTAACAGAGAAACTTTAATGGATGCAATGGATCACCCAGAAAAGTACCCAACATTAACAATCAGAGTTTCAGGTTACGCAGTTAACTTTAACAGATTAACTAGAAACCAACAATTAGAAGTTATAAGCAGAACATTCCACGAAAGTTTATAATATAAAAAAGCAAGCTATCTTATATAGATAGCTTGTTTGACTAATAAAGGAGTGTAAAAAATGGTAAAAGGTAGAATTCATTCTATAGAAACAATGGGACTTGTAGATGGTCCAGGAATAAGAGTAGTAGTTTTTTTCCAAGGATGTGCATTAAGATGCAAGTATTGCCACAATCCTGATACATGGAATTTTGCAGGTGGAGAAGAATATACACCAGAAGAATTAGTAAATAAAATCGCTAGATACAAAAATTATTTTGATAGATCAAATGGTGGAGTAACCTTCTCAGGCGGAGATCCGTTGAGACAACCAGAATTCTTAAAGGAAGCTTTAAGGCTTTGTAAGGAGAAGGGGATACATACATGTCTAGATACTGCAGGATATGGATTAGGAGATTATAAAGAAATTTTAAAGTATACAGATTTAATACTTTTTGATATAAAGCACTTTACAAAAGAAGGATATAAAAATGTTACTTTAATGGAAATTGATGAATCACAAAACTTCTTAAAGCAAGCACAAGAAAATGGAAATAAGATGTGGATAAGGCATGTTGTTGTACCAGGTCTTACAGATGGAGAAGAACATATAAAAGCATTTAAAGAATATATTAAAGATATACAAAATGTAGAAAAAATAGAATTACTACCATACCATTTACTTGGAGTAAATAAATATGAAACAATGGGTATTAAATATCCATTAGAGGGTGTAGAGGCTTTCTCAAAAGATAAAATCAAAGAATATTATAATATATTAGAAGATAAATAAAGCATGGCAATAGCCATGCTTTATTTTTTTATAAATATAATAATTATTCCGTTTTTTCAGAGGTAGTTGCTTCCTCAGCTGATTTCATTTTATCAATCTTTTTCGGTGAGTAAAACATAGTAATAGAAATAAATACACCGATTACAATTGAAATTAAAGTTTTCCCTGTAAATAAAGCAAACATAAAACTAAGTCCAAAACAAGAAATAAAGAATTGGATCATATTTTTAGTTGTTGGATTCATAATAATCCCTCCCATCATTTATATATTTATTATATAGCAAAAGACAATCACTTACAAATGATTTTGTAGGTAATTGTCTTTTAATCTTACTAATAAATTAATCTACTTCTGAAAAAACATCTTTTCCAAGAGCACATAATGGACAAAGCCAATCTTCAGGAATATCTTCAAAAGAAGTACCAGGCTCTATACCGTTATCAGGATCTCCAATTTCAGGGTCATAAATGTAACCACATGCATCACAAATATATCTTTGCATAAATACCTCCTAGGTAAATGTTGTAATTTAAAAGTATTATAGCATATTAAAAATTGAATACAAGATATAAATTATAAATTTAATAAATATATATTAAATAGTTTTATAAATATATAAGGATGTATTATGGGTAAGATTTTAAAAAGGACATTAATTATTGTAGCTTTAATTGTAATTACATATTTTATAGTAACTATAGTTGTATATAATTTTAACAAAGTTTATAGTGGAGAAAGTAATGATTTAGGTATAACTTATAAAAACGAAGAATTTATAATGCCAAAAAATACAAGAAGTATGAATCAAAATATAAATTATTTTAAATCATATTATTATTTATCAATACCAATTAAATTATGCACACCAATTTTATTTATATA
>JBOFQV010000102.1:0-7338 GCA_051650705.1 Clostridium sp.
ATACTATTTTTAAGATTATTATTTTATAAGGATAAACAAAATAAAAGAACTATGGATATAGCTGTTGTAGGAAATAAGGATAATAAAATTAATTTGACACTAGAAAGTAAGCTAAATAAAAGAACCATGGAAGAGGAAAAGAAATTAAATGATTATATAGTTAAATTTTTAGAGGTGATTTCAGAAGGTAAAACAATAACTTTTATAAATAAGGAAAGAAGTGGGGAGAGGGTAGAAAAAATAATAAGCACTAAAGAAGAATTAAAATATTTTTTTGAAATCTTAAAAGAAAATAAGCTTTTCCATGAAGAAAGATTCAAAAAAATGATGAACAAAGAGTATTTTTCCTAATATATTATAGTAATAATATATTATTTGGGGGAAATGCTATATGGAAGATAATAATATTCTACCTTTAATTATTTTTACCCTATGTGCAGCAGTTAATGAAAGTACTAGAAATATAAAATTTATGATGAAAAATCATAAGTACTTTTTGATGAAAAATCCAAAATCCATAGTTAAATATGATAAAAGGATTTTAAAAATAAAGAATGATATAAAAGAAATAACACATATGTTAATAAAATAAGTTGGAGCTACTATTAAAGTGGCTCCTTTTTGAATATTTATTATTGGATTTGTGAAAAACTATATAAAGAAATTAAAAAACATATATGCTTGCAATTTAGCTATTTATAAGTATATTTACGTTTTACTTATACACATATTGATAATATTGAATATGAAGAAATTTAATTGCAACATATATAGTTAAGACAATTAAAATAAATGAAGAAACTTAATAAAAACTTATATATATATTGGTTTATATTTAAGTAGATATTTAGTATAATATTCCTATAAACAAGGAAAGGATGAATCAAATGATAAAAGAAGAGAGAGTACTTAATAGATTTTTAGATTATGTAAAAATAGATTCTGAAAGCTATGATGAAAAAAGCTTTGGAGAAAGAGTAGTTAAGGATTTAGAAGCTATAGGAGTAGAGTGTGAGGTTGATAATTCAGGAGAAACCTGTGGAAGCAACTTTGGAAATATTATTGGAAGAATTAATGGAAGCTTAGATAAGGAACCAATTTTATTCTCATGTCACATGGATACAGTTGTCCCAGGAAAGGGAATTAAACCAATTGTGAAAGATGGAGTGGTTTATAGTGATGGAACTACAATCCTTGGAGGAGATGACAAGGGGGGAATTGCTTCAATTTTAGAGGCATTAACTTCATTGAAGGAGGAAAATATTCCTCATGGACCAGTTGAAATAGTATTTACAATAGCAGAAGAGGTTGGAATGTGGGGATCTAAAAATTTAGATTACTCAAAGATTAAATCAAAAATTGGATATGTTTTTGATACAAGTGGAGACCCAGGAAGCATAACAATTAAGGGACCAGCACAGGACAAAATTGTTATAAATATAGAAGGAAAGCCAGCTCATGCAGGTGTTGCACCAGAAGAGGGAATTTCAGCAATACAAATTGCCTCAGATGCAATAGCTAAAATGAAGCTACTTAGAATAGATGAGAATACAACAGCTAATATTGGAACAATTAAAGGGGGAGTTGCAACAAATGTTGTTTGTCCAAGTGTAACAATTGAGGCTGAGGCTAGAAGTACAGTAATTGAGAGCTTAGATGTTCAAACTAAGCACATGGTAGACACTTTCAAAGAGGTTTGTGAAAGCTATGGAGGGAAGATTTCCATTGATGTTTCAAGACTTTATGGAGAATTTGTTGTTTCAGAAAATGATAAGGTTGTACTTAATGCAAAGAAGGCATTTGAGAAAATGGGAATAAATCCAACAACAACTCAAACTGGTGGAGGAAGTGATACAAACATCTTTAATGGTAATGGAATTAAGGCTGTTAATCTTTCTTCAGGAGAGAGAAAACCACATACAAAGGAAGAATTTATGAAGGTTTGTGACTTAGTTAAGGTTGCAGAAGTGGTTAAGAATTTAATAATTTTATAATATAATAAAGCTTAAAAATAATGAAATAAATTTAATAAATATAGAAACACCCTAAGTTATCGGTAACATATGTTACCAAGTGCTTAGGGTGTTTTTGTTGCGCAAAGCCTTTAATTTCAAGGGAGTAGAGGGTCTTGTGATACGGAATTGATTTTCATAAAAAAATCAGAATTTTTAAATGAAAAATTTTTTTGATGAAAGATATTTTTATAATAAGAGAGGTGTTTTAAGAATAAAATATAAAAATTATGATTATAATAGAAATAATAGACAAATGTTCTTTACAAACGAATATGGGTTCGATAAAATAGTATATATAAAATATAAGGAATGGGAAAATTATGAAAAGGGAAAGAATTATTTTTCACATTGATGTAAATTCAGCTTATCTTTCTTGGACAGCAGTTTCAATGCTTCAACAGGGCTTTAAAAAGGATATTAGAGAAATACCATCAGTTGTTGGAGGAGATCCAGTAACTCGTCATGGTATTGTTCTTGCGAAATCAATTCCTGCAAAGAAGTTTAAAATAGAAACAGGGGAAACACTTTATAGTGCCATAGGGAAATGCAAAGACCTTGAAATTTATCCACCAAACTATGAGTTATTCATGGAGTGTAGCAATGCAATGGTTGAAATTTTTAAGGAGTATACACCATGTATTCAAAGATACTCTGTTGATGAGTGCTTTTTAGATGTAAGTCATTTTGGAGAAAAGGCATTATATTATGCAAATGAAATTAGGGAGAGAATTGAAGAGGAATTAGGATTTACAGTTAACATAGGAATATCCACAAATAAACTACTGGCAAAAATGGCATCAGATTTTCTAAAGCCAAATAAGATACACACATTATATGAGAATGAAATAAAGAAAAAAATGTGGTCACTTCCTGTGGAGGATTTATTTATGGTGGGAAGGGCAACAGCCCCAAAGCTACACAAGTTAAATATTTTTACCATTGGGGATTTGGCAAAGTATGATTTAAACATATTAAAAAATAAGTTTAAAAGCTTTGGAGTGGTTTTACACAATTATGCAAATGGAATTGATGATTCTGAGGTTAGGGAAAAAAATCAAATAGAGGTAAAGGGAATAGGAAATTCCACTACCACAGCCTATGATGTTGATAACGTTGATGAGGCTTATAAAATATTATTAAGCTTAACAGAAAATGCAGCTTCAAGGCTTAGAAATATTGGGTGTATTTGTGGACTTGTGGCTGTAACTATTAAAACTAATGATTTTTATAAGTATTCTCACCAAAGAAAGCTAGAAACAAGCACAGATTGTACAAATGCCCTATATGAGGGAATAAAGATGGCTTTTAATGAATGCTATAAGGGGCAAGAGATAAGGCATTTAGGAGTTAGGCTTACTAATTTATCATCAAATGAGTTTTACCAAGGAAGTCTTTTTGAGAAGAAGGACATTGAAAAACTAAGGGCTTTAGATGGTGCCATAGATAAGATTAGAGGGAAGTATGGGAAAAATGCAGTAATTAGATCTACATTTCTTCATTCTGGTATTAAGCCATTAACAGGGGGAATTGGGGAGGATGAATATCCAATTATGAGTAGTATTTTATAGGAGTGAGTTTAAGTGAAAGTTGTTTCAAAATCTATTCAAGTAATAGCAGCCTTTGATAACTTAGGAGGAATAAAACCAATTAGATTTAAGTTGGACGAAGAGGACAAGAATGTTGTAATAAAAATTGATAGAATCATTACAGAAGAGATGGAAAAACTAGCAGGAAATATAATGAAGGTGTTTAATTGCATCTCTGTTATTAATGGGGTTGAGAGAAGATATCAGATAAAATATGAAATTAAAACTTGCAGGTGGATATTGTTTAAAATATAGTTGCAAAATGGAAAGAAATGGAATATATTAAAGTTATCTAAATTATATTTCTTTGAGTTTAAGAAGGAGAGATTTTATGGGATTTTTTAGTAGTATAGTTAGTAGCGTATTTAGTAGTTCATGCAGTGGAAGAAGAAGAAGATCACACCATGGACATGGTCATTATCAAAGAAGACATAGAAGCAGCATTTTTAGCTCTATTTCAATTTTTTCTAGATCCTTTTCTTCTAGTAGAAGACATAGAAGAAGACGCCATAGCTGTAGTTCACGTTCTTGGTGGTCATAAAAACATATGAATATTTTTAGAAGAGATAAGCTTTACAAAAAGGGACAGAGATGTAATGGGTATGAAATTGTAAAGGTTATAGGGGAAGGTCGATATGGAATTGCTTACCTTGGGAAAAATAGAGAGGGGAGCAAGGTTGTCATAAAGCAATTGAAGAAAAATATGCTTTATGAGGTTAGAGAAAAAATAAAATTTGAAAAAGAAATTTTAAGGCTTCTAAATAATGAAGCCTTTCCTAAATTTATAACCTCTTTTGAGGATGAGGGAAGACGTGGATATATATTAGAATACAAAGAAGGAAGAACTTTTGAGGAAATAATATATAGTGAAGAATATGTTTTTACTAGAAAAGAGATATATAGTGTTTGTAAAAAGCTACTAAATATAATTCATATACTTGAGGAGAAAAAAGTTGTTCATAAGGATATTAGAGTGGCTAATGTAATTGAAATGGAAGATGGGGAACTTGCCTTAATAGATTTTGGACTAGCCAGATTTATTAATGGAGAAAAATATACAGAGGATTTAGATTTTTGGTATTTAGGTGACTTTCTTCTTCATCTATATTATACAAGCTTTGAACCAAAAGATGGTAAAAAAAGAGCCTGGTATGAGGAGCTTGAGCTAAGGGATAATGAAAGGAACTTCATTAAAAGATTAATGGGAATTGATGAAGGCTTTAAGAGTCTTTTGGAAGTTGAAAGGGAGTTTGAGAAGATAGTGGTTGATGAAAAAGAGAGGGTTTCACAATTGGAATTTGAGAATTAAGTTTCAATTCTTGATTAGGGCTGTATTATTACAGCCCACTTATATCTAAAAGAAAAGAGGGGTTTTATGGGTAAAAAAAGTATATTACTAACCTTAGGTGCTGGATATATTTGCACTCAAATTTCTAAGGTTAATAGGGTGGAAATAAAAGAAGACTTAGGGGTTTGTGAAGATAAGAGTAAAAATGAAAACATAGGGGTGTTTATTACTGATAAGGGATTGTGTGATAGCATGATTTTAATGCAGATTAATAAGGGTAACAATAAGATTAATGTGGTAAGCTTTTTAAAGAGTTGTTATGTTAATGATAAGAAGATTGGTAGGGTTTATAATCAGGTTGGCCCGGTTAAGACTATTAAATTTTTAAATGAAACCTTTGAGCTAGCTATTAATAATTATGTTAGGCTTGACTACAAGATAATTGAGAAAATGATTGATAAGGTTTCTGGGATAGAAATGGATATGGCTATTGATGAGGTTAAAGAAAATTGCTATAAGGAATTAGGGGATGGGATGTATCTTCTAACTGGAAGAGAGGCTATTGATTATTTAAAAAGTAAACCTTTAAGAAGGGAAAGTAAGGCACATAAGCAAAAGCGGGTTGTTAAAATGATTACTGATAAGCTGATGAGTGTTGCGCCAGGTGAGCTTTTTGCCATGATTTCTGAGGGTGTTCCACAAGTAGAAACAAGCCTTAAAACAAGGGAGTTGGTTGGGCTTGGCATTTCTTGTTTAAAGATTGGTATGGATAATATTAATAAGAATAAGTTCCCTTTAAAAGAGGATTTGAAAAAGGTTTGGATTCAAAATGAGATTGGTGTGCAATGTGATTTGATTAATACTAGAAAACAAATTCATGATTTCTTAGATGGGAAGATGAAGGAATTTTAGAGGGATAGTGTGTGACCACTATCCTTAACTTTAGATAAAGGATATATTTTTGATTTAGATGGCGTTTAAGATGAGTATTAGTGGTTAGTATATATAAGGAACATACATTTATGATATAATTAAAAATAAAATCTTATATATTTTTTAATTTCTATATATATGTTTTCTAAATCCCTTATAGAAAGCTAGTTTATTAAACTAAGTAAAAACTTGTTAAAATGTAATAACGTTAATAAAACATAGATATGCTAAATGAATGGAGAGAAAAATCTTATGAATTTTAAAGGAAAAGAAGAAATAATAAAGATTTTACAGAGTAATGAATTTAAAGAATTATTTAAAAAAAATAATATTACAAATGTAATTGTCTTTGGTAGCTTTACAAGCGAAAGATTTAATGAAGAGTCTGATATAGATATAGCTATAATAGGAACAGAAAAAATTTCTTTTAATAGTGAGATGAAAATATCTTTAAAACTTGAAGAAATGCTAGGGAGAGAAATAGACTTAATTGACATAAATGATGAGAGTGTAAATAATATTATTAAAATTGAAGCATTAAAGAGTCAATATGTTATAGAATATGATAAATTACTTGAAGAGAAAAGGGAAGAGTATGATAGATTTTATAAGGAAAATGAGGAGTTTTGGTATTTCTTAGATAAGGCGGTATTAGATTATGAATAAAGAGAGATTGAAAAAATTAATATATGACTTAGAAATAACAGAGGGAGATATAGAGAAATCTATTAACCTAATAAAAAAGTATAGTGATGATGAAGACTTAAAAGGAGAGTTTTCTAATAGTCTTAAATATAAATATTTAAGTTTGTTCATAGTATATGAAGATTTTATTTCAATGCTATTAAAGGAGTATAGTCTCTATGAAATTGCTATTTCAGTAGATAGTGCAATAAAGAAGCTTAAAAATAAAGGGATAATTAGTGAAGAAGTAAGTGTTTATTTAAATTCAGCAAGATTAATTAGAAATAAGATAGGACATAGATATAAACAGCCAGCGATTGAATCAGTTATAGAGTTTTTAGAAGAAAATAAAGACATTAAGAGTGAATTCCATAAATTAATTAAGAATTTTTTATAAAATAAAAGTAGTTTTAATGGAGAAATACCAAAGGAATTCTTTGAAATTTTATCCTTATATATAGCAGATACAATGCTTTTTTCAATAGCATGGGCAATTAAGTTTGGACAAAAAGATGTGGATGGAATGATTAAGAGAGCAGAAATGATATTAGAGGATTATGATAACTTTAATTTAACAATTCCAAAATGGTTTAAATAAAAAACTCCCTAAGGAGTTTTTTTCCTTAACTTTGCACTCTTCACTCTTACTTCTTATCTCTTCAACACTAGTTTAAAACATAGCCAAATATAAAAATACTTGAATAACTAAAATAGCAGGAAGTCCAAGCTTAAAGCTCAAATGCTTAGTTTTATGTCTAAAAAAATTCATACCTAAAATACTTCCCAAACTACCACCAATAAGAGCAATAAAAAAAAACGTACTTTCTTTAAT
>JBOFQV010000103.1:0-10138 GCA_051650705.1 Clostridium sp.
CGTTCAATTCTTGCTTGAACCTCCTTCATTGTTAATCCCTTAATTTTTAATTTGTTTAACTTGCCTAATTTATCTTTTATTCTTGCTCCTCTTGCTTCAACCACATTATATTCCATAAAAAATCTCCTCATAATCTCCATGATACTTATAGTTTAAAATACTAATCTTAAATTACTCTTAAGTTTTTTAAAATTTAAACTTAATTTATGGTTAATATTTCTTAAGTATCATCAAATTTTATAATGTTTAATATTTGCAATCTCAATATTAGTTTTGTCTATTACAAATGTAATTATGAAATTATTCTGTGGTTCAACATTAAATGAAATTCTAACTCCCACATTAACCTTATATTTACAATGACACCCATTTTTTTCTTCAATTAATGTGGTACTAATTAACTGAGTATCCCTAACACAAATATTTGTATTAGCTCCATAAATCTCACAGATTTTCTCCTCAATTTTTGAGCTTAAAAGAGTTAAAATTATATTGTCCTTATCTCCTCCATAATCTGATAATCCCTTACCAAATAAATTTCCTACTCTTAAATTTTCACCCTCTAAATAATCCTCAACATCTCCCCAATATTCAACCTTGTTATATTTTTCATTCATTGAATTAAAATTTACAATAATTGATGCCTTTTTCAAATTTTCATTTCCCAATATAAGCTCTCTATCACCATAAACAATAGCCTTCAAAGCAAGTGGAAGCTCTCTTCTAAAAATCATGTCTCTAATCTCAACATTTCCATTTCCTAATGCTCCATCAACATGCAAATCAATTTTCAAAATATATCCACCAGAAAGCTTTCCCCACTCTCCTAAAACCTCATCTCTCATTGATGTAATTTTCTCATATGAATGCTTTTTACCTATGTCTAAAAATAAATCCCCTGTGATGTCTGAATGGGTTAATGTATAACATCTTGGTATACTTGGTCCATATTTCTCCACACCATCTCTAAAATTAACATGTAACTTTTCTTTTTTAAATTCACCCAAACCCAATTCTCCTTAAATTCTTGATTTGATAGTTATTATATGTAATTTCTCATGCTAAGTTCTTTTATTTAATGTGTTTTTATAATATACTTTTGTATAGAACTTATATAAGGAGAAGATTTATGATTAGAACAGTATTTTTCTATGCAATAATTATTTTTAGTTTAATCGCAACTTTACCAGCTTTACTGGTTGTTAAGTATTATGATTTAACTAAAAAGACTGAAAAAAGAGCAGCATTTATTCATAAAGTTAGTTATAAATGGGCAAAGTTTGTTATTAAAGCTAGTGGAATGACTTTAAATATTTATGGACAAGAAAATGTTCCATCAGATGAGCCAGTACTTTTTGTAGGAAATCACCAAAGTTATTTTGATATTCCTCTATTATTAATTGGTGTTGATAAGCCAAAAGGCTTTATAGCCAAGTATGAGCTTGGTACATGGCCAATAATTAGTACTTGGATGAAGCTTGTTAGATGTGTATTTATGGACAGAAAAAACTTAAGAAAATCAGCAGAAGCAATTGTTCAAGGGATTAATATTTTAAAGGATGGCCATTCAATGGTTATTTTCCCAGAAGGTACAAGAGCAACAGGATATGAAATGCTTCCATTTAAGGCAGGTTCATTTAAGCTTGCATTGAAGCCAAAGGTTAAAATTATTCCTGTAACAATCGATGGTTCCTTTAAGCTTCTTGAAGCAACAGGAAAGCTAAATGCTTGTGAAGTTAATTTATATTTCCATGAGCCAATTGATACAAAGAATTTAAGCAAAGAAGAAATTGATGAATTACCATCAAGAGTTCAAGAAATAATAAAATCAAAGTTTTCACAATAAATATCAAAAAATAAGCTGGGCTGTTAAATAACAGCTCAGCTTTTTATATATTAAAAGTATTTTTAATTTTAACTCTATATAAAAAATTGGATTAATTAATTGCAGGTTCTTTTATTACGTTTTTAACCCATTTTCCTGATCTTAATCTTGAAATTTCAAAGAATATCTTAACAACCTCTTCACAGCAAATCAAGAAGAATACAGTATCAACAGAGAACTTAAACACAACTGCTCCAATAAATGAAATTGGTACAGCAAACAGCCATATAGTTCCTAATTGTACTAGCATTGAATATAAAGTATCTCCTCCACCTCTAAACACTCCAACAATCATAACGCAGTTGTAGAACCTTATAGGGAAGAAAATAGCCATTATACGAAGTACTCTTAAAGCATAATCATAAGTTTCTTGAGTTACATTAAATGGAGTTAAAATTACAGGTGCTAAAACCCACACAAATACTCCTAATACCAAACCTATAATAGGAGACATAACTCCCATTTTGTTTGAATAGTCAACAGCCTCTTCCTCTTCACCAGCTCCAATTTTGTTTCCAACAATAATAGCAGCCGCACTAGCAAGCCCAATACAAACAACCATAAACATGTTATTTAAAGTTGTTGCAATTTGCATTGTAGCTACTGCACTTGTTCCAATTTGAGCATAAGCAATAGAATATGCAGTCATTCCAAGTGACCATAATAATTCATTTATAATAACTGAAGATGATGTTTTAAAATAACTTTTAACAAATCCCCCATCAAAGCTCATTAATGCCTTTAAGCTAGCAGCAACTCTATTTTTCTTAAAGTAAACAACACCCATTATAAACAGCATTTCAACAGCTCTAGCAATTGTTGTTGCAAGTGCCGCACCAGCAACACCCATTGGCTTTGCACCAAGGTTTCCAAAGATAAATACCCAGTTTAAAAATGCATTAGTTAATACTCCAATTAAGCTTGCATACATAGGAATTTTAGGTTGTTCAGTACTTCTAAGTGCTGATGAATACGCTTGAGTAAAGTTCGTAAAAATAAAGCTTAATCCAGCAATTCTTAAATAACTCACACCAAGCTCCACAACCGCTGGGTCATTTGATAAAATATTCATTACTACTTGTGGACAAAGTATTGCAATTCCACCAAATATCAAGGATGCAACTAATCCTAATGAAATATCAAGTCCAAGCACCTTGTGAATGCTTTTTTCATCCTTCTTTCCCCAATATTGAGACATGAATACACTTGCTCCAGCATTAATTCCTGAAAGACAAAGCATGAAAATAAAGAAGAATTGGTTTGCAAGTCCAACAGATGCAATAGCTTCTTCTCCAAGCCTACCAACCATTAAATTATCTACTAAATTTAATGATGAAGTAATGAAGCTTTGTATAGTAATTGGTAGGGCTAAAGTCAGTAATAGCCTCAAAAACTTCTTATCTTTAAATATGTTTTTCATAAGATTCCTCCTTTGTTTTTTTCATAAAAAAAGAGCCTACGGGTAGTCTAGCCGCCCGTCTGCTCACTAATAATCTTTATAAATTTTGCCTCTTTATTCTCTTATATTTTATAAAAAAAGTCAATATGAATTTTCTCTCATTCCAAATTTAAACAATGTATTTTTTTCAATTTTTTCAATTTATTTTATTGGTAATTTATGTTATAATATTTAATGTAAATTATTTGTAATTTAGTGTTTTTAATAGTCAGATAAGGTCAAATTAAAAAGGGAAGAAGATTTTTAGTTGATAATTAATAATAAAATTGATATTATTATATAAATTAATTTTGATAAAAATTTTTCATTAAAAATTTAATCAAAAATACCTATTTTGAATACTAAGGAGAAGTTTGTTTATTATGATGCAAAAATTATTAAGCAAATGCAGACAGGCTGTTAAAGATTTTGACCTAATACAAGAAGGTGATAAGATAGCAGTAGGACTGTCAGGAGGTAAAGATAGCTTAACTTTACTCCATATTTTAAAGAATTATCAAAGATTTTCTCCTCAAAAGTTTGATTTAATAGCTATTACCTTAAACCCTGGAGGCGTTGATAATAGCCCTCTTCATGAGCTTTGCTCCTCTCTTGGAGTAGAATTCCATGAAGTACAAACCAATATTAAAGAAATTGTTTTTGACATTAGAAAAGAGAAAAATCCATGCTCCCTTTGTGCAAATTTAAGAAGGGGTGCATTAAATGATAACGCTAAAAAGCTTGGTTGCAACAAGGTTGCTCTTGGACACCACAAGGATGATGCCATTGAAACCTTTATGCTTTCTGTTGCATATGAGGGCAGAATCAACTGTTTCTCCCCTAAAAGCTATATGCACAAGAATGATATAACATTAATTAGACCAATGGTTTATATTGATGAAAGTATGATTATTAGAACTGCAAAGGAGTATTCTTACCCAATTATTAAGAATCCTTGCCCTGCTGATGGCCATACCAAAAGACAAGATATCAAGGATTTAATTAAGCAGTTAGATAAGGATATGCCTGGCTTTAAGAAAAATTTATTTGGATGTTTAACCAATACAGAAAATCTATTTGTTTGGGATAAAGAAATAGTAAAAAACATGTAAGAGGATGTGGGAATTTATGAAGACAATATGTTTTGCAGGTGGGTGCTTTTGGGGAGTTGAAGAATTCTTCTCAAGAATAAATGGTGTAATTGAAACTGAAGTTGGTTATGCAAATGGAACTAAAAAAAATCCAACATATGAAGAAGTTTGTAGCAAAACTACAGGCTTTGCAGAGGTTTGTAAGGTTGTCTATGATCCTTCAGTATTGTCTCTTGAAGAGCTTTTAAAAGAATACTGGAGCATAGTTGAACCTACAGTATTAAATCGTCAAGGAAATGATATAGGAAGCCAATATAGAACTGGTCTTTACTTTATAGATATGGAAGATGTAGCTGTTTTAGTAAATAGCAAGGAAAAGGAACAAAAGAATTACGATAAACCAATCGTTACAGAAATAATTCCATTAAGAAATTACTACCCAGCAGAAGAGTATCACCAAAAATACCTGAAGAAAAACCCTGGTGGATACTGCCATATAAACCTATAACAAAAAACTCCCTCATAAAAGGGAGTTTTTTCATTAATCAATTATATTCAATCTATCTTTACTCGTTCATTATTCCTAATTTATCAAATATCATAAACACAATGCTTATGAAAATTGCCACAACAGTAGCAAGTCCCATTCCAGTTAATTGAACTCCAGAATCCCCTAAGCTAATAGAAACTCTACTCAATCCAATTATAAAAATAACAGATGTCATAATTAAATTTCTTGCCTTAGAAAAATCAACCTTTTCCTCAATAAATGTTCTAAGTCCTGAAGTTGCAATACTTCCAAAAAGTAATAAACTAACTCCTCCAAGCACTGGAGTTGGTATTGTTCTAATTAAAGCTGACAATGTTCCAGAGAAGGCTAAAACTATTGATAAAATTGCAGCACCACAAATTACATAAACACTATAAACCTTTGTTAATGCCATTACTCCAATATTTTCACCATAAGTTGTTGTTGGAACTGATCCAAAAAATCCTGAGATTGTTGTTGAAATTCCATCCCCCATTAAGCTTCTATTTAATCCTGGTTCCTCAGCCAAATCCTTACCAACAATACTACTTGTAACAGCCAAATGTCCAATATGTTCAGCTATAACCACAAATGTAGCTGGTAAAATTGTAATTACCGCATTTAAGTTAAATTTCACTAACTCAATATTTGGTGTTGTTAAAATACTAGCCTCTTTCACAGCAGTAAAATCAACTAATCCAACAGCCCAAGCTGTAATATATCCAACAACTACTCCAATTAAAATTGGAATAACCTTTAAAAATCCTTTTAATAATACTGAAGCTAAAATTACAGTTCCTAAAGTTACTAAAGAAACAAATATCCATGTTGGATTGTTTTGAGCTGTATTTGCTCCCCCAACTGCAAAACCTGCCATATCAGCCGCCGTAGGTGCCAATTCTAATCCTATAATTGCAACTATTGCTCCCATTGCTGCTGGTGGAAATATTTTTTTAATCCATCCTGTTCCAAAAACTCCAACAAGAGCTCCAACCCCCGTAAAAACAAGCCCAGAAACAACAAATCCACTTTGAATTTCTGCAAAGCTTAAATCCTTACCCATTAGAGTGAAAACTGGTGCCAAAAATGCAAAGCTTGACCCTAAATAAGCAGGAATTTTCTTTTTAGTTATAAATGCATATAAAAGTGTTCCTATTCCATTGAAAAATAATACTGTTGCTGGATCTATCTTGAAAAGAATTGGTACTAGAATTGATGCTCCAAACATTGCAAACATGTGTTGAATACTAAGTGGAATTGCCTTTAATAGAGGAACCTTATCCTCCACCCCTATAACACCCTTAACTTCTTCAACAGGCATTAAATCAGCTTCTAAAGTGATATTTTCATTACTCATAATACATTCTCCCTTCATAGCCTCACCGGACTATACTTAAAGTTTTTCTAAATATATCATACTAATGTAAGCCTATTCAATGGAGTTTAACAAATGTTAATTTCCTTCTTTTAAAGTTTTTAAATTTCATTATTTATAAATAAAGTGAAGATGAACAAATATATTCATCTTCACTAATACATTAATCTAAAGTTCTTATTCCCTCAATTATTGATATATTCTTCATTTTCTTAAGTGGAATTAAAATTGATATAATTCCAAGTAAAACAGCTCCACCAAAAGCAATCAAAATCTCTATTATAGGTAATGAATACGTAGTTTCAAACACATTTGCTGTAACATTAATCAAATAGTAATTTAAAGCAACACCTATAATTGTTCCAAATACTGCAGAAGTCAATCCATACATTAATCCCTCCATTAATAGCATCTTTCTAATGCCTTCATATGGGGTTCCTATGGCTCTTAACGCACTTAACTCCTTCTTTCTTAATATTATGTTTGTACTCACTGTATTAATAATATTTAAAGCACTAATTAAGCTAACAATTCCAATAAAGCAATACACAAATATCTTTATAGTTAATATTTCAGCTCTTCTTTCCTCTCTCATTGCATACTTATCAGTAACATATCCAATATTATTAAAATCCTTATTAACCTTCTCTCTTAAAACCTTAAGTTCTTCCTTATCAGCATCATCCTTAACATCAATTGATATTGCCATAACATCATCTATTCTACGACTTTCAATTTTAGTCTGCTTTTCTTCATTTTCTTGATTAACTAAATAAAACACTTCTTTAAATGGAAGATTTTCTATTGGAATATACACTGTAGGCGTATTATTACTATCAATAGCACTCATTGTATACCCAACCTTCACCTTTGCAGCATCCTCAATTGATTTATTGATAAACTTCTTAATATCCTCTGTTTCCTTCCATCCATCAAAGTAAGTTAAATATATTTCATCTCCAACGTTAGCATTTATAATTTTATTTACCCCATATTTGCCATCAACATTGTTGAAAGTTTTAGCTTCATTAACAAGAATTACAGACTTATTTTTAACTAACTCATCATAAGAAAAATCTTTAATACTCTCCTTGAAGAACTTTTGTGAAGTTTTATCAATTACCTTTATTGAAAATGGAAGCCTCTTATAAATGACATTGTCCTTTTTAACATCAATTCTGTTTGTTGAGTTAACAGCCATTTCTGGCTTTACAAATCCCTCAACATATCTACTCATATAAACATTAACAGTCTCATCAATAATAGCAAACTCCCCTTTTAAAGTTTTACTATATTCATTATAAAAGTCATTATAATTATCATTACCATCATTTGAATACCCTCGTGATACATCTATCTCACCAAAGTTATCAATGCTTCTATACTCCTCAAACTCTAGCATACTATTCTTTAAAGTAGCTGCTATTGAAATAAACATTGCAATACTAACTGTCATAGCCATAACAGTAATGTAATATCTCTTCTTATTTATCTTTCTATTTCTAAAAGCTAAGAGCCCTTCAATCTTTAATAATTTATTTGTTAATCTACCCTTTGGAACCTTTTTAATCTTAATAGTAGAATCATTAATGCATTCCAAAGGTGATATTTTACCTGCTCTAATTGTTGGGAATAATGCAGATAAGAATACTGTAATAATTCCAAGCCCAACAGAAGCCACCATAACCTTTGCACTAAATAATATTTCAATATTCTTAATCTCCATCGCCAAATATCCACCAAATAATCCAAAGAATATCTTTAATCCAAAGAATCCAAAAATTATTCCAAGAGGTATTGCAATTAATCCAATTATACCTGCCTCATAAAACACTAGGCTTCTCACTTGTGATGGAGTACTTCCAACAGCCTTTAATAACCCATACTCCTTAATTCTCTCCATTATTGTAATATTAAAAGCATTAAAAATCATAATAACAGTGGATGCTATAACAATAGAAAATAAAACAATCACAATTATCATCATACTCTCATTAATGCTTGAATACTTACTTGCACCAAGTCCAGCTAATAAACTGTTGTGCTCCTCAATTCCTCCATCAACATCTTGAGTTGTATGTCCTGGAGAAACCTTAGCATTTAAATTATCTAAATTAGTTCTTAAATTCTTATCTTCTTTAATCTTAACAGTAGCATTCACAACACCTTTCATATCATTATTTACCACTGCTATTTGACTCATCTTATAGGTTTTCCCTTTTATTATTCCTGTAATCTTAAGTGATTTAACCACACCATTATAATCTACTTCTATTGTATCCCCAATAACAATTTCCTTACCATACTTAGTATAGTCAGATACATTAACTGCTACCTCATTTTCATTACTTGGTAAATTCCCTTCTAAAGTAAATCCTTGCATTTTCAAAGTATTCTCATCACACTTTAAAAAAGTATTTAATTTATTACCAATTTTGAATTGTCCTATATTCTCATAAATTGAGTAGTTTTCAACACTTGAGTAATTTTTTATAATATCAATGCTTTCCTGGGAAATCTCTTTATATGCAACATGATAATCCCCCTCTTCTCTGTATGATTTAATTTGATATTCACTTACAGAGTAGAAAAATGTAGCCATTGCAGTCATTAAGGCAACTGATATCATAATTCCAACTATTAATAAAATACTTCTCTTTTTATTAAGCAATAAATTCCTTTTAGAAATATCTAAATAATTGTTATCCAATATTAGCCCCTCCATCCTTAACAATCTTACCATCACCAATGCAAATAACTCTATCAGCCTCACTAGCTATACTCATATCATGAGTAATAACCACTAATGTTTGATTATATTTCTTTGCCATTCCCTTTAATAACGCTATAACTTCACTTGAGTTTTTGCTATCAAGATTTCCTGTTGGCTCATCAGCTAAAATTATTCCTGGTTTATATGCAAGTGCTCTTCCTATTGAAACTCTTTGTTGCTCTCCACCTGATAATTGACTTGGCAGATGCTTTCTTCTATGTCTAATATTTAAAATATCCATTATTTCATTAATATAATTTTTATCAACCTTACCATGGTCTAAACTGATTGGTAATGCAATATTTTCTTCAACAGTTAAAACCTGAATCAAGTTAAAGAACTGAAACACAAAGCCAATCTTTCTTCTTCTAAATACAGCCAAATCCTTTTCCTTTAATTTTGTAATGCTCTCTCCATCAATTATAACTTCTCCACTTGATGGCTTATCAAGCCCTCCAAGCATATTTAGAAGTGTACTTTTACCTGAACCTGAAGCCCCTACTATTGCCACAAATTCACCCTTATTTATTTCAAAACTCACATTGTCTAGTGCAGCTACCTTATTATCCTTAGTTCCATATACTTTACTTAAATTATTTATTTTAATCATATTCAATCCCTCCTACATTTTTAATTATATCCACCTTATCTTACTCTAAAGTGAATTTTAATCTTACTATTTAGTAAGATTGCACTCATATTGACCCTTTATAAACCATATATTCTATTGATATAACAATTTATATAGGAGAAGTAAATGTATAATGGTAAATTTGAGCTTTCACATCTAGGTTCAAAAGAAATTCGTATCTCTGAAACTGAACAAAAGCTCTGCAATTTTTATTCTATTAAACCTACCACCAAGAAAAAGAAAAGTCTAACTCATCACATTCTTCTTGTTGATGTTTCCCTTAGTATGAGTGATGAAATTCCAATCCTAAAAGAAAAGCTTATAGAGACTTTAGACGCCTTCTTATTGCAAGGCAGTAATTATGTATCAGTAATTATTTACTCTGGTCACAATGAGTGCTATCGCATTCTAAATGG
>JBOFQV010000104.1:0-3970 GCA_051650705.1 Clostridium sp.
ACCTTGCTTTGTAACTTCAACATAAACTGAAATTTTCAACTCTCCAAAAGCTCCTGTGCTTATTGCTCCCGATGATGGATCTGGCCCAATTCTAAAGTTCATACTATGCCCATAACCAAGTGCATCAAATGTACCTGCATAAGCTTTAGTTACTGCATTTTCAATTCCTGCTTCACATGTGTAAAGCATATCTTCCCATACCTTTTCAGCGCTATTAGATTTTGTCGTTGTTACAACAGCTGAAGCAACAACTCCAGATATAACTGTAAATATTGCTGCTAACGCCATAACAAATATTAGAGAAGACCCTTTCTTCTTCTTTCTAATTCTCATAAATATCAACCCCAAAGTTTATTTTTAATTTCTTGGAGTAATTACGGTTTCATAACTCTCCGTATTATTTCTTGAATCCTTAAACTTTAGTTCCACTTTATACCCTTTATCTAATTCTTCTGGAAGTGGTGGATCTGATGGAGTTATTCCAGGTTTTATATTCTGTATAACACTTATATCATCAATATCCCCATATCCAGAATTTGTTTCTATTAAATTTGTCCCCGAATTTTCTGTTCTAAATAACGTTTTGTTCTGCACTACATATGCATACGCCTTCTTCCCAGAACTTGTTGTTTTTGTAAACGTCATATATACCTTACTAGCAGTTGAAAAATTATAGTCAACACCATCAATTGTTGCAACTGTTGCTTCAACTCCATCATAGGTATTAATATTTTTAGCTGCTCTTAAATCATTCTCCATAGAAGCAAAGGCTAGCCTTGCATTATCATGAAAAATTGTTTCCTTTTGAAGTCTTCCATAATAATTACTTAAAGAAAGAACTAGCGATAATATCAATGCACCTAATATGGTTGATATTCCTGCAACAGCTAATAATTCTACCAAGGTAAAACCTTTTTTCTTTTTCATAAAATCACCATACTATTATAGTATTATCTTGGGGCTAAAAATGTCTCTCTATTTACTAAGCTTGATTCACCCTTATTTTTATCCCAAGACCATGTTTCAAATTTATAAACTTTTTCACTGTCATTCCATTCAATTTTCATTCCCATACAATATTTTTCAGTTCCTGCACCTTTAACGACACTAAAATCACTTGCATCACTAATAGATGCTGGTGGAGTAGTATCATTAATTAACTGGGTTTTGACATAAGATCTTAACTCTTCTTTTGTATTAAACCTAATTGCATATTGTCCATTAAGATCATTAGCCTTGTCACCATCAATAGTTCCATCAGCCTTTTTAGGAATCAATGGTCTCTCTTCCTTTAAAGCTTCAAAAAACGCACGGGAATTTGAGTTTGAATCAAAAGTTTTCTTATTAGTTGAGTTAGTTCTTGTTATTGTTATAACTAACATTGTTAATGCTGTCATAACAAGAATAAATGCTCCCATTGCTGCAACCATTTCAACTAATGTAAAGCCCTTCTTTTTTCTTTTTTTCATCTCACCACCTCCAATAAGTTAAATGAGATATTAATTAAAGTCATAACTTTCCTTCTCACTGTTAGCACCTGCAGCATAATAAACTATCGCTACTGAAGACTTATTTCCTTCTTGTAACTTAACATCTCCAACAACTAAAATTCTCTTGCTTTTTTCCATTTTATCAATAAATGCTAATGTTTGGTCTGCATTTCCTTCAAAAGAAACATTAATGTTAAAGCTAACTAATCCTTGCAGGTTTGAAGTATTTTGTGTTGTATTATTAGAATCAGCTTGCTTTTGTTCCTCTGATTTTACAAGTTCAGCCTTAGTTAATTCTGTTCTTACAGACTTTAATCCAGCCTCATTTGCCATATTTTCAAGCTCAAATAGAGCTTCTGGCATTCTATCTGTTTTAGGCATACTCTCTGTTGCTTTATCAAACTCAACCTTTAACTTTTCTAATTCCTTCTCTTTAAGTTCAATTGAAGTTCTTACAGTTTTTGCTGCCTCAACCTTTTGTTCAAGAACCTTAATCTCTTGAACTGTTCCCTTTGTTTTATCCATACCTGGAGAAATGATAAGCATATAACATAATGCAACTAATGCAAGAACTGCTACAGCTCCAATAAGAATTTTTTCATTTTTACTAGTAGCTTTTCCACTCATATTTATCATTTCTTATCACCTCCTGATAAAGTTACTTCAATTGTGAATGCATATCCACCTTCACCACTTGAATATCCATCTAAGTGACATTTATTAAATTGATTACTTTCTCTTAAAGAAGCAAATACCTTTTGTATTGCAACCTTATCTGAAGAAACCCCATCAACCTTTAATGTTTTCATATCATAATTTACTGATTTCAACTTAAATGTTCCATTGAGGAAATATGCCATAAAATCACTTAATATTTTATCAGTATCAATTTGTTTAATTATTTCTAAAGATTTTACCTTATCAATATGTTGCTTAGTTAGATTAATTTGATTTTGTAAATCTTGATCCTTTTGAATTAACGCCATACTTTGATTTAACTCATCTTGAAGTGCTTGTTTCTGTCTATCTAAAAGCATTTCTCTAACCGTTACAAATCCAAAGCTACCTCCAACACTTAATGCCAACACTAATGCTAGAATTACAATTGAATTAGTTTTTTTATTTTGAGATTTTACGGTTTCATAGGTTCTAGGTAATAAATTTAACTCTCTAGCCATACCCTACTCCTTTCTTAACAATAACCCATATGGGTACATGTAATTGTTAAGCTCTATTTTTCTTGGAGCCTTTACGCTGTTTTTCAAATCCCTAAAGGTTGGTGGAGTATTTACCTTTGTGTTTAATGAAACCTCAATATATTGATAAATACCTTTAATTCTTGAAGCTGACCCCATAACAAAAAGTCTATCAAGATTTTTCTTAACCTTACCTGTTGAATAATATTGAATTATTGAGTTATATGAAGCCACCATTGTGTCAAAGGTTCTATCCATTTGGGTTGGATTTTCCTTAACTTCAATTAAATCAACATTATCAAGTAATGAATTATAATCCATTATATTTTCAACACTTGAGTTTGTTCCATTTAATACTCCCATTCCATTGTATCTCTCAATCATTAATCTATCCCATTCAGTAATAGAAATTGAGTTTGTATCTGCTTCTATATCAATAATTCCTATTGATTTTGCAGAAGTTTTTGCACTTTGCTTTAAGTTTCTTATAACTCTAGCAGCTACATTGGCATATGCATCTATTGCCTTAATCTTAAGATTAATCTTTGATGCTAATTCCATAAGTTTGTCCACTTTTCCTTTGTCAACAGCCACAATTAAAACATGGTTAGTTCCATTTGTTTCTTCCTTATTTGAACTTATTACTTCATAATCAAAATAAAGATCATCCACCCTATCTCCAACGAATTGTCTAAGTTCAAAATCGATTGAATCTCTTAGTGCTTCATCCTTCATAAGAGGTAAATACATATGTCTTGTTATAAGGTCTTGTCCTCTTAATACAAAAGAAACTTCCTTTGCTTTTCCCTTATTCTTAGTTAAAAATCCTTTGATTACATCTGCTATAGCATCAACATCTTGTATTGTGTCATTTTCATAAGACTCCTTTGGCGTTTCTAAAATAATACCATTGGATACGTTATATTTATGACCTACAAGAATTGAAATGTATGTTTTGGTAATGTCTATAGCAACTACATCCTTCTCAAACATTTACTCACCCACTTCTCCTAGTTATTAGTTCACCATATAAGTTTACTAATCAAAGTTTAATTTATTTATATTTAACACTCCTTTTGAGAATGTTATTTTCTGTTTTTAATAAAAGAACGTATTCATATACCATGATAATAATTGATTTCCCCACATTAATGTAATATAGGTTCCTATGGCTATGTATGGTCCAAATGCCATTGTTCTTCCTTCTTCTTTTTTTCTTTTAATCATTAATATTATTGCAGCTATTCCTCCAATAATTACTGAAATGAATAAATTTAATATTCC
>JBOFQV010000105.1:0-4145 GCA_051650705.1 Clostridium sp.
TAGAGAGCACACTAGATTAAAAAATATTTGTTGCTTATTCCGTCGGCAAGCTCCAAGTCAACGCACCAAATTTTTTTGACCTTAATGATGCTCTTTCCCTATTTTAAAAAATGATTTAAAAGAATAAACCTTTAATTTAGAGAAGAGACATAAATAGGGATAAAAGTTTTTATGCGTTGACTTGGATTGTGCGACGGATAAAGCAAGAAAAACTTTTATCCCATCATGCTCTCTAAATTAAGCGAATACTATTTTCAAATGGGTTTTAATTCTAAGTTTTTATTTTATATTTCTCTACAATGCTTTTTAAAGTAGTTGCTCTATCCCCAGTAATTTTCTTATAACTTGGTGTTGTTGAATTAACATTACTCTCTACAATAACATTATCTCCATCAATCCAAAGATTAACTATAAAATATGTCATCCCCTTGTCCCAAGAGTTAAACCATATTGTTGAATCAGCTAACTTTTCACAGGCTTCTGGTTTACCTATAGAATCCTCCAATAAACCTTTTGATTTCTTTATAGCTTTCTTCCCAATTTTCATATGGGTTTTCTATTATAAGTTTATTTATATTAAGTATATTTAAAATAGCTAATTCTATTTCTTGTCTTGCTTTTAAACATTCAACATACCCTTGAAAACCCTCATATCCTTGAGCTTTACCATAGCCTTGAGAGGTATGGTATTCTATTACCCCTTCAAGCCATTCTTTTTCTCTTTCCTTTGAAACTTCTTGTACACGTTGTCCTATTTTTGTATTTTTAAGATATATAACTACAGGGTTAAGGTCTTCTATTCTTTTATAAATCTCCCCTATGAAAGCTTGAATTTCTTCATACTCCATATTAAATCTCATCATTGTTTCACAAAGGGGATTTTGCATGAAACAACAATCAAACACGTATATATTTTCATTATTTTTTGCTTCCTCACAAAACTCTTCCCATTTATTGAGCATTATTGGATATTCCTTTTCCCATGGTAACATATCGTATATTTTATATTGTATTACCTTATTAAATAATTCCCCATGAATATTATATAATGAAATAACATGTCCATTATTTCTTTTGTCAGAGTTGGTTAACAGTATTTCTTTTTCACTCTCAGAAAAACTCTCCATCTCCTCATTTTCAACATAAGCATGAAAGCTATAATCTGCTATATGGTCAGAAGCTCCCTCTTTAAAATGTAAAACCTTTTTATGTGATTCATTTAATAAATTTGATATAAATCCACTGGTTGTGGTTTTCCCAGTGCAGGGAATACCTTCTATTATAAATAATCTATTTTTCATAATCTCCCTCTAAATAATTACACAATTTATTACAATTCTTATAAATAAATTTTTATCCTGCTATGCTACTTTCTGAATCCTTTAATTCAGTTTTACTTGAGAATTCACCAACATAAGTAGAAGCAAGAATTAATGCTCCACCAATTATTTCATTAATAGATATTGCTTCTCCAAGTATAAGAACACTAAGAATAATGCTAAACACAGGTTCCATGTAACTTAGAGAAACTATTGATACAGCTGATAACTTTTTATAGATAGAAAAATATAACTGATATGCAACACCAGTATGTATTACCCCTAGAATAATTATTAGAACAATGCTCAAAGAATCTAATCCACTTAACTGTGTTGCCCCTCCCTCAAGAATACAAAAAGGCAGTAAAATTATAGTTGCAGAAACCATCTGTATAAGTGTAATTGTTGAGGACTCAAACTCAGTTTTAACCCTACGATTAATTATAACTAGTGCTGCATAAAGAAGTCCTGAAATTATACCAAAGCCAACTCCAACAATGCTAAAATCTCCTGAATTTATTGAACTACTTACTATAATTATAAGTCCTGTGAATGCCCCTATAACAGTCATTATCTGTCTCCTATTTAACCCCTCTTTAAGTATTAAAGGAGCAGAAATCATTACATATACAGGACACATGTTATAAACCAAAACTGCTATTGAAATACTTGTACTCTTAAATGCAGTAAACAAGCAAAGCCAAGCTATTCCAAGAATCCCACCACTTATTATAAACGGAATCATCTTTTTAAATTCCAGCTTACTTTTATTCTTGTACATCCTATGAAAAATATATAATACAGGAATAGCAATCATAGCTCTAAGAAATGCTAGTAGAACTGGGGAAACGTCTATATATCTAGTAAAAACACCTATACTCCCCCACAATAACATAACCAAACATAATTTTAATTTTCCCATTTAACACCCTCCTTTTAAGATAAAGTTTACCAATTACCTCAAAGGAAGTATTGTACAAAATTGACTTCTCTTAAATTCCCCTGATAACATCCCTTTGGTACTTTAAAGGAGTTATTCCATGAGCTTTTTTAAACTCTCTTATAAAGTGGGATTGATCATAAAACCCTACTTCACTACACACATCAAGAACATTCATTCCTTTTCCAAGCAAGCCCTTGGCATATGCTACCTTAAGCTGGAGCTGAAATGAGCTTGGTGTAATATTATATGTAGATTTAAAGCCCCTTATTATTGAAAACTTGTTTAAATTAAAGCTTGTCTCTAAGCTTTCCAGTGTGATATCTTCAAGAAAATTAGCTTTTATATGATTGTATATTTTTTCAATAGTATTGAGTTGGCATATTTCATCTATCTTTTCTTCCATAAATATATAGGAGGACAAGAATTCAATTAATTTATTCTCCACATGAAAATTATCATATTCTACTGACATGCTTCTTACCAAATCATTGAGTTTAGTTAGTCCAGTTCCTGTTAATTTTCTAGGCTTTAAGCTATTAATCTGCCCTTCATAATAGGAACTATCAATATACATCATTACAAATTTCCAATTATTTATATCCTTTGGTTTGCAAATATGACTTACAAATGGAGGAATAATAATTCCTTCCCCTTTACTGAATGAATATTCTTCCCCATTGAAGCAAACAACAGTTTCTCCATCCTCAATGAAACCTATGGATAACTCCTCATGCAAATGCTCTTTATAGGATTGTTCAGTTAGGGAGCATCTTTTAATTTCAATTCCTCTTATTTGTGGCTTATCAAACTGGAGATTTTTCATTATTACATCCTCCTCAAAACATTATTTTATTTAAAAATTCTATACTTTTTTAATTAACTTTATAAAATTATCTTTTATCTAAAATTCTTTTAAACCAGATTCTTTAACGTTTCAATAGTTTTATTACCAACTAATTTGTATTTTAAATCACCTATAACCTTATGTAATCATATAATAACTATATAAACTCTACACTTATCTACTACTATATCTTAACAATCTTTTAAATATGTATTTTGTTTCGTATTAAATCATGTATTTACCATTTAATATATAGTATTTATTACTGAAAGTAATACAGTTTTTGTAATTTTGCTATCAAATCTAAAGATTAAGAGGTATTAATAATGAATGGAAATTATGTCACTACAACTTATGTAGCACGAAATAATAATGTAAGTCAAGGCACTCCTATTCAATTTAATCAAAACAATTTATATTATGATATTAATCAAAATAACGTTTCTAATAATGGTTGTGATTGTGTTGGCACTCAAAAAATTTGTCCTCCAGGACCTATTGGCCCTGCTGGCCCTATTGGTCCTACTGGTGCTACTGGTCCTATTGGTGCTACTGGTGTTACTGGTACTTTATTAGGAGCAACCATATTTGATCCAGCTAATTCATCAAATTATTTAGCTGGACAAGTTGTTATTGTTTATCAATCAGAAATTTCCCCTTTTAGTAACAATGCATTTTCTTATGCTATTGGTCAATCTGATGTTACCGCCAATCCATCCGTATATCTTGTTAATAAAGATAATCCATCTGGTATACCTGGTAGTTCACCTGATTACACATTACTAGTAACTTCTGGAGCTACTGGCCCTCAAGGTATCCAAGGTGTTACTGGTTTTACTGGAGCAACTGGTTATACTGGTGTTACTGGCGCTACTGGAGTTACTGGTGCTACCGGTATTACTGGTGCTACTGGTGCTACTGGGGCCACTGGAGTTACTGGTGATACCGGTATTACTGGCACTACTGGAGTTACTGGCTTTACCGGTGTTACTGGTGTTACTGGCGCTACTGGAGTTACTGGTACTACTGGAGTTACTGG
>JBOFQV010000106.1:0-20478 GCA_051650705.1 Clostridium sp.
TCAGGCCATCGGGAACTTCCAAAATACTCTGTCTGATTTCGATGTTGAATCACTTTATGAGTCAATACCAGATTTTCATAATACAGCTAAAAGATTTGAAGCCTTTATGAAAGCTGTTAAAAATGATCCTTGCAACAGAGCAAAGGATGTACAAGAGGAAATTAAATTTATTATTGATAGAGAAGCTGAGACTAGAATTTTAGTTGATTTATTAGCTGAAGGAAAACTTCCTTTAAGAGTTACTCATAATGATACTAAATTTAATAATGTAATGATAGATGATAAAACTGGAGAGGCAATTTGTTTAATTGATTTAGATACTGTAATGCCAGGACTTTCATTATATGACTTTGGTGATGCAATTCGTTCTGGAGCTTCAACTGCTGAGGAAGATGAAACTGACTTATCAAAGGTTAACTTTGATATGAACTTATATGAATTATTTACTAAAGGATATTTAGAAGCTTGTGGAAGCTCACTTACTGAAATGGAGCTTAAATATCTTGCTTTTTCAGCTAAGCTTATCACTTTAGAATTATCTATGAGATTTTTAATGGATCACTTAAATGGTGATGTATACTTCCAAATTCATAGACCAAATCATAATCTTGATAGAGCTAGAAATCAATTAAAGCTTGTTAAAGATATGGAAATAAACATGGATAAAATGGAGGCTATAGTAAAACAATATTCATAAAATTAAATTCATTAAATCTACTTAATGAAAAATGGGGCTTTATCAAAAATTTGATAAAGCCCATATTATTTCTATATATCTTTTCTAAAATATTTATCCTTAAAATCAACCTTATCAATTAATCCATAAGCTTCCTTTCTTGCAAGTTCTAGTGTTTCTCCTACTCCAACTACTGATAAAACTCTTCCACCAGCTGTTACAAGTTTTCCATCCACATCTTTAGCACCTGCTAAGAATACTTTGTCTTTTATGCTTTCATCAATTTTAATTTCATATCCCTTAGTAAAATTACCTGGATATCCAAGTGAAGCTAAAACAACATTAACAGCTACCTTATCCATCCACTTAACTTCCACATTACAAAGATTTTCATTTAAAGCTTCTTCAATTAATTCTACTAAATCACTTTCCATTAATGAAAGAACAGATTGAGTTTCAGGATCTCCCATTCTTACATTGTATTCTAAAAGATAAGTTCCCTTTTTAGTTATCATTAATCCAAAGAAAATAATCCCCTTAAAATCAAAACCTTCTTCTTTAATTCCAATAAGGGTATTTCTACTAATGTTTTCTTCAAATTCCTTCATAACCTCTTCAGTTACATAAGGATTTGGAGCTACAACTCCCATTCCCCCTGTGTTTGGTCCTTTTCCACCATCATAAATTTGCTTATGATCCTTAGCTGAAAGGAAAGGAATTATTCTTTGTCCATCTGTAATTGATAAAATTGAAGCCTCAACACCATCTAAGAATTCCTCAATAACAACCTTTTTACCAGCACCATTGAAAACATCCTCAACCATTAAAGAATTTAATCCATTTAAGGCTTCCTCTTTATTTTCACAAATAATAACACCCTTACCAGCAGCAAGTCCATCTGCCTTAATTACAGTTGGATAAATGCACTCTTCTAAGTAAAGCTTTGCCTTTTCTATATCTGTAAACACTTCATATTGAGCTGTTTTAACTCCATACTTTTTCATGAAGTCCTTTGAGAATGCCTTACTTCCTTCAAGCATTGCACCTCTTTTATCAGGACCAAAAATTCTTAATCCTTCTTTCTTAAATTCATCAACTATTCCCTTTGTTAATGGCTCTTCTGGCCCAACTACAGTCATATCTATTGAATTTTCCTTTGCAAAGGTAACTAGCTCCTTTATATCAGTTATTTCAACATTTTCACATTTATCTAAAATTGAAGTACCACCATTACCTGGGGCTACAAATATTTTTGAAACCTTTTTGCTCTTTGCCATTTTCCATGCTATTGCATGTTCTCTTCCACCTGAACCTATTAATAATAGTTTCATTACACACACTCCTTAACATTTCAATTAAGTTATTTTTAAATATATAATAAGATAGTGATTAAGGAAACATTAGAGAAATAAATAAAAGTTTGTAAAGGAAATTTATTTAACACGTATACAATATCAAATATTCCCAAACCACTATCCTATAAACTAATTAGTGCTTAAAGTGTCTAAGCCCTGTAAATACCATTGCAATTCCATGTTCATTACATGCATCAATTGACTCTTGATCTCTCATGGAACCTCCTGGTTGAATTATTGCTTTAATTCCAGCCTTTGCTGCCTCATCAACAACATCTCTAAATGGGAAGAAAGCATCTGATGCTAAAATTGTTGCACCTTGTCCTCTTCTTAAAGCATCTTGTGTTGGCCAAACTCTATTAACTTGTCCCCCACCAATTCCTAATGCAACTCCATTTTTAGCAACTACAATAGCATTTGATTTTACATACTTTACAACCTTCATTCCAAAGATTAAATCCTTCACATCTTCATCAGATGGCTTAGTTTCTGTAACAACCTTTATTTCATCAATTAACTTCATATCTTCTTCTTGAACTAAAATTCCTCCATCAACAGTAACCATGTACTTTTCATCTCTTGGGTTATTGTTAAATTTAAGAACTCTTAAATTCTTCTTTGTTCTTAATACTTCTAAAGCATCCTCATCAAAATCAGGAGCTCCTATTACTTCAAGGAATATTTTAACCATTTCTTCTGCTGTCTTCTTATCTACTTTTCTATTGAAAGCAACTATTCCACCATAAATTGAAGTTGGGTCAACTTCATAAGCCTTCATGTATGCTTCATATGGATTTTCTCCAACAGCTACTCCACATGGCGTATTATGCTTTAATGCACAACAGCTTGGCTCATCAAACTCATTTGCACACTTCCAAGCAATATCCATATCCTTAAAGTTGTTGTATGATAATTCCTTACCATTTAAAACTTCAAAAGTGTTCATAGCACCATCTACCATATTTGAGCTATAGAAGGCTGCACTTTGGTGTGAATTTTCCCCATATCTTAACCCTTGCATTTTCTTGTATGAAACTGAAAGGTATTCTGGATATTCTTCATCATCTAATAGGAAGTTTGAAATTGCTGCATCATATGCACTCATTAAGTTGAATACTTTTCCAGCAAGATTCTTTTTAGTCTTATATGAAACTTCTCCATTGCTTGTAACTTCTTCAATAACTCTGCTATAGTCATTTTTATCTGAAATTACTACAACGTCTTGGAAGTTCTTAGCTGCAGCTCTTAGCATTGTTGGTCCACCAATATCAATGAACTCAACCTTTTCTTCAAAAGATAAATCCTCTTTAACTTTTTCAAAGAATGGGTAAAGATTAACTACAACATAGTCAATTGTGTTAATGTTTCTTTCATTTAATATAGCCATATGAGCTTCATCTTCTCTAACTGCTAAAATTCCTGCATGAATTAATGGGTGAAGTGTTTTAACTCTTCCATCTAACATTTCTGGGAAATTAGTTACTTCATTTACTTCAATAACTGGAACTCCATTTTCTTTTAAATGCTTGTAAGTTCCCCCAGTTGATATTATTTCCACATCCTTAGAAACTAAAAAGTTTGCTAAATCTAAAACTCCCTCTTTATCAAAAACACTAATTAAAGCTCTCTTTTTCATATTAAAACCCTCCTAATTAATTTTCACTCTACCATTTATAATTTCTACTTTTCCTTCTGAAATCAGTTTAATTGCCTTTGGTAGTAATTTATGTTCCTCTACAAGTACTCTTTTTTGTAGAGCATCTGGAGTATCCTCAAAGTATACTGGCACTGACTGTTGAAGAAGGATTTCTCCCCCATCAACCTCTTCATTAACAAAATGAACTGTGCACCCTGAATATTTAACATCCTTTCTTATTGCCTCTTCATGAACCTTAATTCCATACATTTTAGGTCCACAGAAAGCTGGAATTAGAGAAGGATGAACATTAATTATTCTATCCTTAAACTCTCTTAAAATTTCTCCATCTAATATTGAAAGGTAGCCTGCTAAAACTATTAAATCTACTTTTCCTCTTGTTAATTCTAAAATTTTGTTTGAAGTTTCCCCTCCAAACTCCTTTCTTGAAACAACAAAGGTATCTATTCCTTCATTTTTAGCTCTCTCTAGTCCGTAAATATTTTCTTTACTTCCTATAACCATTTCTATACTACAATTTAATTCTTTATTTTTTATACTATCAATTATAGATTGAAGGTTTGACCCTCCACCTGATACTAAAACTGCTATTTTAAGCAAACGCCTTCACCTCCAGAGGTTACATATCCAATTTCATATGCACTTTCTCCCATTTCTATAAGAGCCTTTATTACCTCTTCAGTGTCCTCTTCATTTACACATAACATAAATCCAATTCCCATATTGAAAGTATTGTACATGTGCTCTCTATCTACACCAAGACTTTCAATCTTTTCAAAAATCTTTGGTAGTGGATATGAATCCTTCTTAATTACTGCTGTTAAATCATTTCCTTGGAACATTCTTGGAACGTTCTCAATGAATCCACCACCAGTAATGTGAGCCATACCTTTTATTTCAAACTTTTCAATTAGACTTAAAATTGGCTTTACATATATTTTTGTTGGAGCTAAAAGTGTTTCCCACACTTCCTTTCCATCAAACTCTTCATGAATATCTGGGAATAACTTTCTAACTAATGAGAATCCATTTGAGTGAACTCCTGATGATTTAATCCCAATTAATTTATCACCTGGTTTAATGTTTTTCCCATTTATAATCTTATCCTTATCAACTATACCTACTGCAAATCCTGCAATATCATATTCCCCTTCTTTGTAGAAGCCTGGCATTTCTGCTGTTTCCCCACCAATTAAGGCACAATCACTTAAAACGCATCCATCAGATACACCCTTAACTAAGTCTGCAGCAACCTCTGCTTCAAGCTTTCCACAAGCTATATAATCTAAGAAAAATAGTGGTTTTGCACCATGACAAAGAATATCGTTAACACACATTGCAACACAATCAATTCCAACAGTGTCATATTTCTTTGTTTTAAAGGCAATTTCAAGTTTTGTTCCAACACCATCTGTTCCTGATACTAAAACTGGCTTTTTATACCCTTCTGGTAATTCAACCATTCCTGCAAAGGAACCAAGTCCATTTAATACATATTCAGTCATTGTTCTGCTTGCATAATCTTTAATTAATTGTACTGACTTATATCCTTCTTCTATATTTACTCCTGCCTCTTTGTAAGTTATCATAATTTACACTACCTTTCTAAATGATCTTTTGCTGTTTCGATTGGTGTAGATACTGGATAAACTCCATTAAAGCATCCCACACAGAATCCTTCTTTGCCTTCAAAACATTTATACATTCCTTCAATACTTAAATATCCTAATGAATCTGCTCCCATAAGCTCTCTAATTCCATCAACAGAATTATTAGCTCCAATAAGCTCACTTCTATATGGAGTATCAATTCCAAAATAGCATGGATATTTAACTATTGGTGAAGCAACTAAGAAATGAACTTCCTTCGCTCCTGCTCTTCTTAAAGAGTCTACTAAATGCTTAGATGTTGTCCCTCTTACTATTGAATCATCTATTAAAACTACTCTTTTACCATTAACGTTAACCTTTAGTGGATTTAATTTTACAGCCACTGCTCTCTCTCTAATTTCTTGAGAAGGAGTAATGAAGGTTCTTCCTACATATCTATTTTTTACAAACCCTGTATCATATGGTATTCCTGAAGCCTTTGCATATCCAATTGCTGCTGGAATACCTGAATCAGGTACTGCCACTACTAAATCAGCCTCTAGTGGATGCTCCTTATATAACATTTCTCCAGATTTTACTCTTGTTGTGTGAACATCAAGTCCGTCAATAATTGAATCTGGTCTTGCAAAGTAGATATACTCAAATGCACATGTTTGACATGCTGTTGCTTCAGAATATTGAATGGAGTTAATTCCTGTTTCATCTATTACAACAATTTCTCCTGGATTTACATCTCTAACAAGTTCAGCTCCAATTGCATCTAACCCACAGCTTTCTGAAGTTAATACATAACCATCTTCGAATTTACCAATACAAAGTGGTCTAATTCCATGAGGGTCTCTTGCTCCAATTAACTTATTTTCTGTTAATATAACCATTGCAAAGGAACCTCTAATAGCTTGAATAGCATCAACTACCGCTCTTTCAATCCCTCTTTTTGCGCCTCTTGCAATAAGACTTGCAATAACCTCTGAATCTATTGTTGTATGGAATACATGTCCTGCATCCTCTAATAACTCTCTAATAACATCAGCATTTACTAAGTTTCCATTGTGAGCCATAGCTATTTGTCCAAGCTTACTTGTACTTAATAATGGCTGAGAATTTTCTACCTTTGTTGCTCCTGTTGTTGAATATCTAACATGACCAATTGCAATATTCCCAATTAATTTTTTTAAATCCTCTTGGCTAAAAGCTTCAGTAATAAGACCTAAATTTTTGTGCATATTAATTGCTTCACCATTTGCAACTGCAATCCCTGCACTTTCTTGTCCTCTATGTTGAAGAGCATATAATCCGTAGTATGTCATTGAAGCAACATCCATAGTTTTATTTGCATATACTCCAAAAACACCACACTCATCTTTAAATTTACCGTTTTCATGATCTATGATATTTATATTGCACATATTCCCAAAATCCCTTCTTTCTTTCAGTACTAGGTGCACAAGCATTATGCACCTATACTGTTTTTTTGAAATTACTTACTGATTCTATTTAATATTTCAACATAAGCTTCTTCAACGTTACCCATGTCTCTTCTAAATCTATCCTGATCTAACTTTTCTCCAGTTGTTGCATCCCAGAATCTGCATGTATCTGGTGATATTTCATCTGCTAAAATAACTTCTCCATTACATCTTCCAAATTCAATCTTAAAATCAATTAAGTTAATGTTTAATTTTAAGAAGAATTCTTTTAATAAGTTATTTATCTTTTCTGTAATTGCATAAATATCTTTAAGCTCTTCAAAAGTTGTTGCTCCAATTGCTACTGCATGGTAATCATTTATTAATGGATCTCCTAGTGAATCATCCTTGTATGATAATTCAAATACTGTAGTATTTAGCTTTTGACCTTCTTCTAATCCAAGTCTCTTTGCCATACTTCCAGCTGCTACATTTCTTACTATTACTTCTAGTGGAACTATTTCAACCTTTTTACAAAGCTGCTCTCTATCATTTAACTTTTCAATAAAGTGAGTTTTAACCCCTTCTCTATTAAGCATTTCAAAAATCATAGTGGTAATTGCATTATTTAAAATACCTTTATTTCCTATTGAAGCCTTCTTTTCTCCGTTAAAAGCTGTTGCATCATCCTTGTAATAAACTATAATTTCATCTTCTTTATCAGTTCTATATATTTGCTTTGCTTTTCCTTCATATAACATTTCTAATTTTTCCATATTATAATTCAACCTCATTCCTATTTTTCAATAACGCTCTTTTATTTCATTTCTATCTGTTTATACTCTAATTCTTATATTTATTTAAAATAATTTACCCCTGATTCAAATATCTTTTGGTCAAACTCTCCATAAACATTTTTATAAAGATTCTTTCCTATTCTTTCTGAGTGAGCCATCTTACCTAAAATTCTTCCATCTTCACTTGTAATACCTTCTATTCCATACATTGAACCATTTGGATTAAAAGGCATATTTAATGAAGCATCTCCATTTAAGTCAACATATTGAGTAGCAACTTGTCCATTTTCAATTAACTTGTTTATAAGTGACTCTGGTGCCACAAATCTTCCCTCACCATGAGAAATTGCAACTGTGTGAACCTCTCCTAAGTTAACTCCTTGAAGCCATGGTGATTTATTTGAAACTACTTTTGTTCTAACCATTGAACTCATATGTCTATTTATATTGTTATAAGTTAATGTTGCCATGTCCTCTTCAATTTCTCTAATATCCCCATACGGAACTAATCCAAGTTTTATAAGAGCTTGGAAGCCGTTACAAATACCAAGCATTAATCCATCTCTGTTATTTAAAAGCTCCATAACCTCTTCTTTTATAATTTCATTTCTAAATACTGTTGCAATGAATTTTGCAGACCCATCTGGTTCATCACCAGCTGAGAATCCTCCTGGAAGCATAATCATTTGAGAATTTCTAATTTCTTTTCCTAAATTCTTAATTGACTCAGCTAAGCTTTCATTGTTTATGTTATTTAAAACAAATATCTTAGCTTCTGCTCCTGCATCAACAAATGCTCTTTCACAATCATATTCACAGTTGTTTCCTGGGAATACTGGAATAATAACTCTTGGCTTTGCAATTTTTATAGCTGGAGAAATCTTCTTATCTGAGTTATAAAGTATTGTTTTAGCATTTTCTTCAACAGCCTTAGTTTTTTCCTTAAATACCTTTCCTAAGGTTTCTTCCCAAGCTATTTGAGCTTCTGAAAGAGAAATCTTTAAGTCGTACTCCTTACAAATAATGCTCTCTTCATTTATTGTTTTCTCTATTACCTTGTAGTTTGCTCCTGCTAAAGCCTCTTCTTCTCCTATGAATTCTAAAACTAAGCTTCCATAATTTAAACCAAACAATTCTTCTTTTGTTATGTTTTCTATTTCTACCCCAATTTTATTACCAAGTGCCATTTTAGTTAGAGCTTCTGATGCTCCACCCATTTTTAATGAGAAGGCTGAAATTACCTTTCCATCTCCAATTAATTTATATAAAACATCTAAGTTCTTCTTAAATTCCTCTGTGTTTAATGTCTCATCTTCTTCTCTTGAAGCCTTTAATAATACAACCTTTGAATCATTTTTCTTGAATTCATGTGATATTATTCTTTGTGGCTTTTGAGTTCCAACAGCAAAGCTTATAAGAGTTGGTGGTACATCAATATCACCAAATGTTCCAGACATTGAATCCTTTCCTCCAATTGCTGCAACTCCCATATCCATTTGAGCCTTATATGCCCCAAGTAATGCTGCAAAAGGTTTTCCCCATCTTTCCTCTTCCTTACCTAATCTTTCAAAGTATTCTTGGAAAGTAAGTCTTGCTCTCTTTGTGTCTCCTCCAAGTGCTGCAAGCTTTGTTAAGCTTTCTATTACTGAATAATATGCCATGTGGAATGGACTCCAAACTCCAAGCTCTGGATTAAATCCATAAGTCATAATTGATGCTGTATTACTTTGTCCCTTTAATAAAGGAATTGTAGCAACCATTCCCTCAACCTTTGTTGAGTTGTACTTTCCACCATATGGCATAAGCACAGTGTTACTTCCAATTGTAGCGTCAAATCTTTCAACTAATCCCTTTTGTGATGCAATATTTAATGACTTTAAGTTTTCTATCCATGTGTTTTTAACATCTGAAACTTCCTTATTTAAAGGTGATTCTGCTAATGGGCTTTTAACAAGTATTGTTGTTTCTTGAGTTGCCCCATTTGTATCTAAGAAGCTTCTCTTAATATCAACAATTGTTTTCCCTCTCCAGAACATTCTAAGTCTTTCATTATCAGTTACCTTAGCAACCACAACCCCTTCAAGGTTTTCCTCATAGCAAAGCTTAATGAATTTATCAACATCCTTTTCATTAACAACTACTGCCATTCTTTCCTGTGATTCAGAAACTGCAAGCTCTGTTCCATCTAATCCTTCATACTTCTTTGGAACCATATCTAAATCTATATCAAGACCTCTACATAATTCTCCAATTGCTACTGATACCCCACCAGCACCAAAATCATTACATCTCTTAATTAATGTTGTAAGTTCTTTATTTCTAAATAATCTTTGGATTTTTCTTTCTGTTGGAGCATTTCCCTTTTGAACCTCTGCTCCACATTCATTTATTGAATCCTCAGTATGCTCTTTTGATGACCCTGTAGCTCCACCAACACCATCTCTTCCAGTTTTACCACCTAAAAGAATTACCACATCTCCTACAGTTGGTTCTTCTCTTCTAACATTTTCCTTAGGTGCTGCTGCAATAACTGCTCCAACTTCCATTCTCTTAGCCACATAATTTGGATGATAAACCTCTGCTACCTCTCCTGTTGCAAGACCAATTTGATTTCCATAAGAAGAATATCCATGAGCTGCTCCAGTTGAAATTGTTCTTTGTGGAAGCTTTCCTTTTAATGTATCTTCTACACCTTGAGTAACATCAGCTGCTCCCGTAACTCTCATAGCTTGATATACATAAGTTCTTCCTGAAAGTGGATCTCTTATTGCTCCACCAAGACAAGTTGCAGCTCCACCAAATGGTTCAATTTCTGTTGGGTGGTTGTGAGTTTCATTTTTAAACATTAATAAATAATCCTCTTCTCCATTTGGAGTTTCCACCTTCACATTGATTGAGCAAGCATTAATTTCTTCTGATATATCTAAATCATCTAAAATTCCTCTTTTTCTCATTTCCTTCATGGTAATTACAGCTAAATCCATTAAGTTAACATCTCTATCTGTATCTTCTCCATAAACAAAATCTCTTGAGTCCATGTAATCCATGTATGAGTTTTGTATAAGGTCTGCATATTTTCCTTCTTCAATTGTGATTTCTTTAATGGATGTTTGGAATGTGGTGTGTCTACAGTGATCTGACCAATATGTATCAATCACCTTAATTTCTGTTATGGTTGGCTCTCTGTCTTCCTCTTTAAAATAATCTCTAATCATTTCTAAATCCTCAAGACTCATAGCTAGTCCTAATTCATTATGAAAAACAGCTAATTCTTCCCTTTGTTTATTCATGAAGCCATTTAATATTTCTACATCCTTTGGCACACTAAGCTTTGCACCTAATGATACCTCATTGATATCTACTTCTCTTGAATCAACTGGGTTTATATAATAAGATTTGATTGCTTCTATTTCTTGACTTGATAATTCTCCTTGCAATACAACGATTTTAGTCCATTTTACTTCTACTCTATTTGATGTTAATAGCATAATACATTCTGATGCTGAATCAGCTCTCATATCATACTGTCCTGGTAAAAATTCTACCCCAAAGGCTATTTCTCCTGGATTTAAAACTAATTCATCATAAACACTATCAACTGTTGCTTCTGAAAAAATTGTATTTACTGCCTTTTTATAATATTCTTCACTTATATCCCCTATGGTATACTTGTTGATTATTCTTAAATTTTCTAATCCACAAGTTCTTAGATTTGTTTTTAAATCATTTAGAAGACTTTTTGCTTCTACGTTGAAACCTTCTTTCTTTTCAACAAATACACATCTAATATTACTCATTCTCTTCCCTCCGAATCCCATTATAGGCAAAGCAAATACGAACATTATATTTTATATTGTAAAACTTATTCGCATTTGTCAATTATAGGTTATCAAACATTATATTACCTGTCAATATTCTTGTGTAAAATTCTTTTTAACATTCGTTTAATAACGAATTATATTTTGTGTATTTCGTTTAATATTTCGTATTTTCTTATATTTCATTGAAATTAAATACATTTTATGTTATTATTTCCACAAGGTAATAACAAGGAGGATTTTTTTATGGCTAATATTTTTAAACATTCCCTTTCTATTAAAAGTCGGCAAACTTTTATTGATATTACTCCACTAATAAAAGAAGATATTAAGCTTTCTAATATTGTTAATGGTGTAGTTGTTGTTTATTGTCCTCACACTACTGCTGGAATTACTATTAATGAAAATGCTGACCCAGATGTGGTTTTAGATTTGATTTATGGATTTGAAAAAGCTTTCCCTACTTCTGATAGGAATTACAAGCATTTTGAGGGAAATTCTCATGCTCACCTAAAGTCGTCAACCATTTCTGCTTCACAAAGTTTAATTTTAAATGAGGGTAATTTAATCTTAGGTACTTGGCAAAATATTTATTTTGGAGAGTTTGATGGCCCTAGAAGTAGAACCTTTTATGTAAAGATAATTGAAGGGTAAACAAAAAAGCCATAGGATTTCTCCTATGACTTATTTATAACAAAAACTATCTTCTGTTTCTGTTGTTAGCTTCTTTTTTAGCTCTTCTGCAAGCTGCACATCTAGTTGGTTCGTTTTCGAATCCTTTTTCTTTGTAGAATTCTTGCTCACCTACTGTAAATACGAATTCAGCTCCGCAATCTCTGCATGTTAATGTCTTATCTGTCATTTCTATTTCCTCCTTGAATTTAAGTTATAACAAAATGAATACCTCTCTGTAAAAGGAGAAAATATTTACCTGTTCAACTCTAATTACTTATACCTTTTTGGTACTTTTTCAGTATACCATTTTTAAAAATATATTCAAGTAGTATTTAATAAATTTTCGAAAAATTTTATCATATTTTTATGTTAGTTTATTTTTTTCTTTAAATTTGTAGAATTTTTCACCCTATCAACTTAAAAATGCTATGGTACAGTCATACCATAGCATTTACTCTTTACTTATTTACTATTTTATTGATTTCTTCTTCTCTTTCCTTACCAATTATATTAGCAACTTTTAAGGACATATTTCCATCCTTATAAACACCATTAGCTTCTACAATTTTAATTACCTTCTCCTCAAGCTTTTCATAGCTTAATAAATCTTCATGATAAGTATCAACTAAATCCTTTAATACTGTAGCTAATTCTCTTGGGTTTCTATATACTGCTCTCATTTTATGCTCCTTTGTACTTTAAAATATAATTTATTATAATACAAGTGTGAAAGTTTTTGAATAAAAAAATAGAGATTTTTTCAAAAAGTTCAAAATCAATTCTACCCATTGATATATAAAGGCTAATCCCAATTTCCACTTGTAACATATGTTACCGCCACACAATAAATTATTTTTATCGTCATTAATATTATACCCCTTTATTTCACTAATTCCTATATAATATTTGGATAAATTTACTTATATGAAGTATAATTAAATTATTAATATAACCTAGGAGGAGTATATGAGAGTTGGAATTATTGGTATAGGTGATATATGCAAAAAGGCATACCTTCCTATTATAACCTCAAAAGAAAATGTAGAAATAATTTTATGTAGTAGAAATGCTTCTACCTTAGATGAAATAAAGTCTAAATATAGAATAACAGAATCAACCACATCTATTGATAAATTATTAACCAAAAATATAGACTGTGCATTTGTTCATAGTTCTACTGCATCTCACTTTGAAATATGCAAAAAACTTCTATCCTCAAAAATACCTGTATATGTGGATAAGCCTATTTCATACACTCTTGAGGAGGCAACAGAGCTTACTTCATTAGCAAAGAAAAATAACACACTGCTTATGGTTGGATTTAATCGTAGATTTGCACCAATGGTAAGCTCATTAAAGGATTTAGGAAAAGCTCATTTAGTTTTAATTGAGAAAAATAGACTTAATCTTCCTGGAGAGCCAAGAGTCTTTGTATATGATGACTATATCCATGTACTTGACACCTTAAGATTTCTAATAGGTGGAGAATATTCTTCTCTAACTGTTGATTACCTTAAAGATGAAGCTGGTCTTAAAAATGTTGTAGTAAAGCTTTCAAACAATTTCACTACTGGAATTGGTATTATGAATAGAGATAATGGTATTACAGAAGAGAATATTGAATATATGGCTTCTGGAAAGAAATGCGTTGTTAAAGGGCTAACTTCATCAATATTATATGAAAATAACACAACCACCTTAAAGGAGTTTGGAGATTGGGAAAATACTCTAACTAAAAGAGGCTTCTCTTCAATTATTGAAAAGTTCCTTTCACTATCAAAAAACAAAGTCTTTATTGAGGATTTAGCTAACGACTTTATGAAAACCCACAAACTATGCGAAGAAGTTTTAAATAAAATAGAGGTGAATTAAAATGAATGATAGATTAAGAAAACAAATTGATTTTATTGTAGAAGTGGACAAACTTAAAAATGTAATGAGAAGAAGCCTTCTTGTAGATGGGCAAAGAAGAGAAAATGATGCAGAGCATTCATGGCACATTTCCTTAATGGCTCCAATTTTACTTGAACATGCTCCTGAAAATGTAGATATTTTAAAAGTAATGAAAATGGTAATAATTCATGACCTTGTGGAAATTGATGCAGGAGATACATATGCCTATGATGCAAAGGGATATGAATCTAAAAATGAAAGAGAGTTAGCTGCTGCAAATAGAATTTTCAATATTCTTCCTGAAGATCAAGCACAGGAAATTTTTGATTTATGGAATGAGTTTGAGGAGGAAAAGACCCCTTCTGCTTCCTTTGCTGCATGTATAGATAGACTTCATCCATTTATATTAAACTACTATTCTGGTGGAAATTCATGGGTTGAACATGGAGTTACTAAGGAACAAGTTATGAAAAGAATGGGTATGATTGAAAAAACTTCTCCTGCTTTATGGAGTGTTTTCACCTCCATATTAAATGACTCTATTAACAAAGGGTATATTAAATTGTAAATTTTTTCGAGCTACTTTAATGTAGCTCTATTTTTTTACTATTTTTAAATATATCTATATTGTTACTTTTTCTATAAGACTTGTAATATAGTTGTGATTTTTATAGTTTATACTATAAGTATATTATTATTAGGAGGTAATATTTTGGGAATCTATGAGTATGCCAAACAAACCTTACTTGCAGATAAAAAATATTCAATTTACTACGTTATATCAATTTCAATATTAACCATTTTTGTTTTTAATGCTGTTAATATAACATTGAATTCTTCTATAATGAACACAAAAGAAAGTGTATCTGTTGTTGGTATGTTGAGCAATGGATTTACTTATATATATGATGCTAGTCTATTACAAATGGAAAGATTATTAATTTTAATAATTGTAGAAATTTTCTTTGCATCAATGTGTAATTACTACTTCACAAGAAGAAGAACAAAAGAACTTGCTTATGCATTTGTAAATGGAGCTTCTTTAAATGATTTATTTAGATTTCTTTTATTCCAAAATGCTTCCATCTTTATTTTTTCTTCTTTTATAGGAATAATATTAGGATTTATATTACTCCCACTATTTAATATTGGAGTTTATTCTCTTTTAGGTGTTTCAGCTAATATTTTTGAGTTTAATATGAGTTCAATTTATATAACATTCATGATAATTTTAGTTCAATGTGCTTATTTTATTGTATATAATTTTGGTTATATTTATAGAAGAGAAGTTATTGATTTATTTAAAGAAACTCATACAGTAAAAAAGGAAGACAGAAGAATAATTAAAATTCCAGGGCTTTTGTTTTTCTTATTCTATTTTGTTCCATTTATATATATTATTTTTGCTAGGGAATTTAAGGAAATAGAACTCTCATATGCCGCTTTTACAATTATTAGTGTTTTTGCCACAATAGGAATTATTAAATATGGAATGCCCGCCTTAATGGGCATTATAAAAAAATCTAAAGGAATGTACAATAATTTATCACTAATTTATATTAGTAACTTTGTAGATTCTCTATCAAAATCTATAATATATTTTCTATCTCTATCCCTAAGCTATTGGTATTTTTCATATGATATGATGGAATTTAAAAATGTTCAGGGTATACCTGAAATAGACTTGTTTATATTACTTTCAATTTTTGTAATAGTTTCTTTCTCCCTCATTTACAAATTACTTTGTGAATTTGAAGATAAAATGGCAAGCTATAAAATCCTAATCAATTTAAGCTATACTAAAGATGAAATTAAAAATATTATTTCAAAGGAGATTCTATTATTTTTTATTTTAGGACTATCTCTACCTATAGGTATAATATTAATTACACTTTTTGGATTTGCAAAAGTTGGAGCATTTACATTAGGTACCACTATTTTAATGATAATAACACTTTTTGCCCCCCTACTTATCTCAAGCATAATGTGTAATATATTGTATAGAAAAAATATAATTAAATTCTTAAAAACCCCTAATTAAAATATAGGATAGATGATTATACTATGAATCATCTATCCTTGTTTATTACTTTACACTTTTAACTTCATATTCTTCAAATCTATACTTTTGACCTGTTGGATTTTCCTTATTTTCAGGAACCTCTTCTAAAAACATTTCAAATGGTCTAACATAAAGACCACAATCTCCATATAAAGCTCTATAAAGAACCATCTTTTCCCCGGTCTCTGAGTGAGTGCAAACTCCCTCAATTAAATATAAGTCCCCTTTAAAATGTCTAAAGATTTTTCCAATACTGTTTTCAATATTTCTCATATTCTCCTCCTAAATACACAGTGTAATTACTCTATTAAAATTATTTTTTCTAACAGAACATTGACCAATTATCTTAAATCCTGCTTCTAAAATATATTTATCCATATTCTCAAAGGTAACAATTACAGCTCTATCTCCAATTCTTCTTGAAGTATTAATTAGCTCAATTTGCTCCTCTAAGCTTGAATAAGTAAATAACCCATATGGTAAATCTATAATGCAAACATCGTAATGTTCTTCTATTGTGTGCATATCCTTATTTAAAATAACGTCCTTATATCCAAAATGCTTCAAATTCATCTTAGCATTTTCAGCAATATCCTGGCAAAGTTCACACCCTTTAATATCAATTCCCATGTGAAGCCCTTCCATAACTACAGTACCAATACCACAACAAGGGTCAATAACTTTACTATTAATATTTTGACCAACTCCAATATTAACAATAGCCTTTGCCATTCTAATTGTTAAGGCATTTGAATATGAAAATGGCTTATTATCATGCTTATGCCATGAAAAATCATTTTTAGAAAACTCCCCAAAAATCCATTTCCCATTAGCCTTTGTAATTCCTAATATAACTTTTGGATTATGTAAATCTGGATATCCATTAATTACTCTTCCAATTTCACTAAGAGAATTTAATCTTTCCTTATAATTTACCTCTCCCCCATCAAACTTTAAATAAACTACTTTAAAGTCATCATAGCTTAGCTTATCCTCTTCAATTTTATTTACTATGTCCAAAAGCTCATCTCCAATATATATGGATGATATCTTCTCTTTAATAAATGGACTTCTTGAAGCCTCCACATCTATTGAAGATAATATGTACTTTCCTTCATTTTTTTCTCCAAATATACATTCCATTTCTAAATTACAAAGCCCTTTTTCATGTGGGGGATAATTTAAAAGATAGAATGATTGTTTTTCTTCATATATCATAGATTTCCTCTTTTCAAACTTTGTATTATTTATTATCACACACCATTTATTAATATGCAAATTTCAACTTAAGAAATTAGTAAGAAATGCGTAATAAAAAAGACAATACCCCTTTCTATAATAAAAACATAGAAAGAATACAAAAACAAATTAAATGGAGGAATTAATCATGGAAGTTTTAAAAGATAATATAGCATTGTTATTACCACTTATTATTTTAAATCTAGGACTTATGGGGGTATCTTATTTCGATCTTATTAGAAGAGATGTTAAGACTCTTAAACTTGAAAAAAAATGGCCTTGGGCATTACTTATACTTCTTCAAATAGTAGGGCCAGTTATTTATTTAGTTTCTGCAAAAAAATCAAACTAGGAGGGAAGCTCTATGGACATTATTAGTTGTAAAAATCTTAACAAGAAATACAAAAATTTTGAATCACTAAAAGATATAAGCTTCACAGTTAAAAACAAGGGATGTATTGGTTTCTTAGGTCCAAACGGAGCTGGTAAAACTACAACTATTAGAATTTTAACTGGACTTGCAAAGGCAACTTCTGGAGAAGTTAAAATTAATGGTTTTGATGTTAATAAGGATATGGATAAAATCCAAATGGAAATAGGTTATTGTCCTCAAGCTCCTGTATTTTATAATTATATGACAGCAATGGAGTGGATGCTTTGGGTTTCTAAGTCATTTAATATACCTAAAAATGAAGCAACAGAAAGAGCAATAAAGTTATTAAAGCTTTGTGGAATTTATGATGCTAAGGATAGAGAAATCGGGGGCTTTAGTGGCGGAATGAAGCAAAGACTTGGTATTGCTCAAGCTCTTATTAATAATCCTAAGCTACTTATTTTAGATGAACCAGTATCTGCCCTTGACCCTCAAGGAAGATATGATGTTTTAAGTATTATTGAAAGCTTAAAAAATGAAATGACTATCTTCATGTCTACTCATATCTTAGAGGATATTGAAAGAGTTGCTGATGAACTTGTTATTATTAATCATGGAGTTGTTATTTTAAATGGCACTTTAGAAGAGATACGTCATAACTATACAGAACCAATTATTGAAATTACTTTAAATAATCCAAATTTAACCTTTACTGATAGATTAAATAAGGAAGCTTATATAACTAAGGTTGACTTAATTGGAAATGACTATAAAATTTATACAAACAATTATAAATTAGCAACAACTAATCTTTTAAAAATATTAGTTGAATGTAATGCAAGTGTTAAGAGCTACAATTTAGGTAGCAGTAATTTAGAAGAAATATTCTTAAAGGTGGTGAAGAGCGCATGAATCTAATGACTATGCTTGAAAAAGAATTTAAAGAAATTGTTAAAAGCTATAAAATAATATGGGTTCCTGTTGCATTTATTTTAATTAACATTATGAATCCAATTTTATTTAAAATGTTGCCTCAACTAACTAAAACTAGTACAAACTTACCAGCAGGTACAGTAATTGAAATTCCAGAGCCTCAAACAAATGATATTCTACTTGGATTGTTCTCATCCTTTAGTCAACTTGGCATTCTAATTATTGCTTTAATTATTATGGGTTCAATAGCTGGCGAAAGACATCAAGGTGTTACTTCAATGGTTTTAGTTAAACCAATTACTCGTAAAAGTTACTTCTTCTCAAAATTCATTGCATATTCAACATTAATTATTGGTAGCTTTATATTATCTTCTTTTGTTTCTGCATATTATACTAATGTTTTATATGGTGGTGTTAATTTCCTAGATATTTTAAATGGTACTTTATTATATTCAATATATTTACTAGTTGTAATATCAATTGCTTTCTTCTTCTCATCATTTATAAAATCTCAAGTTGGAGTAGCCGGTGCAACAATTGCAACTCATATGGTTTTAACAACTGTACCTCAATATATATCCCATTCAATTAATGTTATTTCCCCAAGTTCTTTAATGAATTATTGTGGAAAGCTATTAATTGGTGATTCTCCTGAAATACTGGGTGCTATGATTTTTGCATTAGTTTTACTTATAGCATTTCTTATTGGTGGATTTAATTTATTTAAAAGACAAGAGGTTTAAAAGTAAAGTGAATTTAAAATATTTAAGCATAGAATTCCCCCCAAATTCTATGCTTAATTTTTATTTATTTAATAAACTCCAAAGATCTTCTCTCACTCTTTTTAAGTTCACAATCTTGAAGCTTTTGCTATCGACAAAGGTTTGAAGAGTTTCTCCTCTTGCAACAAGTCCTCCATCTTTTTCTCTTTTTACTACATAGGATATTCTTGCTTTAATAGGTGTTAACTCGCTCATTTCAGCTTCAACTATTAAGTCATCATCATATTTTGCTGCCTCAATATATCTACATTGAGTTTCCACAAGAGGCATCATTATCCCTTGCTTTTCTAGATCATTGTATGCTATTCCATATTCTTTAATTAAATCTTCCCTTGCTACCTCAAAATACACATAATAATTTGCATGATGCACTATTCCCATTGCATCTGTTTCTGCATATCTAACCTTAATTTTTGTACTACTTTTTATCATTTCCTTCTCCCCTTTTAAATTATAATATTAAATATCTTACCACATATTTTAGGTGACAGGCACCATTTTAGCTTGTTTAATAAATATTTTATTGGTATCACTAGCTTTCAAAGGTATTACTCTGGCACCATAATACTAAAATTTACTCTAAACTGATTGTACACCCTCCATTTTGGTCCATTTTGGTGACTGTCACCTTGATAAAAAGTAAAAAGCCAATGATACATTAAATATATCATCAGCAAGTTCCTACGTAACCCTTTGGGGTCATTTATATTTTATACTTTTACCTTCAATTTTATTCTAAGCATATTTTGTTAATTAAAATTTAATATTTGTTTTTCCATTGCTCCTATTTTTTATTTAATTTTAGTATTCCTAAATATTCCAATATTTTTTATACTAATATTTCTTTCTATATAAACTTTTTTATTATTTTTCACTAAACCTCCCCTAAAAAAATAGTTCATTTTTTAAAATTCCTCATCCACCATCCCAATCCTCCAATTGACAAATATTCTAGTTTTTGTATACTATACATTGTTGAGTTTAATATAAGAAAACATTAGGTTTATTTATACTAAACTTTTATTAGTAATATTAATAAAAATACTTAGTAATACTATCCAAATTTAAGGGGGTTAAATTATGAAACTTGAACAATTAGGACGCCATATTTTAGTGGAATACTACAACTGTGATAGTCAAATTTTAAAAAATCATTCTCTAATTGAGGAGTATATGTGTGAAGCTGCTGTACGTTCAAA
>JBOFQV010000107.1:0-1503 GCA_051650705.1 Clostridium sp.
TCTTTCTGATGGTGGATTTAAAACTCTTTTAGAGGTTTGTAAAAAGCCATTTATTGCAACACATTCAAATGCAAGAGAAGTAACCTTTGTTCCAAGAAATATGACAGATGAAATGATAAAAGCCTTATCAAATAAAGGTGGGGTTATGGGAATTAACTTCTGTTCAAGCTTTTTAGGAAATTCTAAAGTTTCAACAATTGAGGAAATGGTAGCCCACATTAATCATATAAGAAATGTTGGGGGAATTGATGTTTTAGCTCTAGGTAGTGATTTTGATGGAATTGAAAATAAGGTTGAAATTGAGGATGCATCAGAGATGGGTAAACTGGTAATTGCATTAGAAAAAGAAGGATATACAATTAATGATATAGAAAAAATATTTTATAAGAATGTAAAGAGAGTTTTAAGAGATACAATTGGGTAAAACTATATCTCTTAAAACTATTACTCAGCTATGGAACTAGATCTAAGAGGATCACCATTTCTAAAGTAGGTATTTTCTTTATTAATAGCTGATACTCCAAGGGAATAAACATAATCCCACATGTGAGATAAAACTTGTTTCTTCTTAATTTCTATATAATCCATTTCATCTGAAATGAATTCAGCTATAACTGGATGGAAATTTTTATACCTGTTATAAGTTTTGGGTCCATGAGTTATATCTTTTTCTGTGGTATTCCTATTATATAAATTAACTGATAATAGTTTTGATCCTATTTGTAGATTATAAGCATCAGAGAAAGACTTAGAGAATGAAAGCAATACTACAGAGTCAAATTCGTCTGAATAGGCTGCAACTATTAAAGGATCAATAGCTATTACAACTGCAGGTTGAGAATCACCATAATTTAAGTGTTCCTTTAAGTATTCAATGTACATTTTTTTGTTCTTGTTACTTCTAAGAAAATTTAAGAGTGGGTTTCTTTTAAATTCAGGATAGAATTCATAAAATTTCTTTTGTGAAAGGGAGATACAACCAGGAGTAGTTGCATAGGTGTTATCATCTAAAAATTTACTCAATATAATCACAACCTTTGAATTATTATAAAATAATTATGACATAAAAGAAAAAAATTAAAATTAAGTAAATGTAAATGATTGGAGAAATATATATGAATAAACTAATGGGAAAAGTAGCCATAGTTACTGGAGCTTCAAGGGGAATTGGAAGAGCAATTGCCTTAGAACTTGGAAGAAATGGAGCAAGTGTTGTTATTGGATATGAAAAGAATAAAGAGGGTGCAGAGGAAACATTAAAGCTTTTAAAAGAAATGGGCTCATTTGGAATAGTTGTTTCTGGAGATATTTCAACGATTGAGGGTGCAGAAGCCTTAGTAAATGAGTGTATAAAATCCTTTGGAAAGATTGATGTTTTGGTTAATAATGCTGGTAAAGCACAGGTTGGACTATTTATGGATACAGAGGTAGAGGATATTAAAGGACTTATTGATACAAATCTTTTAAGTGCAATGTATATGAGCAAATTATCTCTTCCACATA
>JBOFQV010000108.1:0-6661 GCA_051650705.1 Clostridium sp.
TAATATGAAAAAAATAGATTTAAGTAGCCTAAAAAGAGAAAAAGACTTTTTGATTATAGATTATCCAAACTATAAAGTAGTATTTACAACTGCAGAAAATAATAGAAGTTTTGATAAACATACTGAAGAAGGGTTAAAAGCATTAGAATCAATAAAGGGTGATTTTAAAGTAGATGAAGTAGTTTATATAAGTCAAGTACACTCTAAGGATGTAATATGCTATACAGGAGATGATATAAGCAACATTGAATGTGATGGAATAATAACAAATGTAAAAAATATTGCAATTGGTGCTTTTACAGCTGATTGTGTACCGATAATATTAATTAATGAAAAGAGAAAAGTAATTTCAGCAATACACAGTGGATGGAAGGGCACAATTAAAGGAATAGTTAAGGAAGCTCTTAAAAAAATGGAAGAAGAATATAATTGTGAGAGTTCAGAAACAATTGCATACATTGGATATCACAATAGAGTATGTTCATATGAAGTTTCAGAGGAACTTAAGGAGCTTTTCTTAAAGGAAACACAAATCCCAGAAGATGTATTATTTAAAGGGAGAAACTTAAATTTAGAAGAAGTTATATTAAAGGATTTAAAAGAGCAAGATGTAAAAGAAGAAAATATTTATTCATTACCATTATGTACATATTGCTCTAGTGATATAAAATTACATTCTTACAGAAAGAGTGTTGGTACTTATGGAAGATTATTTAGCTTTGTAATATTAAAGTAGGGGGAATAGGAAATGGCAGATGAAAAAGTATTAATAGTTGATGATGAGGAGCATATTTTAGAATTGCTAAAATTTAATGTTGAAAATGCTGGGTATAAAGTATTTACAGCAAATAATGGATTGGATGCTCTTAAAATTGCAAAGGAAGAAAAACCAAATTTATTATTATTAGACGTAATGTTACCAGGAATGGATGGTTTAGATGTTTGTAAGGAAATAAGAAGAAATAATGAAACAAAGAATTGCTTTATTATTATGCTTACAGCAAAAAGTGAAGAGGTAGATAAAATACTAGGGTTAGAATTAGGGGCGGATGATTATATAACAAAGCCATTTTCAATAAGAGAACTATTAGCAAGAGTTAAAGCAATGCTAAGAAGAAGATATGCTTCAGAAGAAAGTGGGAATCATATTTTTGAGTTTGATAATTTAAAGGTTGATTTTGAAAGACATGAGGTTATAAAAGATGGCCAAAAGCTTGATATGACTCTAAAGGAATTTGAATTGTTAGAAATATTAATTAAGAACAAAGGGAAAATTCTTCAAAGAGACACTATACTAGATAAGGTATGGGGATATGAATATATTGGAGAAACAAGAACAGTAGATGTTCATATAAGATACTTGAGAAAGAAAATAGAGGATGATGACAAGAATCCTAAGTTTATAGAAACTATAAGAGGAGTAGGATATAGATTTAATCCTGTTGAATAGTATGAGAAAAAAGATATTAATATCTATAGTTGTAACAGTAATATTTGCATTATTTATATTTGGTACTTCTTTCAGTGTTTTAAATAATGTAAGGGAATTAGAAAATACAAAAGAAACATTAGGACATTATAATGATATAATTAGTAACGGAAATGTTGATATTAGAGTCTTAGATAATATTACAATTAATGCTGGTAGTGTGAGATTTACAATAATAGATAATAATGGAGTAGTAAAGTATGATTCAGCACCATCAAAAGGAGATAATCATTTAGATAGGCCAGAAATCAAACAGGCAATTGAAAATGGTGAGGGGGAGGCTGTAAGATTCAGCTCAACTACAAATGAAAAAATGGTATACATGTCAAAAAAATTAAAAGATGGTACCATTATTCGTAGTTCAGTTCCCTTGGCTAATGTAGAGTATATAAATTTTGACAATATGAAGTATACTTTTTTAATAACGTCAATAATTGTTTTGTTATCAATACTATTCTCAGGAAGACTTATTAATACAATAATAGAACCTGTTAATGAACTTCAAAATGTAACTTCAAAAATAGCTAAGGGAGACCTTGAGATGAGGGTTAATATTACATCAGGTGATGAACTTGGGGCCCTTGGTAAAACTTTTAATGAAATGGCAGATAAGCTTGAGCATAATATTAAAGAAGTTAAAGATAAACAAAGTAGATTAGAAGCTATTGTAAATAGTATGCAAAGTGGAGTAATTGCTGTTGATAAAGATAATAAGATAATTGCAATAAATCCATATTCAAAAGAAATATTTGGTATTAGAAAAGATGTTATAGGAGCAGATTTAACAGAGCAAATTGGTGATTATGATATAAATTCTATTTTGGAAGATGGAGATGGAAGTGAAAAAGAAATTAAAATTTTTCACCCAACAGAAAAAATATTAAAAATTAAAAAGGCATCTATTATAAATGGATATATGATGATAGGTAAGGTTATTGCTATTCAAGATATAACTGAAATGAAAAGACTTGAGGCAATTAGAAGTCAATTTGTTGCTAATGTATCACATGAACTTAAAACTCCTTTAACATCAATAAAAGGATTTGCAGAAACCTTAAGATATGTTGAAGATGATGCAATAAGAATTAAATTCTTAGATATTATTGATAAGGAGTCGGAAAGATTAACAAGACTTATTAATGATATTTTAGTTTTATCAAATATAGAGAGTAATATAAACAATAAGGTGGAGGAATTTAATCCAAATGAAATTGTAGAAGATGCGATTTCGGTTTTACAAGTACAAGCTAACAATAAAAATATTGAATTAGAATTAATTCAAGAAAACAATAGCTTTATAATTGGAAGTAAGGATAAATTCTTACAGTTAATTATTAATTTGGTTGAAAATAGTATTAAATATTCTAATGAAGGAGCTTATGTAAAAGTTAAAACTTATAATAAGAATGGAAGCTTTTTTGTTAAGGTTGAAGATAATGGAATAGGAATTCCTAAGGAGGATCTTCCAAGAATATTTGAAAGATTTTATAGAGTTGATAAGGCAAGGAAAAGTGGAGGAACTGGGCTTGGTCTTGCTATTGTGAAGCATATAGTAAAAACCTTTAATGGAACTATAAAGGTTGATAGTATTTTAGGAGAAGGAACTAAATTTATAGTGAAAATTAAACATATATAATATTAAAGCAGCAAGGGGAAATTCCTTGCTGCTTTTGTTAAATCTATTTAACAATAGACAATATGTTTTTAACATTTCTCTAATAATTGGTTAACTTTCACAAAGTATATTTATCTTGTAAGCAAAACAAATAAAATGCTTGGAGGAGATTGTATGAAAAGAAGAGGATTAAAAACAGTATTAACTGGATTAGTATTAACATTATCAGTAGGGTTACTTGCTGGGTGTGGAGGGGAAAACACACAAGCAGAAAGCAAAACATTAACAATGAGTGGGTCATCAGCATTGTTACCACTTATGGAACAAACATCAGAAAAGTTTAAAGAAAAATATCCTAACATAACAGTAAATGCACAAGCAGGGGGATCAGGAACAGGATTAACACAAGTTTTAGAAGGTAGTGTTAATATCGGGAATTCAGATATCTTTGCAGAGGACAAGCTTAGCGCAGAACAAGCTAAGGAATTAGTAGATCACAAAGTTGTAGCACAAGGATTTGGAGTAGTAGTTAATAAATCATTAGGAGTTAACAACTTAACAAAAGAACAAATTCAAGGAATATTCTCAGGTAAATATACAAACTGGAAGCAAGTTGGTGGACCAGATAAACAAATATTTGTAATTCACAGACCAGCATCTTCAGGAACAAGAGGAACATTTACAAAAACATTATTAGATGGAAATAAGTCATTAGAAAATGATTCAATTGGTGCAACTCAAGATTCAAATGGTGCAGTATTAAATGCTATGAAGCAAAATGATGGAGCAATTAGCTACCTTGCATTATCATATTTATCAACAGATGAAGCTAAACAAAACTTAGCACCTTTAAGTGTAGATGGTGTAGCAGCTTCAAAAGAAAATATTACAACAGGTAAATATCCATTCTGGTCATGGGGACACATGTATACAAAAGGTGAGCCAACTCCAGAAGCAAAACAATATATTGATTTTGTAATGAGTGCAGATAATAAAGCAAGCTTAGATTCATTAGGATTTATATCAGGATCAGAAATGAAAGTAAAATAGTAGAAATGGAATGATGAAATAATGGTTAAAAGAAGTTTTAAAGAAAGGCTAAAAAATGAATATTTAGGAATGGGCTTTGCCACAGCATGTGGAATGCTTATAATAGGAATAACATTAGCAATAATAATATTCATATTTTCAAAAGGAATTGGATTGTTCACAGATAACGGCTATAGTATATTTGACTTCCTGTTTACGAATGATTGGAAGCCTTTTGAGGAGGTGCCTTCCTTTGGAGCTTTAGCCTTCATAATTGGGTCAACCTCAGTATCAATAGGAGCTGTAATTTTAAGTGCTCCAGTAGCAATAGCTTTAGCAGTATTTATAAATGTGATTTCAAAAGGAATTGGACAAAAGGTAGTAAAACCAGCCTTAGAAATTCTAGTAGGAATTCCATCAGTAGTATACGGATGGGTTGGGGTAACTGTTTTAGTTCCACTAATTAAAGAATCCTTTGGAGGTATTGGATATTCACTACTAGCAGGGATTTTAGTATTATCATTAATGATACTTCCGACAATAGCAACAATATCAATAGACGCAATTAAAAATATACCAAAAGAGCACATAGAGGCATCTTATGGACTGGGAGCAACAAGATGGCAAACCATTAAAAATGTAATAGTACCAGGTGCTAAAAATGGTATTTTAACAGGAGTTGTACTTGGTATTGCAAGAGCTTTTGGAGAAGCTCTTGCAGTACAAATGGTAATTGGAAACTCTGTTAATATTCCAGATGGTATTACATCACCAATGGCTACACTTACTAGTATTTTAACAATGGATATGGCAAATACAGTAGGAGGAACAGCTTGGAATAATGCACTATGGTCATTGGCATTAATATTATTAATTATTTCCTTCCTATTTATTGTACTAATTAGAAAGATAGAAAAAAGAGGTGAAAAGGCATGAAGATGAAGGCAAAGACAGCTGATAAAATTGCAACAGCAGTATTATATGGAATAAGTTTTTTAGTAGTAGGGATTTTAGCAGCCTTCATAATATATGTAATAAGTAAAGGAATTGGAATGATAACCCCAAATTTCTTATTTGGAACTCCTAAAATGACTTCAGCAGGTGGAGGAATAGGTCCTCAATTATTTAACTCACTATATATGCTTGTTATTTCATTAATAATAACAGTGCCAATTGGAGTGGGAGCTGGAATTTATTTAGCTGAATATGCTAAAGAGGGAAGCCTTGTAAGATTTATTAGATTATCACTTGAAACTATGAGTTCATTACCATCAATAGTAATTGGTATGTTTGGATTGTTAGTTTTTGTAAATATGACAGGGTGGGGATATTCAATTATTGCAGGTGCCTTATCAGTAAGTATTTTAAATATACCATCGATGACAAGAATATCAGAAAATGCAATTAGAGCAGCTAGTTTAAAGGTTAAAGAAGCATCAATTGCCCTTGGAGCAAGTAAGTGGCAAACAATTGCAAAAGTAATAGTTCCAACAGCAATTGGAGAAATAATAACTGGAGTAATATTAGCTTCAGGAAGAATATTTGGTGAGGCAGCAGCCTTCCTTTATACAGCAGGATTAAGTTCAGGAGCGTTAAACTTCAATACAGTAAGTTTAACAGGAAATCAATCAGCATTTTCATTATTTAGACCAGCAGAAACATTAGCAGTTCATATTTGGAAATTAAATTCTGAAGGAGTTGTACCAGATGCAGCAGCAATTGCAAATGGAACAGCAGCGGTTTTAATAATTTCAGTATTAATATTTAATATAATTGCTAGATTAATTGGAAATAAAATGATGAAGTCATATGGTGGAAACTAGGAGGAAATAAAATGAGCATTATAATAGCAAAAGACTTAAATTTATATTATGGAACAAATAAAGCGTTAAAAAACATTAACATAGAGTTGAATCAAAAGGAAGTTACAGCATTAATTGGTCCTTCAGGATGTGGTAAATCAACTTTTTTAAGAACATTAAATAGAATGAACGACTTAATCCCAAGTGTTAAAATAGAAGGATCTGTACTTTTTGAAGGAAAGAATATTTATGATGACTATGATGAAATAGCATTAAGAAAAAGAATTGGGATGGTATTCCAAAAACCAAATCCATTTCCAATGTCTATATATGATAATATTGCATATGGACCAAAGATTCATGGAATTACTGATAAGAAAACTTTAGATGAGATAGTTGAAAAAAGTTTAAGAGGAGCAGCTCTTTGGGATGAGACAAAGGATAGATTGAAAAAAAGTGCTCTTGGATTATCAGGAGGGCAACAACAAAGACTTTGTATTGCAAGAACACTAGCTGTATCTCCAGAAGTAATTTTAATGGATGAACCTACCTCAGCTTTAGACCCAATATCTACAGGTAAGGTAGAAGAACTTATGGATGAGCTTAAAAAAGATTACACAGTTATTATAGTTACGCATAATATGCAACAAGCAGGAAGAATTGCAGATAAAACAGCTTTCTTCTTAAATGGAGAAATAATTGAGTATGGAAAAACTGAGGACATAT
>JBOFQV010000109.1:0-6040 GCA_051650705.1 Clostridium sp.
ATTTAACCCAAAGCTTTATTTTTTATGATGAAATGAATATTTCTTATTATTGAGAGCACACTGGGATAAAAGTTTTTCTTGCTTTCTCCAGCCGGCAAGCTCCTAGTCGACGGAATAAGCAACAAATATTTTTTACCTAGTATGCTCCCTAATTTACGTAAGCTTCATTCTCCAAAAATGTTTTCATCTTTGAAATATGATATACCCATATTTTCAAGCCTTTCACCATGAGCCTTCAATCTAACCCTATACTCATCCCATTCTCTATCATCCTTAGCTGTCCATCCAACCTCTGCATGTCCTAGTAATCTTGGATAAACCATATAATCCATACTTTCAGGAGAGCTAATTGTTTCAGTAAATAATGGGGCTTCAATCCCTAAAATCAAATTCTCTGGTCCATAATCAGTAGCATCCCAAGTATATGCATCCTCAATGGAGCTAAAGCCTGCCCATGTTAGTCCTAATGGAGTAGTTGAGGAATACTTCATATCTAAATATGCCTTTTCAGCCTTAGACATAATCATCTTCATTTGCTTTTTGGTTGCTATTGTGCTAGAGCTTTTCCAATTTTGTGTTATTGTACTATTTGGAGCCTCTTTTGAAGATTCTATTGGATCCCAACCTATTGGTGTTTTTCCATACTTCTCAATCATTTTGCAAACTCTTCCTATGAAGTAATCATAATCCTCCTTTGAAGTGCTATTAGCCTCATCTCCCCCAATATGAATGTATTTACCTGGAGTAATTTCTGAAACCTCTCTTATTATGTCCTCAATCATTTGAAAAGTTTTCTCATCCTTGCACATTAATGTACTAAAACCAACTTCAATTCCAGTATAAAGAGGTTTCTTACTTCCATCTGGGTTTAAAAAATCATATGAGGCAAGCATTGCATTTGAGTGACCTGGCATATCAAACTCTGGAATTATTTCCACATATCTATCCTGTGCATATTTTACTATTTCCTTATACTCCTCTTGAGTATAATATCCACTAGTTGCCCCTCCAACACTTGTACTTCCACCAATTTTAGCTAAATCCGGCCATGACTTTATTTCTAAACGCCATCCTTGGTCATCACTTAGATGAAGATGTATTTTATTAATTTTATATTGAGCTGCATTATCTATTTGACGTTTTAAATCATTCACTTGAACAAAATTTCTTGCAACGTCAATCATAAACCCTCTATATTCATATTGTGGCTTATCTTCAATTACACTACACTCAATTTCCCATTTCTTATTATCAACTAAAGTATTCTTCTCAATTTCTGTAGGAAATAATTGCTTTAAGGTTTGAATCCCTCTAAAAAGACCTTGTGGTTTATATGCTGTTATTTCTATTGCTTCATTTGTAGTATTTATTTTGTACCCTTCATTCCCTTGAACTTCTTCCCCATTAATTGTTGTTAAAAATATGCTTCCATTTTCAGGTTTATTTCCCTTTGTAATTTCTAATGGATATCCTGTTGATTTTGAAAGCTTTTCTTTTAAATACTGAGCTACCTTCACTATTTCATTTGTTTCTTCCTCTGTTTTTCCTTGAACATAGATTTTACTTTGTTCTGTAAGTGTGAAATTTCCATTCTTTTTTTCATAGCTTACTGGCTTTGGAATTATCTTATGTCCAATATCAACTGCTTCTCCTTCTGGCTTTATTGATAGCTTTATAAAGGCTACCATTCCAATTACCAAAATTCCAATAATCAAGAGTATATACTTCCCATTATTTTTAGATGTAATTGCCATAAACTACACCTCCCTTTTAATTTAAATCCTCACTTTTGATTATACAGTTTTTACCACTAAAATAACACACTTCTTAGTATTATCACAGCATTTGTTATTTAATTAACTCCTCTAATTCCTTAGTTAAGGTAACTGCATCCTTAAATATTATTCCGTTAATTGAAACCTCTCTAGCTCCAATTACATTCTCCTCTGTATCATCTATAAAGACACACTCTTCTCCCTTTAGGTCATACTTTCTTAAAAGTTTTTCATATATTTCTCTTTCAGGCTTTAAAAGATTCTCCTCATAGGAAACAACTCCCCCGTCAAATAGCTTAAAAAAGTCATGCTTTTCATTAACATACTTAAAGGCTAAATCATGGAAGTTTGAAAGATAGAATATTTTAAATCCATCATTTTTTAAATTCTTTAAAACTTTAACTGTTTCCTCCATTGGCACTAAAATCTCATACCAATTATCAAAAGCTTCTTCTATTTCTTTTTTTAGGTGTGGATGCCTTGAAGTTAGTACATTCATTGCTTCTATTTCAGTAATTGTCCCTCTATCAAGCATTAACCACTCTTCACTTCTAAAAATGGCTCTAGCCACTTCTCCCATTTTATCCTCACCTATTTTTGTTTTTAAATACTCCTGTGGTTCAAAGCTTAATAAAACTCTCCCCAAATCAAAAATTATATTTTTTACCATAATATCTCAACTCCTTTTCCCCATTATACTACAAACCTTGGGAAACTTGAAATTTAGAGAACATGCTAGGATAAAAATTTTTGTTGCTTATTCCGTCGGCAAGTTCCAAGTCAACGCCCCAAAAATTTTTATCCTTATTGCAGTTTGATCTCTAATCTGAAACCCAATACTTTGTATTGGTTGTGAATGCTTTTGGGAGTAACTTGGCTACTAAATGAAGTTTATCATTAAAGTTTTCCCCCTCTTCTCCAACTTTATTAAATAACTCATTAATAACTAACTTTGCTTTTAATATCTCGTCCTTTTCTTTTTTAGTAAATACCATTAACTCTTCACCTGAGTGCATTAAATTATTTGGTACCCATATATATAAGCTTTCATTCTCATTAATGCCTTGATTTTTTGCTTCTTCCAACATCTCCTCTGTTAATTCATAAAAATTATCTTCTCTAGGTTCCTCTCCAACTTCAAAAATTATTTTTACACCTTGAGAAACCTCAATTAAGGAATCATACAATTCACTCATAAATGCTCCTCCAATCACTCCTTAATACAATAATAGTTTGTACTACTCATTTGCTTTTATACAAGCCCTATAATTCTATGAAATTAATTCAAAAACTGATAATATATACTTATAAAATTTTTTTGGAGGATTTAAAATGAATTGGATAGATAAAATTAAAACTTATATTCCCTATAATGAACAAGAAGAAGCTGATAAAGCTATATTTTTAGAAGCTATAGAAAATTATGATAACCTACTTACAAGAGAAAATAGAGTTATGCACTTTACAAGCTCTGGATACATAGTTAATAAGAATAGAGATAAGGTTCTTATGATTTACCACAAAATTTATAATGCTTGGTCTTGGACAGGTGGCCATAATGATGGTGATGCTGACATGCTTCATGTAGCTATTAAAGAAGCTCAAGAAGAAACTGGACTTAAGAATTTTACTCCTGTTTCCCAAGATATTTTTTCTTTAGATATTCTTCCTGTAAAGGGACACTTTAAAAAAGGTTCTTTTATTTCTCCTCATCTTCATCTTTCTTTAGCTTTTCTTTTAGAAGCTGATGAAACTGAAAAGCTTATTGTTAATGAGGAAGAAACTTGTGGTGTTAAGTGGATTCCTATTAATGAAATTGCTATGCAATGTAATGAGCCTGAAATGGTTAAGTTATATGAAAAGTTTAACAAAAAAATTCATAGCTTATAATTAGATTTAATGACTAATATATCAAAGTGAGCATAATTTTTGCTCGCTTTATTTTTTATAAAATATTAATTAATAATTACTATTGACAAATAATCATATTTGGAATATATTGTTATTAAATAATACTTAAGGAGATTTAAAAATGAATAACTTAAAAATTGCATATAGATTTCTAACATCAAATAAATCACAAACAATATTAATATCACTAGGTATTTCAATAGGAGTTGCAGTACAAATATTTCTAGGACTTCTAATTCAAAACCTACAAGCAGACTTAATTAATAAAACAGTTGGAAATAGTCCACAAATAACTATTTCCTCAAATGACAACAGTACTAAAACATTTTCTAATTATGATGAAATTGTAAAAACATCAAAATCAGTAATTAATAACAATGATGCTGTTGTAATGCCATCACTAGACACTCCTTCACTACTTAATAAAAATGACATTTCTCAATCTATTTTAGTTAGGGGAATATCACTTTCAGAAGGAGATGAACTTTATAATCTTAATAACAAATTAATTTCTGGTTCATTACCAAATGAAAATAATGAAGTTATTATTGGAAAAGAATTATCTAAGAAATACTCATTAAATGTTAATGATAGCTTTACTTTCCTTTCTCCAAACAGAGATGAAATAACAGTTAAGGTTTCTGGAATTGCAGATTTTAAGGTTAAAGCATTAAATGAATCATGGGTTTTAACTTCCCTTGAAAATGCTCAAAGCTTCTTTAATCTAAAGGGGGAAGCTTCATCAATAGAAATAAAACTTCCTCAAGAAGAAATTTTTAATGCTGATGTTTTATCATCAAATTTAAATGAAAACTTAACTAGTAATGTAGTTTCTTCAAACTGGAAGGAAGATAATGAAGAACTTTTAAGTGCATTAAATGCTCAAGGGGCTTCTAGTATAACAATTCAAGTATTTATTATTGCATCTGTTGTAATGGGAATTGCTGGTGTACTTGCAATATCAGTAATGCAAAAATCAAAGCAAATTGGAATTCTAAAATCAATGGGAATTAAAGATAAGGCAGCAGCTTTAATCTTCCTATATCAAGGAGTAATTCTTGGAGTTATTGGAGCAATCCTTGGTTCATCAATAGCATTAATACTATTTAAATCCTTTAATGCTTTTGTTAAAACATCAGAAGGTACACCAATTGTAAGTGGAGCATTATTTCCAAACTTCATATTAATTTCAATGATTATAGCAGTATTTTCAGCACTTATATCATCACTAGTAGCAGCTAAAAAATCACTAAAATTAGATCCAATTGATATTATTAGAAATAGTTAAAGGAGAATTGATTATGGGTATAATAGAACTTAAAAATATAAATAAATACTATGGTAAGGATGTAAAGACTCATGTTTTAAAGGACATAAATTTATCTGTTGAAGAAGGAAGCTTTGTTTCAATTATTGGCCAAAGTGGTAGTGGTAAGAGTACTTTATTAAATATAGTTGGAACTCTTGATAAGCCAACAGATGGTGAGATTTTTATAAATAATACTTCAACTAAGGACTTAAATAAAAATAAGCTTGCAGACCTTAGAAACAAGGACATTGGATTCATCTTTCAATTTCATTACTTGTTACCTGAGTTTACAGTACTTGAAAATATCTTAATGCCTTATAAGCTTTCAAACAAAAAAGTTACTAAGGAAGTTTTAGATAGAGCTAATGAGCTTATTGAGATTGTAGGATTATCAAAGGTTAAAAATAATATGTCCACAAATCTTTCAGGTGGTCAACAACAAAGAGCAGCTATTGCTAGAGCACTTATTAATAACCCAAAAATAATTTTAGCTGATGAACCTACTGGAAACTTGGATTCTAAAACAACTAATGATGTTTATAATCTTTTAAGAACAATAAACAAAAAGTATAATACTACATTCTTAATTATTACTCATGATTCTAGAATAGCAGCAAAGGCTGATAGAATTCTTGAAATTGCTGATGGAGAAATTGTTAAGGATATATCTCACTTAAATTTAAAGACAGCACTTTAATAAAGTTCATTTCCTAATTCCTCTAGGATAATATAAAATGAAAGGAAGGGTTTTTACCCTTCCTTTCTCACTTTTCCATTTACAACAGCAATACCAAGTGCTTTATGTAGCTTAGTTAAACTCTTTACTTGGTTAACCATTTTAATATTTTTAGAAGCTAAAAGCTTCTCAACCATTTCTATAATGTCCTTCTTTTCTTCACTTGAAAGCCTTCTATCCTTTAAGGTTATTGAATTTATGTGAATTAATGTATTCCAAATTTGTTCCTCTGTTATTCTATTAAAATCCATTAAAACATAAGTAAAATCCTTCTTTCTATTGTTTGGAGGATAAGCCTCCTTAAAGAAT
>JBOFQV010000110.1:0-36020 GCA_051650705.1 Clostridium sp.
CCTTCATAACCAGACTTTACTTTTAGGTTTTTAAAATACACTAAGTCCTTATCTACACTTAGGTTTGATTCATTTAATGCCTTTTCAAAACCTATGTATCTATCTCCCCACGCATTTTTATTATCGTTTTCTACTCCAATAAATGCTAGATTTTTAGCTCCATTTTCTATTAAACTCTTAGTTCCATCAAATGTTGCTTTAACGTTATCAATTGTAACTGAAGGTAATCTTCCTTCTCTATCCTTAGTTTCAACAAGAATAGTTTTTAAATCTAATTCATTTATTAAGTCTAATATCTCTTGTTCTAAAGATGAGCTCATGTAGATAACTCCATCTACCATTTTTTCTTTTAGAACCTTTAAATATTCCTTTTCCTTTTCAACATCAAAGTCAGAATTTCCTAGTATTATATTATAATCATAAATATTAGCAACATCTTCTGCCCCTCTAACGATTTCAGGATAGAATTGACTTGAAATATCAGGAATTAATATTCCTATTGTTTTTGTTCTTTGTGTTTTTAAACTTCTTGCAACAATATTTGGTCTATAACCTAATTTCTTTATTGCATCTAGAACTTTTTTCTTTGTGTCTTCATTTACAACGTCTATATCATTTAAAACTCTAGATACTGTTGCAATTGAAACACCTGCTTCTCTTGCTACATCTTTAATAGAAGTCGCCATTATTATCACTCCCATTTTCATTTATTTCTTTATTTTCTAAACCAAGGTATTCTTAATTGTAATATTATTCATGCCTTCCTTGGATCTGTTCTTTAATAATGTTTATATAGTTGTTTTTTCTCAATTATAATATTATATTCTCTTAAATACAATAAAATCCTCTCCACTTACATAGTTTACCATATTTTGTTGTAAATATATACATAGTTTTAAAAATTTTAGGCTAGAAATCATAAGTTTATGATTTCTAGCCCCAAAAATTACTTAACTACTTCAACCGCCATCTCTAGCTTTTCACCATTAATAGTTGTTTCTGTATAATTCACATCTGCATTATAAACTATTTCTGTAGTTAATGTTTCTTTCTTTATTGATTCACTGAATTTCTTAATTACATCTATTAACATATCATTGTTAGCAACATATAATTTAATCTTATCAGCAACCTCAAAACCACTTTCTTTTCTCATATTTTGAACCTTAGATACTACTTCTCTAACGTGTCCTTCTTCTCTAAGCTCTTCACTTATATGAGTGTCTAAAACTACTCCTGTTTCACCTTCACCAGCAAAAGCAAATCCTTCAAGGCCTTGCATTGTTACTAGTAAGTTTTCATTGTTAAGGTCAATTTGAGTTCCATTAACATCTATAGTAACAACTTCTCCTCTTTGAATTGCTTGAGCTAAGTCCATTTGGTTTCTAGCAGCTATTTCTTTTCTTATTCCTGGTATTAACTTTCCATAAGCTTTACCTAACACTGGTAGATTTGGCTTGATTTCAAAGTTAACATAAGTTGAAAGATCCGCTCCAAATTCTATGCTCTTAATGTTAAGTTCATCCTTAACTATATCTCCATAGTATTCTGGAAGTGATGCTGTTGAAACTAACATCTTTGAAAGCGGCTGTCTGTTCTTAACATTTGCACCGTTTCTTGCACTTCTTCCTAATTTAACTATTGTATAAGCTAAGTCCATTTCTTCTTCTAGCTTCTTATCAATTGCATTTTCATTAACTTCTGGCCATATGCATAAGTGAACACTTTCCTCTGCATTATTGTCTAAGTTAACTACAAGATTTTGATAGATTTCTTCAGTTATAAATGGTACAAATGGTGCTGCAACCTTAGTTAAAGTAACTAAAACTCTATATAAAGTTACATAAGCTCCTATCTTATCATCAGTTAATTCTTCTGACCAATATCTAGCTCTATTTCTTCTTACATACCAGTTTGATAACTCATCTGTAAACTCTTCTAATGCAAGAGCTGCACTTGTTATATTGTAGTCATTTAACTTTTGATCTACATCCTTAACTAAAGTGTTAAGCTTTGACATAACCCATTTATCCATAACATTTGATGACTCAAAATCAGCATATTTAGTTGGGTCAAATGAATCTAGTTCAGCATATAACACATAGAATGAATATACATTCCATAATGTGCTTAGGAACTTTCTTTGTGCTTCTCCAACATCATCAATAGAGAATCTTGTTGGTAGCCATGGAGCACTTGCTGTGTAGAAGTGCCATCTTGTTGCATCAGCTCCTTGTGAATCCAATACTTCAAATGGATCTACAACATTACCCTTTGATTTTGACATCTTTAAGCCCTTCTTATCAAGAACGTGCCCTAAAACTATACAGTTTTCAAATGGATTCTTATCAAATATTGCAGTTGAAATTGCAAGTAATGTATAGAACCATCCTCTAGTTTGGTCAACAGCTTCTGATATAAATTGAGCTGGGAAGTTTTGTTCAAATAATTCCTTATTTTCAAATGGATAATGTAATTGAGCAAATGGCATTGATCCTGAATCAAACCAACAGTCAATAACTTCTGACGTTCTTGTCATTTCCTTTGAACACTCAGAACAAGTTAACTTAACATTATCTATATAAGGTTTGTGTAATTCAATGTCATCTGGAACATTGATTCCCTTTTCCTTTAATTCTTCAATGCTTCCAATACAATCTCTGTGACCACATTCACATTCCCAAATTGGAAGTGGTGTTCCCCAGTATCTATCTCTTGAAATACCCCAGTCAATAACATTTTCTAAGAACTTACCAAATCTACCTGTTCTAATGTTATCTGGGTACCAGTTAATTTTATTGTTATTCTCTAAAAGCTTATCTCTTAGAGTTGTCATAGCAACAAACCAGCTTTCCTTTGGATAATAAAGAAGTGGTGTGTCACATCTCCAACAGTGTGGATATGAGTGAGTGTGCTTTTCTGATTTAAATAACTTATTATTTTCATCTAAATATTTAACTATACTTTCGTCACACTTCTTAACAAACTTACCTGCCCATGGAGTAACCTCATCCATAAAGTTACCACTTAAATCAACTAAGTTAATAAATGCTAATCCATTTTTCTTAGCAACTAAATTATCGTCTTCCCCATATGCAGGAGCAATATGAACTATTCCTGTACCATCTGTTAAAGTTACGAAATCACCATGAATAACAACAAATGCTTTTCCTTCTGGCTTATGGAATGGAAGTAATTGCTCATATTCAACACCTAAAAGCTCTTCTCCCTTTAATTCCTTAACTACTTCATAATCTTCACCTAACATCTTTGGTGCTAAGTCTTTAGCTAAAATGTAGATTTCTTCTCCAACTTTAGCTTCAATATAGTCATATTTTTTATTTAAACATAATGCCACGTTTGATGGTAATGTCCAAGGAGTTGTTGTCCAAGCAAGTATATACTTGTTTTCTTCTCCTTTAACCTTAAACTTAGCTACTGCAGTTAAATCTTTAACATCCTTATATCCTTGAGATACTTCGTGTGAAGAAAGTCCTGTTCCACATCTTGGGCAATATGGCATTGTCTTATGACCTTTGTATAAAAGATCCTTGTTCCACATTTGCTTTAATGCCCACCATACTGATTCTATATATGGATTATGGTAAGTAACATATGGATTCTCCATATCTACCCAATAACCAATTTGGTCAGTCATCTTTTCCCACATATTAACGTAAGTAAATACACTTTCCTTACATTCTGTAACAAACTTTTCAACTCCATATTCCTCAATTTGAGGCTTTCCTGAAATTCCAAGCTTCTTTTCTATTTCAAGCTCAACTGGAAGTCCGTGAGTATCCCACCCTGCTTTTCTAATTACCTTGTATCCCTTCATAACTTTGTATCTTGGGATAATATCCTTCATAACTCTTGTTAATACGTGACCTACGTGTGGTCTACCATTTGCAGTTGGAGGTCCATCATAAAAAGTAAAGTACTCTCCATCTTGATTCATGTCAAAATTTCTCTTAATAACATTTCTTGATTTCCAAAGGTCAGCTACTTCTTTTTCCATACCTACAAAACCTTTTGGTAATTCAACCTTTTTGTACATAAAATCTTCTCCTTTCAGTTGATCATAAGTCTATTCTATAGCTTATTATTTCCTTAAAATATAAAAAAACTCCATCCAAAAGGACGAAGTTACTATTCGCTATACCACCTTAAAGGTATCCCCTATTTATTTAATTAATATCAATCTTACGGGGATTAAATTCAAGTACTTTCATACTCTATCCTTTAACGCAGGCCCTACGGGTTAGCTTACTAATTTGGAAATTTTTCAGCCACCAACTCCTAGGTGATTTTCCTTAAGGTATACTATAGCTTTGCACCAAACAGCTACTCTCTAAAAATATATGACTTAAGTACTTTTCCTAATCATTGTCTTTATTATACTTCATTATATATGAGCTTATTTTAAAAGTCAATTAACATCTTCATGTTTTTACATTATAAGTAAATTAAATTTAAACAATATTTATTATTAATTAGTATTGACTTCGTTTATCATTTATGTTTTAATAAGTACATAAAGAATAAACTAACGTTATTCTTAATCCCTATATTTTTCTTTTGGTATACGTCTTAGGAGGCGAAGCTAATGGAAAACAATAACTTAAACGAGCAAATCCTTGATAAACTAACAAAAGTTTGTTTATGCAAGGCAATACCAAGATCCCGAATTAAGGATGCAATCAAAAATGGTGCCCACACTGTAGAAGCAGTTAATAAAGCTGTAGGTTCTGGTAGTGGCGGATGCTGTGGAAGAAGATGTGCTCCAAAAATTCAAGAATTAATCAACGCACATTTAAATGACCAATAACGAATCCCCTATTTGTTATTTGGTTAGGCGATTATATCTCCCTAAAACCTACCTGTACCCCTACAGGTAGGTTTTTTCATTTCAATAATTTATGATATAAATTTCCTCATTATTTTAATTTTATATAATAATTTCATTATTATTAAAGAAATAAAGAATGCTATTATAGTTTTTCCTATTACATCAATTACTGCTATTCCACATGTCAAAGGATTCATTAATATCAATACTATAGGATGAAATAAATATATTCCTAAAACATATTTTGCTTGATTTGCAACTATATTTTCTTTTAAATTTAAATTGTTAAAATACATATATATTAATATTGCTGTAGCAGTTGTTGTAGGTGTTAATCCCCAGAAAAATACCATTCCAAGACTATTTCCAGAACTTAATAAAATACAACATACTACACTTGATATAATTTCAATAAGCAATGATATTATTAATAACAACTTTTTCTTTGTGATTTTTATTTCTCTAGTAGCATATCCCATTATAAATAAACCTAAAAATTCCATCCACCATAAAATCCAAATATTTATTTGAGTTATATTTTTTACTATTTCAACTCCAAAGCCTAATAAAGTTAATATAATTCCTAGAACAATTAAATTTTTACTGTTCATATTCTTTATAAATTTATATATCAATGGAGACACTAAATATAATCCTAAAAGCATGTATAAATACCAAATGTGTATAGCTGCCATATTATGAGCAAACCCTGTAGCAACATCCTTTAAATATGATATTAAAGTTGTTCCTTGCATTCCTATTAGGCAAATACCAAAAAAGATAATACTCCAAAATATCATTGGTATAATTAGCCTTGGCACTCTTTTCAAGTAAAACTCTTTTATATTTGTATTTGCTAAGGATTGAATCACATACCTACCACTTATTAATACAAAAAGTGGTACAGCTATTCTTGTTATAACTGAAATGGTTATAATTATTGCAGATTGAATTATTGAAATTTTACCGTCTGCAACTGGTTGTAAAAGCATCGCATTGCTATGCAATAATATTACTAATACTATTGCAAGAATTCTTAATGAATTCATCTTGAAATCAATTTTTTTATTCATATAAATAACCCCCTAAAATTTAATTTTCATATATCTTTTCTACGTAACTACCAAATACATTCTTACACTTTATTAAAATATATTTTTTGAAAATATTTGCATACTTGCAAGATTTCTAAAATTAGAATATTATTAGAAAGGTTAATATTCTAAAAACAAGGAGAAGACTATGATAATTTTACTAGCACTTTTAGGTTATTTAATGGGATCAATACCTACTGGTTATATTTTGGTTAAGAAGAATTTACATATTGATATAAGAGAACATGGTAGTGGAAATATTGGTGCTACCAACGTTGGACGAGTTGCCGGAAAAAGATTAGGCTTACTAACTACTATTCTTGATATGGCAAAAGCAATGATTCCTGTAATCGCAACAGATATTCTATTAAGATTTGGGGTTATAAATTTAGATAGATCTGTAGCTTTAACATTAGTTGGAGTTTGTGCTATTTTAGGACATAACTATACTGTATTTTTAAAATTTAAAGGTGGTAAAGGAGTAGCAACCACAATTGCTGCTTTTGCTTATATTTTACCAATACCAATGACAATAGCTGTTTTATGTTTCTTAGGATTAAAGAAATTCACTAAAATCGTTTCTATACGTTCAATGGTTTTAGGTACTGTATTGTTTTTATCAACACTTTGTTTAGGCTATAATAAAAATTATGTATATGGAGCTTTATTTGCTTGTGTATTAATCTTCTGGAGACACAAAAGTAATATCGGAAGAATAATTAGAGGTGAAGAGAAATAAAAAAGAATTCGTTGATTTTATCAACGAATTCTTTTTTATACCATCATTGCCTCTGGCAATACACTCATAATACATCTTTCTTCTAACTGTTTTTTATGTGCTACTTTTTTAATAGCCTCTTTTATTGAAATATTCTCATCGATTACTAAATCCAGTATTTCTACTGATAAATCCACACTATAAATTTTATCTAACCATAGCTTATAATTTAAATTATTATCCATATAATCTCACCTCATTTATAAGCTTGTCCTTATACTTATATATTTATACACAGATAATAAAATTTTTTATTTTTTTTCGCAATATTCCATCATAGCTTCTGCAACCTTTTTAGCATGAGCTACGGCATGAACTACTGTTTTAGCTCCTGTAACAACATCTCCTGAACTAAATACACCCTCCTTAGTTGTATGTCCAACTTCATCAACAAGTACTAATCCATATCTATCAGTTTTAATATCATTAGTTTTTGATACTATATTAGTTTTAGGAGCTTGACTTACTGCTATAATTACAGAATCACATTCAAACAATTCTTTTTCTTCAAGAATTCTTGTACTCACTCTTCCTGTTCCATCTATAACATTTTCTGTTTTTGCAACCAAAATCCCATTTTCCTTAATCTCTAAAGGTGCTTTAAACAAATCAAATTCTACACCATCCTCTTGAGCTTCTTTAATTTCCTGTCTAGTTGCTGGCATATCCTCTATCCCTTTTCTGTATACAATATGTACATTATTAACTCCAGCTCTCTTTGCAACTCTAGCTGCATCCATAGCAACATTTCCTGCACCTATTACAGCAACTCTTTTTCCTAAGTTATACACATCCGGTGACTTTAAATAATCAATAGCATAATGCACATTGCCTAGTGTTTCTCCTTTAATCCCCAATGTTTTAGGATTCCACACTCCAGTACCAATAAATATTGCATCATATCCATCTTCTAATAATCTATCAACGGTTAAAACTGGCCCAATTAATGTATTTGGTCTTATTTTAACTCCTAAATCAATTAACTTTCTTTCAAATGAATCAATTATTGAGTTTGGTAATCTATACTCTGGGATTCCATATCTTAATACTCCACCAATTTTTTCATGTGCATCAAACAGTGTAACTTTATATCCATTTTGAGCAAGAATTAATGAAATTGTTAACCCCGCTGGTCCACCACCAACTATAGCAACTCTGTAGTTCTTATCTTCTAATTTCTCTAGAGAAACCTCTTCTAGATATTTTTGTGATATTTCCTTTTCAATTTCATGGAAAGCAATAGGTTCACTTTTTATTCCCCTTATACAGCTTCCCTTACATTGGTCCTCATGCGGACATACTATTGCACATATTAAAGAAAGTGGATTATTTTTAAATAGAATTTCCCCAGCTTCTTTTAATTTACCTTCTTTATATAATGAAATAACCTCTGGTATTTCTGTTGAAATTGGACATTCTTCCTTACACTTTGGTTTCTTGCATAATAAACATCTATTTGCTTCTGTTTTTAACATAGCTTTTGCCCCCTTTATCCTTAGTAATATTAATAATTATAATATCAACAGTTTTTCCTTTATACAAGAAAAAATTATTTTATCATACGCCTATAATTATTTCTTGATTACTGTTATAATCTTATAAGAGTTTTTTGAAGGGAGACTACATAAATGGCGAGTAAGTTTTATTTACACAAATTGAAAAATACTAAGGCTGAAGGTGGCCGTCCATGGATATACATAGATGAAATAAATGAATATGATGGTGACTATGAAAATGGTGATATTGTAGAGGTATATAATCACAAAGGATATTTCATAGGAAAAGGTTATATTAACGATAGAAGTAAAATAACTATCAGAATAATGACTAGAGATATAAACGAAGAAATAAATGAAGCCTTCTTCTCAAGAAGATTTAAAGATGCATGGGAATATAGAAAAACAGTTATCGATACATCTTCTTGCAGATTTATATTTGGTGAAGCTGATTTCTTACCTGGTTTAACAGTTGATAAGTTTGAAGATTATTATGTAATCCAAATCTCAACTTTAGGTATGGATAAATATAGAGACATAATTGTTAAAATTCTTACTGAAGAATATGGTGCTAAGGGAGTTTATGAAAGAAGCGATTTAGCTACAAGAGAAATTGAAGGTCTTGAACAAACTAAGGGCTTTTTAACAGAACCATTTGATACTAATGTTCAAATCGTTGAAAATGGAGTTAAATATATCGTTGATTTAGAAAATGGTCAAAAGACAGGTTTCTTCCTAGATCAAAAAGAAAACAGAGCTGCAATCCACAGAATTTGTAAAGACAAAGATGTGTTAGATTGCTTTACTCACACTGGTTCATTTGCTTTAAACGCTGGTATTGCTGGTGCAAAATCAGTTTTAGGAATTGATGTATCAAAGCATGCCGTTGAATGTGCAACTAGAAATTCAGAGCTTAATAACCTTCAAGATGTTGTTAAGTTTGAATGTCACAATGCATTTGATGTTTTACCAGCTTGGTCAAAAGAAGGTAGAAAGTTTGATGTTGTTATTCTTGATCCACCTGCATTTACAAAGTCAAGAAACACAATTAACGGAGCTAAAAGAGGATATAAAGAAATTAACCTTAGAGGACTTAAAATGGTTAAAGAGGGTGGATACTTTATGACTTGTTCTTGCTCTCATTACATGAGTGAAGAACTTCTTAAAAAGACAGTTGCAGATGCTGCTCATGATGCTCATAGAATTCTAAGACAAGTAGAATTTAGAACTCAATCAGCTGACCATCCAATTCTTTGGAACTCTGATGAATCTTACTACTTAAAATTTATGATATTCCAAGTATTTTAATAAAAAGGCAGAAACTTTTTTTGGTTTCTGCCTTTAAAATCAAATTAACGGTATTATATCATCGTTATTTTTCCATGCCAAATAATGTTTTGGATAGCCCTTTTTACTTAACTCTCCAACTCTTAATACCATTTTTTTATTTTTACTATCTAGCACGGCATCTCTTATAAATTCATATATATCAGTTATTTGGGAATTAAATAATTCTACTAATTCCTTATATGGTTCTCCCCAGGCAGCAATAATTATAGATGCCTTATTGATTTCATCTATCAAAACTTCCTTATTTTTCTTTTCTAATAATTCACTTTTAGTTGATTTATCTAAATCATATGAAGAAAACAAATAAACACAAGTTATACTTTCAACATTATCAAATTTATTTAATATAAATTTAGTTACTCTACTTGTTAACTTGTTACAAGGTTCTTCTCCTAATGGTCTCGGTTTCCTGCAAATAACTAATATATTTTCACCTTTATCACAAATAGGAATAACTATTTTATAACAACATTCTTTTTTAAAGTCTTCCACAATATCTATACTATTTTTCATTACTTTTTTAGGGTATTTACATTTACTCATACTAACACCTAATTTTTAAATAATTATTGTTAACTTAGTTTTATACTATGCTAACTTTCACGTTGTGCTACTATGATGTTTCTATTTATAATTTTTCCCTTGATAAATATCCCTATCCTCTAAAGCTCTATCTATATCATTTAAAACTTCCCATTTCTTCAAACTCCACATTGGTCCAATTAGTAGACTTCTTGGAGCATCTCCAGTTAATCTGTGAACAACCATTTCTTGTGGAATCATAGCTACACCTTCACAAATTAAATCAATATATTCTTTCTGTGTTAAGAATTCAAATGGCTTCTCATCGTATTCTTCTGCCATCTTTGTGTTTTTCATTAAATGTAATAAATGAAACTTAATTCCCTGTGCTCCTGAATGAGCAACAAAATCAATAGTCTTAATCATATCAGCTTTTGTTTCACCTGGAAGCCCTAAAATTGTATGAACTACAACATCAATATTTTTATCTTTAAGCATTTTTAACGCCTTCTCAAAAATATCAAGATTATATCCTCTATTAAAACTTTTTGCTACATTATCATTAACTGTTTGTAGTCCTAATTCAACCATCAAATATGTTTTTTCATTTATCTCTGAAAGAAGTTCAACAATCTCTTCATTTATACAATCTGGTCGTGTTGCTATTGAAATAGCTATAACATTAGGCTGATTTAAAGCATCCTCATACTTTTTTCTTAAAATGTCAATAGGCGCATATGTATTAGTGTATGCTTGAAAATATGCAATACATTTTCCATTCTTCCACTTTTTCTCCATCATTTCTTTTCTATCATTAAACTGCTCTGCTATTGATAATGCTCTACTTCCTGCATAATCACCTGATCCACTAGAACTACAAAAAGTACATCCTCCAAAGCCTGCTTTTCCATCTCTATTTGGGCAAGTAAAGCCTCCATCAAGAGAAATTTTAAATACTTTTTCTCCAAATTTATTTCGTAAGAAATAATTTAGGCTATGATATCTCTTACCATTCCATTCTTTTTTCATCTTTTCCTCCAAGTATTTTTCTGCATCAATTTTACTTGTTTTAATGCAATATTATGTTTCTATTATACTCTAAATTCAAGATTACTCAATTATACGCCGCCATTATTCCTTTATAACCTCTAACTTATCACACTCAAGTTTATAAGTTCCAACTTTTTCATCTTCTCCACCATCAATTAAATTAACCTTAATAAAAATTTCCTCTCCATCAATTTTGGAAACATGAACATTATATATATCATTTGGAAACTTCTTATCTAAATCTAATGTAATTAAATCTCCAGATGAACTATTATAAAGCTTTAAATTTTCTCCTCTATCTTTCTCCTTATATTGAACTATTATCTTCTCTTCTTTTCCATCAAATTGAATCTTTTGAACAGATGCATTCCTAATCAAATCAATAGAATTTAATTGTTGAGCTACAGGTTTTTCAATTACCTCATCTATAGTTTTCTTATCTTCTCCACTTTGTCCCCCACCTAGGCTAGCTGTTGCAAAGCTTTGTTTTGTTTCTTCATCAATCACTATTGCAACATAAGTATCCGTTCCATTTGTAGTTGTTATTCCAATTTTACTCCCTGTATTACCCATTCCTATAACTCCAAAAGCTTTATTAGGCAAATCATACTTGTTAATTTGAGCTCCCTCATCCTTAATATAAATATCATTAGGTAAATCCTTAAGCCTAATTAGAAGCTCACTATCCCCTTCATTATCTCTTCTAACTCTTAAAGTTTCTCCCTCTCCATATACATTTTTTAAATTTTCTGCTGTTGCTTCACTTACCTTGTATTCTCCTTTTTCTAAAACAATCTTAACTTTATATAAGTCTACAGTTGACCTTGGTGTTCCTTCTTCTGCTCTTGTAACCTTATATCTTGTTGTTATATACGTTGCAGTTTCAACTTCTTCTATTTCTTTAAATGAAGTAAGTCTTAATCCTTGGATTTCCTTAGCTTTTGTACTTTTCTTTAAATCCTTTGTTAAAAGCATTTTTGCACCCTCAACATCGCCCTCATATAGTTTCTGCATATATGAATTAGCAACATCATGTGCTATTTTCAAATCTATATTACTACTTTCTTCTAGCTTCTTATTACTACAAGATATTATTAATAAAAAAAGCCCTAAAAAACATATACATAGTACCTTCTTCTTCATTTGTATTCCTCCCTATTACTCTTAAACGTAACATATTATTCTTAGTTTTCCTTAGAAGCTTATCCTTATTCACATTGGTAGAATAAATCTACTCAAAACCCTATATATTTTAAGGTAAGCATTAAGAAAGGAGATGAGTTATGAAAAAAGAAATACTAAAGGTTTTTCAGGTAGCTGTTGTTTTTATTGGTACAATAGTTGGAGCTGGACTTGCTTCTGGGAAAGAAATAACAGAATTCTTCACCGCATATGGAATTATGAGTTTTTGGGGAATATTAGCCTGTGGTATATTCTATATCTTGATGGGAAGTGTACTTTCTAAAATAAGTATAAAATATAAATTAAATTCTTATAGTGAAGTAATACAAATTATAAGTCCAAACTTTTTAGGAAAAATTACCGGTGGCATAACTACAATATTTTTATTATCTAGCGCTTCAATAATTCTTGCTGGAAGTGGAGCCTTAATAAATCAGTTTTTTGGTATACCAAAAATAGTTGGTACATTAATCATGCTTGGTGTGGCTATAATATTTTTATTACGTGGAACTGATGGCTTAATAGAGGTTAATTCTTTTATTGTTCCAACGCTTGTAATAACTATTTCAACAATCACAGTTTTATATTTTTTATTTTGTAAAGATATGGTTTCAGTAGATCACATAAAAAGCTTTGAACCTAAAAAAAACGGTTTATTAATTTCTACAATTTTATATGCTGGATATAATGTTTTATGTTCATCAGGTGTACTAGTACCCTTAAGTACTGAAATGAAAAAGCCAAAAACTATGATTTTAGGAATTGCTATTGGTGCTTTAGGATTAACAGTGCTATGTTCAATGATTAATCTATTGCTAACTATAAATCAACCTTATATCTTCAAATATGAAATACCGCTACTTTTTGTTTCTACTAGATTTGGTACCATAATTCAAGCATTGTTACTTATTGTAATATTATTAGAAATGTTCTCTACAGAGGTTTCTGATGTATATTCTATTGCTAGAACATTAGAGCAATCTTTTAAAATACACTTTAAAAAAGGAATATTTATTGTATTAGCTATTGCATTACCTATATCTCAAATTGGTTTTACTAATTTAATATCTACTTTATATCCTGTTTTTGGTGTATTGAGTTTAATTTTTATTGCTCAATGTCTATGGTTTTATTTTAAAAATAAAGACACACTTTCTAATTAAATTGTAAAGTTTAACTAAACACTCTATAATAATTGTATAGTTTTTACGAGGTGTTTTTTATGAATTATTTATCTCATCTAGAAAGTTGTACTCTTTGTAAAAGAAATTGTAAGGTTAATAGGTTAAATGGAGACCTCGGGTTTTGTAATGCTTCTGATAAAGTTAAAATTGCAAGAGCTGAGCTTCATCATTTTGAAGAACCTCCAATTTCACTTGAAAATGGTTCAGGAACTGTGTTTTTTTCACACTGTAATTTAAGATGTGTTTTTTGCCAAAATCATGAGATTAGCCATGAAGAAAAAGGAGCTTTCATATCTATTGAAAGACTAAGTGAAATCTTTTTAGAGCTACAATCAAAAGGAGCAAATAACATTAATCTAGTTACTCCAACACACTTTGTTCCACAAATAATAGAAGCTTTAAACATATCAAAAGGCAGAGGATTAACCATTCCAATAGTTTATAACACTAATGGATATGATTCACTTGATACAATAAAAATGTTAAATGGATATATTGATGTATATTTACCTGATTTTAAATATTTTAATGACTCATATTCATTGAAATATTCTAAAGCTCCAAAATACAAAGAAAATATTTTAGAAATTATTGAAGAAATGATAAATCAAGTTGGTGAAGCCTCCTTTAATGAAAAAGGGTTAATTTTAAAAGGTGTTATTATAAGACATCTTATGCTTCCATCATTACTTTTTGATTCTAAAAAAATAATAGATGCAATCTACAATAGATTTGGAGATAAGGTTTATATTAGTATAATGAATCAATTTACTCCTATGTATAAAGCTTTAGAATTTAAAGAGTTGTCAAAGCCCTTAAACTCTAAACATTACGATTCATTAGTTGATTATGCAATAAATATTGGTGTTAAAAATGGCTTTATTCAAGATGAAGGAACTGCAACTTCTGCTTATACTCCTTCCTTTGAGCTTGAAGGAGTATTTAATAAAAAATAGGATATGCAATTTTTTGCATATCCTATTTTTTTACTTATTTATATTTTGACTTAATCCATTTATTACATTCTTTATTTTTTCTAATGTATCAACAAATTCTTTAATATCATTTGTGTATGATTGTACATCTTCTCCAACTTGTTGTGATGTTGTTGCATTTTCTACTGCAATAGCTGCTAATGAATCTACTGTCATGAAAATCTTAGCAATAGAATCTGATTCTTCATTAAGTTTATTTATAGTTTCATTTAAGTTATTTGCAACTACTTGGATTAATGAAGTTGCATCAAAACTAACCTCTTTCACCTTTTGAAGACCATTAGTTTCACTCTCTAGAGATACATATTGATTATCTATATTAACAACTAAATTATTTATATCAGAGATAAACTCATTTAAATTTTTATTTATACTTGATACTGCATCCTGTGATTGCTCAGCTAACTTTCTAACTTCTTCTGCAACTACGGCAAATCCTCGTCCTTGCTCTCCAGCTCTAGCAGCCTCAATTGATGCATTTAATGCTAATAAATTAGTTTGATCTGCTATGCCAGAAACAATAGAAACTATTTTTGTTATATCATGAGCTTTAAATTGTAAACTTTCACTGTTTTCTTTTACAACTGTAAATGAATCTAACGAATTTCTAATATTCATAGTTGCACTACTTACATTATCATAATTTTCATTTATTCTATTAACAGCCTTTTCAAGCTCACCTTTATTGTTATTTTCTGCATCTATTAAATCTTGAATTGACATTATAATATCATTTATCTGGAATACTAATTGTTCAGTACTTTGATCCTGTTTTATAGCTAACTCTGAAACACTTCCTGAAAACTCTTCAATAGCTCCAATACTTTGTCTCATGTTTTTTGTAGTATCATTCATTTTATCAGTAAATACATTCATTTCATCAATTGCACCATTAAACATTGTACTATTTTTTTCAATTTTATCTGTACACTTATCTAATCCATTATATATGTCTTCAAAAAAGTCATTTGTTACAATATTGCTTTCTATATTTTTATCATTTTTATTTATTTTTTCTAATATGTCTTTATAAGGTGCAGTTAATGTATTAACTACTATGTATGTGCCTAAAGCAGATATTGAACCTATAATTAATCCACTTATTAATCCAGAAGCAATAAATGTACTTACTAAAGATATTGCTCCAACTGGAATGGCTGCTTTAATTCCAATATCTCTAATTCCTCCAAATGATAATAATTTGTTTATATTATAATGTTTAGTATTTGAAATTTCATTTTCAAATTTAACCTTTAGTTTTAACATTCCAACTCCACGCTCCTCTTCAGTAATAATAATATTCTCTTTAAAAAATATTGAGCTACCCTTTAACAACCCTTGGAAATAATCAAACATCCCTCTTCTAGAGCTATATGTTAAATAAATTTCTCTACTATTTATAACCTCTACTTCTATAGCTGGTGGTTTAGCACCTTTAATTTTGTTAACTATTATAGAATGAATATAATTTAGACTCTTCAAAAAGCTATATAAATTTTTTGCCTTTAAAAAACTTGGATAATCTTCTGAAAAAGTTTTAACATTCCTTACCCCAATCTCCATCCAAAGCTTACTTGAGGTTGTCTTATTATTTTTCGCTATTTTTTCTATAAGCTCAAAAACTTTTTCATCACTAACATCTTCTAATGGTGAAAATATAATATCTTTTTTCCACCCTATTTCTACTAATGATTTCTCAACACTTAAATCATCATAAATTCCTCTACATGTTTTTATCCACGTAGCAACAACCGTACCTTTCATTTCCTTTTCATCCCCTTGTTTATATGTAATCATTTATATTATATACCAACATTTAGGCATTTAATATAGTTATATAAAAAAACATCTGTATTTTTTGAAAATTTGTATTTTTTGTTGAAATATGAAAAAGGTAAAGTATTTGTATACACTTTACCTTTAAAATTATTTATTGCTTTAATTCAGCTATCCTTGTTACTCCAACATATACATCAGATATCCTATACCATGTAGAATAATCTACTACCCCTGTTTTAGGCAAATTAAATATACCTTGGAAAACTTTAACCTGTTCTGCTGTTGTTTCACCATATATTCCATCAACTGATACTTTAGGTATTAAAGGATAATTTTTAGATATTCTATTTAAGAAATCTTGAACTGTTCTAACAGATTCTCCACTAGAGCCTACTGTTAAATCATATCCTGGATAAGACTGTGGACTTCCTTTTACCAATTCTGCCGTTACTAGTTCTATATTATCACCATAATAATAAGTTAATATTTCATAAGGAACTTTTCCTTTAGCACCAAGATCTTTACTTCCCCATTGACTCAACCATTCTGGACATATAACATTCTTTCCATCACAATATTGTGTTAATAAAGGTTGTTTCTTCCCAAATCTTCTAATATAAGTTGAGAAAATTTCATCAACAATTACACTTATACTATCATATATGTTTCTTCCATAGCTAAATGCATGATCATATGCCGTTGAACTAGTTATATCAAATTTTTTCCCCTTACCTCTATACCATTCTGTATAAATTCTATTCAAAGTAAATGAAACTATACAAAAAACATTCGCTCTAATTGTACTTTCAGGCCAAGTTGAATATATTTCACATGATGCTACATTTTTTATATATTCCTTGTATGGTACTTTATAATCTGGTGCACTTGTATCATTTGGAGTTCCTTGATGAACTATGATAAACTCTGGTACAACTGGTTTAGGTAATACAACCCCTGAAGATGGTGGTGGTAATGGTTTATCAACTTCTTCTGGTATTTTTGCTGGAAAATCACCATTTAATCTATTTGGTTGTATATCTATTATCTGCTCTCTTGCGCTTCTTCCCATCAATTCTGTCATATTTACCCTTTGATATGCAGTTTCCTGTGGAAAAATCTGTACTCCTCTAATAATAACAGGTTGAAATCCATCTCTTTCAATAGTTAAATCATATAAACTGTAAGGCAAATTATTTGATGGCGTTTGAGAATATTCAAATGAAGGAGCATTTAAATCAATTACTTGTGATAATCCTGCAGAATCTGTTGTTAAAGTCTTTAAAACATCTCCTGTTGATGGTTTTACTGTTACATTACATTTATCTAAGGGTATATAATCATTACCTTTAAAACATTGTACTCTTAATTGACCTATATCATCCATTTATTAAAAACCCCTTATAATTTCTTTATATCTATAATATGCAACTATTTTATAGTTTGTTCTTTAATAATTAGGTTTCCTAATGAATAAATTTTCAATATTATACTCATCATATTTATCCCTAGAGTTCAATCTTATTCCTTGCTCCCCTCTTATTGCATTAAAAATTCTCTCAATATCTAAAATTCCATATCCCCACTGTCTATTTGGATAAATATCGCCCTCTCTCATTTTAGCCCCCCTAATTACATATGATTTAACTGTTACAGCATATAATCTGCTATCATTTTTATCAACAATTCCCCATTGTAAAATCAAAGCACAAACTCCCCCTAATACAGCAGTTGCAATAGATGAACCAGTTGCAACTCCAACGCCTCCATTAGGTTTTATTATAGGTGCATTAATACCGCCTGCTGCTATTATTGGTGAAACTAATCCAGTCCTTGTATAGCCTCTTCCTGACGCTCCAACTGTTGCATTATTATTTTGATTATAATATGCTACTGATAATACTCTATGAGATGTGGATGGTATCATTAATGTACTATATTGACTTGGACTTAAAAACTTAGTTTCCTCATCTAGCAATTTCCTTTGAGGTATCCAAGACCAATATCTTCCATCTATTATATATTCTCCATATAACCTTATTTGCCAAATACCTTCTTTTAAATCTCTAAATCTCAAGTTTATAATTTCATCTCCTGTTGCATTGTCTGGATAATTATATTTAACATTCATTCTTGTTCCTTCATATACAAACTTAAACTCTTCAGATTTATTAATTTTAGGTTGAATTTTCTGTATAACTTCTCCAGATGGTGAAATAACAGCAATCGCTATCCTATCTGGGTTTTGACACCATATTGAAAAGTTCAAATTTTTTTGATTTTTTCCTATTTTTAATTCTATAGTTTTTATTTCTCCTGTATTTTCGAATTTTCCTTGAGTATGTGTATCTGTATCCCCTTCATTTCCAGCCCCTGTAACGCACACTGTACCTAATAACTTTCCAGCAGAATCAATTTGTCCCTCAACTATACTTGTTCCATCATGACCTCCAATATTGGTTCCTAAAGGTAGAATTATTACTACTGGTTTACTTAAATCTGAAGCACTTTGTATTAAATATCTTATCGCTGCAACTATATCTACCGACTCATACATTGGAACATCATTTTTTGTAATTCCAGCCATTTCTTTGAATATATTACTTATTTGCTGTAGTTTAACTACAATAATATCTGATTGAGGACAAACTCCTTTTAATTTAGGATTTATACCTCTTCCTGCTGCAATTCCTGCTACCATTGTTCCATGTCCAATTTCATCTTTAGATGGAACTATTGTATACGGATCTCCACCAGCTTCCTTTAATTTTATAGCTCTATTTATTTCATCTTCTGTATATGCAACCCCTAATTTTAAGCCTTTAACTGGTTCTATTACTTCTTGTTCCTGATCCCATATAGATAATATTCTTGTTGTACCATCCTCTTTCCTAAACTCTTCAGATAAGTAATCTATTCCAGTATCTACAATACCAATAATCACACCTTTTCCTGTTAAATTTAAATATGGATTCACATTGAACATAGGAACATTACTTGCCTCTATTGGTGTAACTTCATTTAATGTATATATTTCTTGATTATTTATACCATAAATTACTCTTACGTAACTTTTAATATTCTTGATTTCATTGAAAGGTATATAAACTATGGCATAACTTTCATCTACAACCATATACGATGCTTTTGGTATTGTTTCTATCATTTTTATATCTTCTTTTTTACTATATTCAACTATAATACCTACAACTTCATTAGAATTAATGTCATCCAAATTTTCATCATCACTTATTAACTGCCTCTGATTATTTTTAAACAAAATATACCTCCTCTAATCCTTTGGATTTCTAACGAAAATATTTCCTATATAAAATTCATCAATAAATTTATCTACTGTAGACACTCTCAACAATTTAATTACACTAATTAGCTCTTCTAAAGCACTTTTTGCACAAACTTGTCCATACCCCCAAATTGCATTTGGGTATATTACATCTGCCCTTGGCCTTTTTGCCCCCTTTATTAAGTGATATTTTAATCTTTCTCCATATAAAAATGTATCGTTTTTTTCTACTATTCCCCATTGCATTAATAAAGCTGCAATTCCTGAAACATGTGGAGTTGCCATAGATGTACCACTCTTTTTATCATAGCCTCCACCTGGTATAGGCGCTTGAATACCTTCGCCTGGAGCAACTAACTCAGGTTTTATATCTTCTATTTGTAATTCTCTCCCCCTGCCACTAAAAGATGAGATGTTATTATTTATATAATTATAGCTTCCTACTGATATTACATTTTTAACTGTTGCTGGAATTCCTAAAGTATTGAACACATCAGGCTTTGAAAATTTTGTTTTTGTATTTAATCCCTCTGATATAGGAAGCCATATATCATATCTCCCATAATAATTATTTGTTACTCTAATGATAAGCTTCCATTCACCTCCAACTAAATAATCACTTCCTGAAATTATACTAATTAATATATCACCTAAAATATCAAAAGGATTTGGCCCTTTCGTAAAAAATATTATTCTATCACCTGAAACTGTTTTTTCCGTTACTCCTTCAACTAATAAAACTTCCCCAGTACTTTTACCTACTGGGTTTATAATTTCTACGCTTATTTCTGGCAATATAGCTTTATATAAGTTAAAAGATATTCTTTGTTCATCATATGCAATATTGATTGATATAGTTTGAGAGTCTGTTAAAATACCACCTACATGATGACCTGCTTCTCCCTCATTGCCAGCAGCTATAACTACAGTTATTCTTTCTAAGCTACAAACAGTATTAATATATTGCTCTAAAAGACTTGTTCCATTATGAGCTCCATCATTTGTACTTAAACTTAAATTAACTACTAATGGCATACCTAACTCTTTACTTTTATCCACTAAAAATTTTAATCCTTTTAAAATACTTGTACTAAGTGAAAATAATCCTCTAACTGATTTAACCATCATTATTGAACTTTTCGGAGCTACTCCGTAAGCATTTTTCTGTATATTTCCACCAGCACACGCAATTCCAGCTACATGAGTACCATGCTCTAATTGATCATAGCTAGGAACAATACTATAAGGATCAGTTGACTTCAATGCTTCATCAATCATATTTTTATCATAGATTTTACTACCTAAACTTAAGTCATAAATATACTCTATTCTAGTTGTTCCATCCTCATTTCTAAAAGCAGAATGAGTATAATCTATACCTGAATCTATAAACCCTATAACTACCCCCTTACCATCTAATTTATAAGTATTTTGCACCTCTGTAACACATGCCGCACTATTGCTTGAAGAATCTGAGGCATAAAGTTCTTTAGGAAGCTCTAAATACTGTATTGCATCATTTTGTATCAATTCACCAATCTTATCCACAGAGATATTCACAATACCATATCCATAACCTAAGGATTCATAAGACCCTCCAAGGTTATCCACAACTTCTTTAACTTTATCCACAGATTCTCCTGATATAATTACAACCTCTATATTTCCACTCTGATTTTTAGATAAATTCGAATAATAATTAACTTGATTTATAAAAGTATTAACAACTTTGTTAGAAGGTTGTCTGTAGTAATTATGTTCAATCATATTTCGCTCCATCTATAAATATTAATTATTATTAATTTATGAAAAAAAGTCAGGCTTGTGCCTGACTTTTTAAGTAAGTTTCTAAGTTATAATGTTATTTCAATTCTTTCTATTTTAGCAATTACTTCTATTGATCTTAAATCCACAGTTTCTGTCATTACTGATCCTCTATTGTATAAAAGCAATGCTTTATTTCCATCTAACTTTTTTATTTCACGTATTTTTCTTTGCCCATTATAAGCTATTAAATAAAATCCATTTTTATTTACTTCTTTTATAAAATGAGCAAATAACTTATCTCCTGGAGCCATTCTGAATCCAACCATTTCATCAGTTGTTACCTCTAAATAAATTACTTTATCTTGAGAATGACCTTCTACTTTATTTGAATAAATCGGTAATTCTTTATATCCTCTTATATCTTTTATCTCTAAATCATATATAGGAACTTTTTTTAAAACTGATGCAAATGCATCTGTCCATAATTCATTTTTTTCTATTTTAGTACTTTTATTAGTTTTAGATTTAAATGAATATTCTTGAGTTTTTCTTTCTTCCATTAAGGCTTCATCAGTAACTACCATACTTATATCATTTAAATCTACCCCTAAAACCTTTGAAGCTTTAGTTATAAAAGATTCTTGAGCAACTTTTCTACCTAATTCTATCTCATTAATATATTTTTCAGCTACTCCTAGTTTCTTAGCTAAAACCTTTTGAGTGATATTAGCCTTTAACCTAGCCTCTTTTATTCTTTCTCCAACTCTACTCACTTTTAATCTCCCCTTACTGTTGCTTTACAAAGCTTTCTCTTTCTTCAATTAAATGCTCTAATAAATATTTAAAGCTCCAATTAGAAGAAATAGGAGTAACAACTGCTAGTATACCACCAGTAACATGATTTCTTATCTTTTTAACAGTTGCTTGTATTTCAGTATTTTTATAATTATTTAAAAGAATCACTTTTTCATTTGGTAATTCTCCACTTGATTCTCCATCTTTTATACCTGAAATTATCTCCTTAACTTTTAAACTAGTCATACTTGAAGATATTACAGTAACTCTAAACCCATAATTCTTAAGTCTAACAATTTCATTTTCTTCAAGATTATATACTATTATTGATTTATCCATCCCTCTCACCCTTTATTAATCTTCTATTATTTGTGGTTGAGTATACTCATATCCATTTAATTCTACAGACATACTTTTAATTACTTGATCTTCATATGGTCTATCGCTATAGTCTGTCTTTGAAGATACTATTTTATCTGCTACTTCCATACCTTCGATAACTTTTCCGAAACCAGCATATTGACCATCTAAATGTGGAGCATCTGCTACCATTACAAAGAATTGGCTTCCTGCTGAATCTGGAATCATTGTTCTTGCCATTGATAAAACACCTTTTGAGTGCTTTAAATCATTTTTAAATCCATTTGATGAAAATTCACCTTTTATTGAGTATCCTGGACCACCTGTTCCATTTCCATCTGGGCATCCACCTTGAATCATAAATCCTGGTATTACTCTGTGGAATATAATACCGTCATAAAATCCTCTTTCAATTAAATCAATAAAATTATTTACTGTATTTGGAGCAATTGCTGGATATAATTCCGCTTTCATTACTCCTCCATTTTCCATTGTAATAGTTACTATTGGGTTTGTCATAACTTTATTCTCCTTTCAACAATACTTTTAATATTATTTCCTTTATTAATAAAGATAATGCAATTATATCCTAAATATCCATAAAATCAAATATTACTTGTTCAATAAAAAAAGTGTGTAAAAGCATTCTTATAATACTTTTACACACCTTTGTTTACTAATAATATTTATATTCATAATCACTCCCATTAATTAAACCTTTACTTTAAAAACTAAATACCAAATGTTGTTCCTAATACTACTCTTGAATAATCATTATAGTTTGACAAATTTTTAACATCAATAGTATTAAAAATTTCGCTTCTTCCAACTTTATTTATAAGATCTCCAAAAAGACAATTTAAAAAAGTAGTAGAAACTTTTCCTATTCCATCAAAATCTAAAGTAATATTCTCTTCAATATTTTCCTTTATTATCTCTCTTAATAATATTGCATCCTCAACTGCAAAATCTTCACCTAAAAAATCCTTTACTCTAATATTCATAAAAATCACCTCTAATAAATTTTTTAAAATTATTTATTTCCTTTTTAGAAATTTTCTGAAAATTCCATCTCTAATAATAGTATATGCAAACTTTGTTTTTTTGTCAACTATTTAACAAACTTTTAAATAAAAAAAATTTGCGTTATTTCGCAAATCCTTTTTTATTTTATTAAACTATAACTGAATTTAATAATTTGATTACTGTCTAAAGAATTTATAACCTTAACATTTCCTTTGTTTTGGCTATCAGTTAATAAATTCTTTTCTCGTAATCTTCTTTGTATTTCCTTTGATGTACCCATTCCACCATCTAAAATAACAATATTATTTCCTACAATCTTTTGTATTGTATGTTTAACAAAAGGATAGTGTGTGCAACCTAATACTATAGAACTGATCTCTTCTATATTATAAGAAGAAAATTTTTCATTTAAATATGTTTCTAACTCTTCACCTTCTAAAACACCATGCTCAATAAATTCCATTAATCCTGCACATGGCATTGGTTCAATTTCAGCTCTTTCCTTATATTTATCCATTAATGCATTAAATTTATTCTGAGCTAATGTCATTGGTGTTGCCATTATTATTATTTTACCTTGTGAATTCATTTCAACTGCTGGCTTCACAGCTGGTTCTATACCCACTAGCGGCAAATCAGGATATTTTATTCTTAAAGCCGCCACAGCAGCACTTGTTGCAGTGTTGCAAGCAACAACAATCCCTTTAACTCCTTGCTCTAGTAAATATTCAACACCTTTGAATGTAAGATCCTTTATTTCTGATACACTCTTTATACCATAAGGTGCATTTAATGAATCTCCAAAATATATATAGTCTTCATTAGGCATTATTTTTAAAGCTTCTTTTAATACACTTAATCCGCCTACCCCTGAATCAAAAAAACCTATTGGTAAATTCTTGTTGTCCATTGGCTACTCACTCCAAATTTCTAGTTTATATAATTCATTTTACAGTTATTATACCCATAGGTAAATAGTTAATTATTATTATGAAATCTTTTACTATTCTTATATATATTCATATTTTCTAAAAATATTGATTATTTAATCATTTAATATTGACACTTATTGCGTATTATAATAAAATTTTCCTATAATTAGAATTTTAACGAACATTAAGTTTATATAAACTATTTTTATTCGATACATATGGGAAAGGATGTGAGTTTTTTTCTTCATTATTGTTCATTAAATAATGAAGAAAATATTATTATGGTAAATAACTTAATTTATACTATCAAAAAAGAAAAGCATACAAAAATAGATTTAACTGAAATATTATCAAATCATCCAGAAATTAAATTTGTTTCTTTAGTTGGTATTGATTTATCTGGAAATGATACAGATGAAAAGATTCCTGTAAAACTATTCTTAGATGATATTGAATCATTCCTTAATGGAGTTGCAGTTCAAACTGATGGTTCATCTGTTGTTCTTCCTGGAATTGCTACATTAAATAATGCTAAGGTTGATATGATTGCTGATTTAAATAGCACTTGGTTTGTAGATTATAATTATAGCCATATCGATCCTATCTCACAAAAACCCGTTGGAACTTTAAGAATACCTTGTTTCTTATATCATGATAACAAGCCTGTTGATTCAAGACATATTCTTAGCTCTGCTGTTGATACATTTAAAAGCAATTTATGGAATGTATTTGAAAACCATCCTAATTTATTAGAAGGATTTAATATTACTAAAGACGATATTGAAGATATAGTAATAACTTCTGCAACAGAATTAGAGTTTTGGGTTAAATCACCTAATAACATTGCTGAAATTGAGGAATTATCTACTGGACAAGTTCTTCATGAACACTATTGGACAAGAACTAAGGGTTCTGTAAGAACAGCATTAGAGCAAACGCTTTTATTAATGGAAGAGTATGGCTTTGAACCTGAAATGGGACATAAAGAAGTTGGTGGGGTTAAAGCTAAATTAGATGCTTCAGGAAACCTACATCATATAATGGAGCAATTAGAAGTTGATTGGAAATATTCTGACGCAGTACAAGCTGCTGATAATTTAGTTTTCGTAAAAATATTAGTTCAAGAAACATTTAGAAGAAATGGATTAGAAGTTACTTTCATGGCTAAGCCTATAGATGGTGTTGCTGGTTCAGGTATGCACATCCATTTAGGTACATCTTTAAAATTAAAAAATGGAAAAAGAATAAATTTATTTAATGCAACTAAAGATCATTTCCTAAGCAGTATTGGTTATGGAGCATTAATGGGAATGCTTAAGCATTATGAAATTATGAATCCATTTATATCTTCTACAAATAATTCTCTTAAGAGATTGAAGCCTGGATTTGAAGCACCTATTTGTATAGTTACATCATTAGGTATTAGCCCTCAAAACCCTTCAAGAAATAGAAGTATTTTAATTGGTTTAATTAGAGATCTTTCAAATCCATATGCTACTAGATTTGAATTAAGATCTCCAAATCCACATTCAAATGTATATATAGCATTAGCAGTTTCATACATGACAATGCTTGATGGTATACTACATGTAGCTAATAACAACAGAACTGAAGATGATTTACTACAAGAGTTATCAAAGGTATCTGGAGAAGCTAGTGCTTATTTAGAAAAAACTAGAGCTTATAGAAGCGAAGAGGATGTTTTTGAACACTTTACTGAAAGTGAGAGAAACAAATATTTCGGTAAAGCTCCAGCAACTGTATATGAAAATCTAGTTCAAATTGATAAATATCCTGAAAAGCTTAAAGCTTTAAAGAGAAATGGTGTAATGAGTGACCAACTAATTAATTCATTCAAGCTAGCTGCTACTCAAAGATGGGCTACTGAAATTGGAAATAGAATCATAAACCAATATACAAATGAAGTAAGAAGCTATAAAATGCTTCACTCAATTGACAAAGCTCTTGATTTAGATGTTTCAAATTGGATGAAAATTAACGATTTAAGACTTTATATTATGAAAGATACTTATTTAAATAAGAGTTTATTTACTAGAATTAAGGATGCTTTTATAAATCAAGATTATTCTGAAGCTTCAAGATTATATCTTGAACTTGAAGATCAAATGAATAAATTAAGAAATTTATATAGTTCATATAAAAAGAATTTATTAGATATATAAAAAAGTGGCTTTTGCCACTTTTTATATATATTATCATTTTTATGTAGAAATATCTCGTAAATTTCTGTATAATTTTTATGTATATCAATTAAATTATATTAATAATTAGATCCTATGAGGTGTTTATATGCGACTTTTACCCATTGAATGTGTAAGAAAAAATACATACTTAGGTAAAACCATTTATGATAATTGTGGTAGAATCCTATTAAAATCTGGTGCTCTTTTAACTGATCCTTTAATAAAGAAAATCAAACAGCATGAAATTTATTCTATTTACATAGTTGATGAATATAGTGAACAAGAAATTGAAGATATTATTAAACCAGAATTAAGACAAAAATCTATTTCTTTAATAAAAGAAACTTTTTCTTGTATTGAGAAAATTAACTCAGATGATAACAAAATGAGTAAACTTGAATCTATAAATAAATTTCAAAGATATTTTGATTCTATTACAGATGTTGCTGAAGAAATTCTAGAAAATATCCTTAAAAATGAAAGTGCATTAGTTTCCTTAGTTGATATTAAAAGTATGGATAATTATACTTATCAACATAGCGTTAATGTAGCAATACTATCAGTAATATTAGGAATAAGCTTAAAGCTTACAAAAAAGCAATTAAAAGAATTGTGCCTTGGTGCATTACTTCATGACATGGGAAAAGTTTTAATTCCAAAAGAAATAATAATAAAGCCTTCAAAGCTTTCAGATGAAGAATTTGAGACTATTAAACTTCATCCTAAGAAAGGCTATGATTATTTAGGCACTAAATATGATATGCAAACAACGTGTAAATTAATAGCATTACAGCATCATGAGAGAGTTGATGGTCTTGGATATCCTAAAGGTTTATCTAGCCCTGATATCCACCTCTATTCAAAAATAGTTTCAATTGCAGATGTTTATGATGCGCTTACATCTGATAGACCTTATAGACGTGCACTATGTGCAAGTGATGCTTTAGAATACATAATGGCAAACTCCGGAACTCTTTTTGATTATGAACTTGTTAAAGTGTTTGCCTCTGTAATAGTTCCTTTCCCATCTGGAACTGTTGTTGAACTAAGTAATGGTGATTTAGGAGTTGTCCAAAAAACTCTTCCTCATTATCCATTAAGACCTACAATAAAGATTATAAAGAGTTCTGATCAAACTCGTTTATTAAAAGAACTTAATTTAGTTGAACATTTATCAATTGTAATAAATAAAGTTATATATGATGTTGCTAATTAAATATTTAAGAGTATGCCTAAACTGGCATACTCTTTTATTTATGATACATATCTATTTTTATTAGTTAATTCCTCTGCTTCTTTAAAGTTCCTTGCTTTAAAAACAAATGTCCATCCATCTTTATCATACTTGCCTGCGCACATAATATATTTGCCATCATTTTGATTAAACTTCCCTTGTCTATCAATTATCAAGCTATTGAATTCTCCAATTGTTTTATAATTTAACTTTACAAATACTCCATTATTCATTATAAATACCCCCATTGCCGAACATGTGTTTATACTTATATAATACAGAACATTTATTCGTGTGTCAATAGTTTATAAAAATTTTTCGTAAAAAAAAGAGCTATGGACAAATCCATAGCTCTTTTTTTTATTCTGCTATATTAAATACTTCTAAATCTCTGTTATCTTCTAATCCTTGTACTTTAACATCTACTATAGCTCTTAATGTATCTAAAGCTGTTATAACACCAATATTTCTTTCTACAGCAGCTCTTCTTATTATGAACCCATCTCTCTTAGAGTCATTACCCTTAGTTGGTGTATTAATTACTAATCCTACTTCTTTATTCTTAATAACATCTAATATATTTGGACTCTCTTCATTTAACTTTCTAACCTCTGTAGCGTCCACTCCAGCCTCTCTTAACATCTTACAAGTACCTGAAGTTGCAATGAACTTATATCCAAGCTTAGCTAATTCTACAGCCATTGGTAAGAATTCATCCTTATCATGGTTATTTAATGTAGCTAATATTGTTTCCTTACCTGGATACATACTTGCGCCTAAGAATCCTTTGTATAATGCTTCATTAACATTTCTACCTACTCCTAGAACTTCTCCTGTTGATTTCATTTCTGGTCCTAATGAAACCTCAACATTTGGAAGCTTTTGAGTTGAGAATACTGGAACCTTAACTGAAACTAGTTCTGGTTCTGGGTAAACATCTACTCCATATCCTAAATCTTTTAATTTATGCCCTAACATTGCCTTTGTTGCTAATTCAACTATTGGCACCTTACTTACCTTACTGATGTATGGTACTGTTCTTGATGCTCTTGGATTTACTTCTATTACATAAAGCTCACCTTCAAATTCAATGAACTGAATGTTTATCATTCCCTTTATGCCTATTGCTAAAGCTAACTTCTTAGTATAATCTAATACTTTCCCCTTTATTTCTTCACTTATATTTTGGCTTGGATACATAGTAACACTATCTCCTGAGTGAACCCCTGCTCTCTCTAAATGTTCCATTATACCTGGAATTAATATATCTTCACCATCAGAAATAGCATCTACTTCTATTTCTCTTCCCATTAAATACTTATCTATAAGAATTGGATTTTTCTTATCCTTTTCAAATGCATTTTTTAAGTAGTAAGCTAACTCTTTTTCATCATGAGTTATTTCCATACCTTGTCCACCAAGTACGTATGATGGTCTAACAAGTACTGGGAATCCTAATCTTTCAGCTTCAGATAGCCCTTCTTCAACTGTCCAAACTCCCTTACCTTTTGGTCTTACTATTCCTAACTCTTCTAATAATGCATCAAACTTTTCTCTATCTTCTGCCATATCAATTTGGTCAGCAGTTGTTCCTAATGTAGGAATATTCTTTTCCTTTAAGAAGTTTGCTAACTTAATTGCAGTTTGTCCTCCGAACTGAAGAATAACTCCATCTGGATTTTCCTTTTCTATGATGTTTAATACATCTTCCTCTGTTAATGGCTCGAAGTATAATTTGTCTGATATATTGAAGTCTGTACTTACTGTTTCTGGGTTGTTGTTTACTATGATTGTTTCAATTCCCATCTTCTTTAATGCTATTACACAGTGAACTGAAGCATAGTCAAACTCAATTCCTTGTCCTATTCTAATTGGACCTGAACCTATAACTATAACCTTCTTCTTATCACTTACTTCAACCTCATCATATTGCTCATAAGTTGAGTAGTAGTATGGTGATAATGCTTCGAATTCTCCACCACATGTATCAACCATCTTATATGAAGGCTTAATGTTCCATATATCTCTTAGCTTGTATACATCTTCTGGTGATACTCTTAACATATCAGCTATAGCCTTATCTGAGAATCCTCTCTTCTTAAGGTTCTTTAACCATTCCTTATCTAAATCTTCAATCTTGCTCATTCTAAGCTTTTGCTCTTCTAAAACAATCCACTTAATCTTTTCAATGAAGAATCTATCTATTCCTGTAATCTTAGCTACTCTGTCAATCATGTAGTCTCTTCTTAACATTTCAGCTAAAGCAAATATTCTCTCATCATCTGGAGACATTACTCTTTCCTTAAGCTCTTGCATGCTTAATTCTCTGAACTTTGGATGCTCTAATGAGTACTTTCCAATTTCTAAGCTTCTTATTCCCTTTAAGAAAGCTTGTTCAAAGTTAGCTCCTATAGCCATTATTTCTCCTGTTGCCATCATCTTTGTTCCAAGTACTCTATCAGCACTGAAGAACTTATCAAATGGCCACTTTGGAATCTTACATACAACGTAGTCTAATGTTGGCTCAAAGCAAGCATATGTCTTTTGAGTAACAGCATTCTTTATTTCATCTAATCCATATCCTAATGCAATCTTTGCTGCTAGCTTTGCAATTGGGTATCCAGTTGCTTTTGATGCTAACGCTGAACTTCTTGAAACTCTTGGATTGATTTCTATAACTGCATATTCAAATGAATTTGGATTTAATGCAAATTGAACATTACATCCACCTTCAATTTTAACTGCATTAATGATGTTGATTGATGCAGTTCTTAACATTTGGTATTCCTTATCTGAAAGTGTTTGTGATGGAGCAACAACTATACTATCTCCAGTGTGTATTCCAACTGGATCTATATTTTCCATGTTACATACAGTAATACAGTTTCCGTATGAATCTCTCATTACTTCGTATTCTACTTCTTTCCATCCCTTAACTGACTTTTCTAAAAGAACTTGCCCAATTGCACTTAATTGTAATCCTGATGCAAGTATTTCTCTTAGTTGCTCTTCATTGTCAGCAATACCTCCACCTGATCCTCCAAGTGTATATGCTGGTCTAACTATAACAGGGTATCCAATTTTGTTTGCAAATTCAATTCCAGCTTCTAACTCAGTAACTATTTCAGATTGGATAACAGGCTCATTTATTCTGTGCATCATGCTTCTGAATAATTCTCTGTCTTCCCCTTCTTTAATTGAATTTATTGAAGTTCCTATTACTTTTACGTTATGTTTTTCTAATATTCCCTTGTCATGTAATTCAACTGCTAGGTTTAATCCAGTTTGTCCACCCATTCCTGTTATTATACTATCTGGCTTTTCCTTTATTATTACCTTTTCAACAAACTCCACTGTTAATGGCTCTAAATAAACTTTATCTGCAACTTCCTTATCAGTCATTATTGTAGCTGGGTTTGAATTTATTAATATAACTTCAACTCCCTCTTCCTTTAACGCTTGACAAGCTTGTGTTCCTGAATAGTCAAACTCTGCTGCTTGACCTATAACTATTGGACCTGACCCTATAACTAAAACCTTTTTTATATCTTTATTTAATGGCATAACTTAAATCCTCCTACTCTGCGTATTCCATGAATCTATCAAAAATGTATTCGCTGTCCTTTGGACCTGCTGAAGCTTCTGGATGGAATTGTACTGAGAATATTGGTAAGTTTTTGTGCTTTAATCCTTCAACTGTTCCATCATTTATGTTTAAGTGAGTTACTTCAACATTCTCTGGTAATGTTTCAACAACATATCCATGGTTTTGTGAGGTTATGTGAACTCTGTTTGTCTTTAAATCCTTAACTGGATGGTTACATCCTCTGTGCCCAAACTTAAGCTTTGTAGTTTTTCCACCTAATGTTAATGCTAATAATTGGTGTCCTAAACAAATTCCTACTATTGGCTTCTGTCCAACTATCTTCTTAACATTTGTAATTACCTCTGGTAAATCTTCTGGATCCCCAGGTCCATTTGATAAGAATACTAAATCTGGATTTACCGCTAGTACTTCTTCTGCAGTTGCATTCATTGGGAATACTGTTAACTTGCATCCTCTCTTTTGGAAGCATCTAATTATGTTTTGCTTAATTCCAAAGTCTAATATTGCTACATGCTTTCCTTTTCCTTCTACTGTGTAAACTTCCTTAGTTGTAACATTCTTTACAGCTTCTTTATTTGAGAAAGCATTTATTTTTTCATTTATATCTGTTTGGTCTAACTCTTCTAAAGCAATTATCCCTCTCATTGTCCCGTTATTTCTTAGAACTTTTGTTAATGCTCTTGTATCAATTCCTTCTAACCCAACAATTTTATTTTGCTTTAAGAAGTCTTGAAGTTCTAATTCACATCTAAAGTTACTTGGTAAGTCACACTTTTCTCTTACTATGAATCCTTTAACCTTTGGTCCATTTGACTCCATATCTTCAAGGTTTATTCCATAGTTACCTATTAGTGGGTAAGTCATTGTTACTATTTGTCCATAGTATGATGGATCTGTTAAAACTTCTTGATACCCTGTCATACCTGTTGTAAATACAACTTCTCCAACACTGTCCTTAAGATGCCCAAAAGCATTTCCTTCAAAGGTCATTCCATTTTCTAATATTAGCTTAGCTTTCATATTGTTAACCTCCTCTAAGTTCTATATCTAAATACACTTTTTTCCATTTAAAAGATATAAATAAAGGGATAACAAGGAGACTTGTACTAAAACTAAGTACTCTCCTTACTATCCCGTTTGGTTCTTCTTATGTATTGGCATACAGCTAAGTATGGTTATCCTATAAAACCTTATAAATACCCTTAACTGCTTCATACTCTTCCTGGCCTCACGGGACCAACTTAAAAAGTGTAGCTTAAATATTATACTATTTTGTCTTTTAGTATATTCTATTGTATAACATTGCATCTGTCAAGAATTTAGTTACTTAAATTTTCCTTACTACTCAACAAAATGGCTATATATTTACCAACGCTTAATTTATTTTAATGCTTTTTTAATATTTATACATATTCATTTATAATTTATACTTTGTTATAATAGTAACTGTAAATTATTTCTATTTGATTTTTCATTAAAGGAGGCTATTAATGTTAGAAATAAAAAACTTAACAAAAAAATTTAAGGATATTACTGTTGTTGATGATATATCATTCTCAGTTAACCCTGGTGAAATTGTTGGATTACTTGGGGAAAACGGTGCTGGTAAAACAACTACTTTAAGAATGATTTCAACAATGCTTAAAATTACTAATGGTGAAATTAAAGTGAATGGCTTTGATTGTAACTCTCAACCTGAAAAAGTTCGTAGTCAAATTGGGATTCTATTTGGTGGAGATGTTGGTCTTTATGATAGACTCTCTGCAAAAGAAAATATAAAGTATTTTGCCAATCTTTATGGAATGGATAATAAAACTTCTGATAAAAGAATAGATGAATTAGCTAAGGATTTTGAAATGACTGATTACCTTAACAAGCGTGTATCAAAGTTTTCAAGAGGTATGAAACAAAAGGTTTCTATTGCTCGTTCAATAGTACATAATCCATCTGTTATGCTATTTGATGAACCATCTACTGGTCTTGATGTTGGTGCAACAAGAACAATTCAAGAATTTATTTTAAAATGTAAATCAGAAAATAAAACTATACTTTTTTCAAGCCATTCAATGAAGGAAGTAGAAAAGCTTTGTGATAGAGTTGTTATAATCAACAAGGGTAAATTATTAGAGAACTGTACTATTGAAGAATTAAAATCAAAATATAATAATCAAGATCTTGAAGAAGTATTTATTTCTTTAGTAGGAGGTGACTCAAATGAGTAATTTTAAGTTTATATTTAAGAAGGAGCTTACTGATTTCTTAAGAGATAAGAAAACTTTAATCTTCACAATCTTATTACCTATATTAGTTTTTCCTGCAATATTCAAAGTTATGAGTATTACAATGGAAAATACAACAACAGAAGCTACTAAAGAAATTAATATAGCAATTGATGGTTCAAAAAATACTGGATTACTTCCTGTACTAGAACAACAGGGAAATATTTTTATTAAGGATTTTGATGAACCTTATCAAGCATTAAAAAATGGAGATCTTCAACTTATTCTTAAAATCCCTGAAGATTTTGATAAGAAAATTGCCATGGGAGAGAATCCAACAATGGAAATCCTTATAGATGATGAATCTCAAAAGTCAACCATTGCTTCATCTATAGTTCAACAGATATCAACTGCATATTCTCAAGAGCTTGTTAAACAAAAGCTTTCAGCACAAGGGATTGATCCATCTATTTTAGAGCCATATAAAGTTGAAGTTAAGTCTGGATTAAGTAAGGATGGAAGTACAAATGAGTTCTCTACAATGATTTTAAGTATGCTTCCATCACTAATAATTATATTTATGATTTCTCCTACAATTTCAATGGCTGCTGATTTAGGGGCAGGTGAAAAGGAAAGAAATACATTTGAACCTTTACTTTCAACTTCTGTTAGTAGAAATGCTATTTTATTTGGTAAGCTTGCAAGTATATTTGTGGTTGCACTGGTTGCCTTAATACTTAGTGTTAGTTCCTATGTATTTTCAATGAAAAACTTTATGGGTAGTGGAGCTGAATTTAACATTTCCCTTACTCCTCAATCTATAGCTTTAATGATAGGTTTTGCACTTTTAGTTTTAGTTGCTGTATGTGCTATAGAAATGGCTTTAAGTATTTATGCTCGTTCTGAAAAGGAAGCTGGAACTTATTTAAGTGGAATAATAATGCCTGTATTTATTTTAGGATATCTTCCTATGATGATGGATGCTAAATCTATAAGTTTTGTTATGTTTAATGTTCCAATTACAAATGTTGTTTGTGTTATGAAGGAATTTTTAGTTGGAATTTTTGATATTCAACACATTTTAGTTACCGCTGGGTGGAATATAGTTTATATAATTCTTGCTATACTTTTTGTAAGATACATGTTCTCAAGAGAAGAAGTTATTTTTAGAGCATAGATTTAAAATTTTTAAGTTTAAACATAACGGCGTAACATATGTTACAAACACAAATGGCATCTATCCCTTATAACTAAAGGGCTAGATGCCATTTTTGAAAAATATACTTTTTATCAAAATTTTCAATGATAAAAAATTCTCTAAGAAAATTTTTAATTTATTCTTTAATAAATTTACTAATTACCATTGTACATACTGTATTACCAGCAGAATTTAAAAGTGTAGCTGGAACATCAATTACTGTAGCTATAACTAACATTATTGCTAAAGCCTCTGGTGGGAATCCAAATATACTTAAAATAAGCATTTCTCCAATAGCTCCTCCACCTGGCACAGCTCCAACAACAGCTCCAATTAATAATCCAACAGCAAAAATTGTAAATAATGTAGATACACTACTCATTTCTTTACCAAAAATACCAAACAGGAACATAATCTTAAATATTCCTCCAATAACAGAACCATCTTTATGAATATTAACTCCTAATGGCATTATAATATTTGCTAGTGTTTCTGAAACTCCCATCTTCTTTGCGGCCTCAATATTAACAGGAATACAAGCTGCACTTGAACATGTTGCTATAGCAGTAACTGAAGGTTCTGCTGCATTTCTCCAAAATTTCTTTACCCCTTCTTGCTTTCCTGCAACAAATGCATATAAAGTGAAGAATCCAAAGAAATAAATTATTGCAACTCCAAGATAAAGGAAAAATACCTTTGCATATCCCTCAAGAATTTGCCCTCCTAGTTGTCCAACAACAGTTGCAAAATAACAACCTAATCCTAGCGGTGCTATATACATAATAAGCTCCATCATTTTCATAGTAACAGCAGCTCCACTATTTAAGAATGTAGCAAAAGCCTTTCCTTGCTCCTTGCATAGCATTGTTGCAAAACCTAATATTATTGAAAATAATATTAAAGCTAACATATTACTTCTTGATAATATCCCTGAAAAATCATTAACAGTGATACTTGAAACAATCTTTTCTAAAACGCCAACCTGTTCAACACCTGAAACCTCCGCATTTTCTAACATACTTTGGAATGTTGCTGGATCAATGCCTTTGGTTGGATTAAATAATTTAAAACTAATTACCCCAATAATTCCTGAAATAA
>JBOFQV010000111.1:0-10062 GCA_051650705.1 Clostridium sp.
GGAATATTAAGAGGATATAAAGATGGTAAAGGAAATAATTTAACTAAGGTTACTAATTTACCAATGAGTTCAGAAATAAAACCAGGGGATATAATCTTAACATCAGGACATGGTCAAATATATCCAAAAGAAATAAGAATTGGAGAAGTTGTGTCCGTTGAAGAGGATAAGGTTAAGGTTATGAAAAATGCAATTGTTAAACCTTTTGTAGATTTTAATAAATTAGAAGAATTATTTATTGTAGCTCCAAAGGATACAAGAGAAATAAAATACGTTGATTAAGAGGAGGAGTTATGAAAAAGTTAGTATTAATATTAATTTCAGTAGTATTATTAATTTTAGATAATACACTCCTTCCGTTTTTTGGAATTAATGGAGCTTATCCAAGTTTACTATTTACATTTGCAGTAGCTTATTCATTAATTAATGGTAGAGAAGAGGCTGTATTTATTGGAGTAGTTAGTGGAATGCTACAAGATATATTTTTCTTTTGGGGATTTGGGGTAAATGCTTTAATAAATATGCTTATTTGTTTTATGATGGCTATAATTGGAGAGGGGATTCTTAAAAATAAAAGAATTATTCCTGTAATATCAGTAATAGGGGGTTATGTTTTAAAGCATATTTCACTATTTATTATACTTTATTTAGTAGATGTAAAAATAGATTTACTAAGAGGAGTAATTATTGCTATTTATGATTCAGTTATAATGTTATTTATGTACAAATGGGTATTTAAATTATCAAATGCAGAATTTATAAAGCGACCATGGAGGTTTAAATGATAGTAAATAAACCAGAGAAGAAAAGAGAAATTTCAAGATATGAAGTTCTTCTTATAGTAATGGGAATTATTTTTGTTGCAATTATAGGGAAACTTTTATATCTTCAAGTGTTAAGACATAAGGATTATGAAGATAGAGCAAATTTGACATCAACAAGATTCATGTCAGAAAAAGCTCCAAGAGGAATTATTTATGATTCTGAAGGAAATATACTTGCAAGTAATAAGCAAATTTATACATTAACATATACTCAAACTACTGAGGCTAATAAATATTTCTATGAAACAATGGATAAGGTTTATAAGATTATCGAGGAGAATGGGGAAAAAATTAATGATGATATGCTTTTAAAGATTGATGAAAACGGTAAGCCTTATTTTGCATATAAAATGCAAAGTAAAGATAATAGAGAGGCTGAGGAAATCAGATTTAAAAGAGATAGAGGACTTAATGAAAAAATAGAAAAAGAGCTTTACAAAGGAAAGACTGATTTCACAGAGGAAGAAAGAAAAGCTGTTAATTATAAGTTATTAGAAATGGATGCAGAGCAAACATTTTATGATCTTGTAAAAATGTATGGATTAATTAATAGTATTGAAAAGGCTCCTGAAAAGGATTCTCCTAATTATAAGGAAGAAAAGAAAGCATATGATGAGAGAATGAAGTCATATGGAGAAATGACAGGTGAAGAATTAACAAATGTTCTTTTAAAGCAACTATCAATGGAAAAAATAAGAGGATACATGTTAATTAAGGATGCAATAAAGATGCAAAGCTTTAGTGGAGAGAGATTTGTTACTATTGCATACAACATAAGTGAAAATACTGCCTTAACACTATATCAAAAGGCAAATGACTTACCTGGTATAAATGTTCAGTTAGACCCTGTTAGAGATTACCCATATGGAACTTTAGGGTCAGCAGTTATGGGATATGTTTCTCCAATTTCAAGCTCTGTTGAAAAGCAATATGAATTAAGAGGATACGATGCTTCAACAGATTTAATTGGTATTCAAGGTATAGAGTCTGCCTTTGAAGAGCAGTTAAAGGGACAAAAAGGTGGTAAAAGTGTTAAGGTTAACTCAAAAGGTAAAGTTACATCAGAGTTATTTAGTCTTGAAACCTATCCAGGAAATAGTGTTCATTTAACAATAGATAAGGATATTCAATATGCTGCTGAAAAAGCATTAGAATATGAAATAAATAATATTAGAAATAATAAAGTTGATGGAACAACAGGAGAAAGGTATTTAAATGCTACAAGAGGTGCTGCAATTGCTTTTGATGTTAATACTGGAAGAATTTTAGCCCTTGCAAGTTATCCAAACTTTGATCCAAATATATTTGCAATACCAGGACAATTAACAGATGAGCAAGTAGAACAATACTTTAGCCCAAATTTAGAGGTTTTTGGTAGTGAGTTAATTAAGAGAATGGGATTAAAGGTTAGCTTAGATGAGTTATTCCCTAAGGATTCAAATGGATTTAGAACAGATCCAAAGGATTTATATCCAAAGCCATTCTTTAACTATGCAACACAAGGTACTTTAGCTCCAGGGTCAATATTTAAGCCTATGACAGCTTTAATTGGTCTTGAAGAAGATGTTTTCTCAATAGGAGAAACTGTTAATGATACTGGAAAATTTACAGCTCATCCAGAAACATTTGGTGGTGGATTTGGGCCAGAGTGCTGGAAAAGATCAGGACACGGATCTGTAAATGTTGAAAGAGCATTACAAGTATCATGTAACTATTATTTCTATGAAACAGCTTATAGATTATATAAGAAGAATGGGTCAACTACTGAGGCATTAAATTCAATTGCTGAATATGCTTGGAAATTTGGATTAGGAACAGATCCAAATAAATCAGGAAATAAGACAACTGGAATTGAAATTGAAGAAGGTTGGGGAGAAGTTTATAGCTTTGAGAAATCTAGAGAACTTATAGCAAACCTTTCAAGATTTGATTTAGCTAGAGCTTTAGAATCAGGGAATTATAATGGAGCATTTTTCTTTATTCCATTTGACTACAGTACAAATGAAGATGATAGTCAAGAATTAAGTGATGCTAAGAAGAATTTAAAGAAGAAGGTTAATGATAGATTAATGACTGTTGGAGATGCAAATGAAGGTCCTGGGTATGAAGAATTTATAAAATTAATTCTACCAGACATTAAAACAATAATGGATGTATCTCCAAAGTATAAAGAGAATGTTAGAGCTTATGAAGAAAAAAATGGTAAGCAAGCAAACTTAGCTGAACAAGCAAAAACAGTTGCAAATGCAATTTCAAGATTTGTTGTTTATGATAAGGCTGCAGAAATGAAGACTCCAGCTCAACTTGTTTATGCATCAATTGGGCAAGGGATGAATACATTCACACCACTTCAATTAGCATCTTTCATTTCAACTTTAGCTAATGGTGGAACAAGATATGCACTTCATCTTGTTGATAAGGTAACAACACCAGATGGAGAAGTGGTTCAAGAGTTTGCACCACAAATATTAGATCAAGTTAATATAAAACCAGAAAATTTAGCTGCAATTAAAAGAGGGATGAGTGCTGCCAACGAACAAGACGGTGGTACGGCAGCAGCAATATTTAGAAACTTCCCAATTCCTACAGCAGGTAAGACAGGTACAGCGGATTTCTCAAATGACCAAAGAACTTGGGGAAGAACTCCATATGCAACATACGTTGCTTTTGCACCAGTTGATAAACCTGAAATTGGAGTTGTAAGTGTTATTTATGATGGAGGTCATGGTTCTTGGGCAGCACCAGTTGCTAAGCCGATTTTTGAAGCATATTTTAAGGAAAGATTATTAGAAATGGATCCAAATTATGCGGCAAAATCACCAACATTCCAAGAATATGTTTTAAATGCTCCATCAAACAATAAAAAAGCTGAATAAAAAAATGATGTGGCTGTCTTTATGACAGCCACATTTTTGTAAAGAATTAGCTATATTGTTCGATTAAAAATAAATATGGCTATAAATAAAAAAAAATTAATGCTATAATAAAGGAAAAAGAAAAATTATGTTGAATTAATAATAGTGTATTGACTTTTTATGGAGGAATTGGAGTCCAATGACTGATGAGAGAATTGTTATAAAGGGAAATAAAAATGGTTTAAATGCAGTTATAAATATGGATAAGTTCAATGACTTTGAAGAGATGTTAGATTTATTGTTAGTGAAGCTTTCTAAAGGGAAAAATTTTTATAAGGGTTCAAATCTAACAGTAACAACAGATCTATCAAGTTTTAATGAAAGATACATAGACAGATTAAAGACTATATTATTTGAAGAAATTGCGTTTAAGGAAATTTTATTTGAAGAAATTAAAGAGCCTGAAAAAGAAGTAAAGGTTTTTAACGGAGTTTATGAAGGAAGAACAAAATTTTTAAGGAGAACTGTAAGGGGTGGACAAAGCGTTAATTTCCCAGGTAATGTAGTAATTATTGGGGACATTAATAGTGGAGCAGAAGTTTATGCAGGGGGAAACATTATAGTTTTAGGAAGTATAAAGGGAAATGTTTATGCTGGCGTTGGAGGAAATACAAAAGCAATTATAGCAGCTTTTGCACTTCAACCAGAAGTTTTAAAAATTGCAGAGCACCTAACTATAGCTCCTGATTTTGAAAAACCTAAACATCCAGAAGTAGCCAAGATAAAAGATGGATCCATAATTGTGGAACCATATCTACCAAATAAATACATATACTAGTATGGAGGGAAATTAAATGGGAGTATCAATAGTAATTACATCAGGTAAGGGTGGAGTTGGAAAGACAACAACTACTGCCAATTTAGGAACAGCCTTAGCTTCTTTAGGGAAAAAGGTTGTAGTTATTGATGGAGATACAGGATTAAGAAACTTAGATGTTTTAATGGGATTAGAAAATAGAATTGTTTATACAATAATAGATGCAATAGAGGGAAGATGTAGATTAAAGCAAGCTTTAATTAAAGATAAGAGATATCCAAATTTATTCCTTTTACCAACAGCTCAAACGAAAGATAAGGACGATATAAGTTCAAGAGATATGTTAAAGCTTGTAAAGGAATTAAAGGAAGAGTTTGATTATGTATTATTAGACTCACCTGCTGGAATTGAGCAAGGCTTTGAAAATGCAGTAGCAGGAGCAGATAGAGCAATTGTTGTAGTAAATCCAGAAATAACTTCAGTAAGAGATGCTGATAGGGTAATTGGAAAACTTGATGCAAAAGGTTTAGATGATCATGCTGTTATAGTTAACAGATTAAATTATGAAATGACAAAATCAGGAGATATGTTAGATGTATCTGACATTATAGAAACGCTTTCTGTAAAATTAATTGGTGTTGTTCCAGATGATAGAAATATAACTGTTTCTACAAATAAGGGTGAACCAATAGTATTAGATGATAAGTCAATATCTGGTCAAGCATTTAAAAATATAGCAAGAAGAATAACTGGGGAAGAAGTTCCTTATTTAGATCTAAGTGAAGATTCAAAAGGATTCTTTGGATCATTACTTAAGTTATTCAAGCGTTAAGGGAGGTTTTAAGAATGGGATTATTTTCAGGATTTTCAAGTTCAAAACCAAAACCAAAAGACGTTGCTAAGGACAGACTAAGACTTATTTTAATACATGACAGAGGGCACATGCCACCAGAAACATTAGAGAAAATTAGAACAGAAATATTAGAGGTAATTTCAAAGTATGTTGATATTCAAGCAGAAGATGTTGAAATTACAGTTTCAAACGAAACAGCAGAAGAGGGAACAAGAAACTCTTCATTAGTTGCAAATATTCCAATAAAGAATATAAAGACAGAATCTTAATGCAAATAAAAGCATGATATTAAAATCATGCTTTTTTTATATATTTATTTAGGGTATAATAAAGAATGAATTAAACAAAAGTATGGAGGTGAGAGTTTGTTTAGAGCTGACAGATTAATAGATAAATACAAATTAGATTTTAAAAAAATAAGGGAAATAGATAAGGCTTTACTACTATCTACCATACTATTAATACTTTACGGAATACTTAATATTTACTTATGTACAAAAGGTGATATGGGGTATTCAACAGCCTTAAGACAATTTGTATGGTTTTGTATATCTATGGTTGCTTTATATATCTTCATGGCAGTAGATTATACAGTAATATATGGATATGTACCAATTTTTTATTGGGGATGCGTAGTATTATTGATATTTACAAGATTCTTTGGATCTGTAGTTAATGGTGCTAGAGGATGGCTAGATTTAGGGTTTATGTCGATACAGCCAGCAGAACTTGCAAAGATAGGTATTATATTAATGCTAGCTAAAAAGCTTGAGGAAATGGATGGAGAAATAAATACTGTAAAGAATTTCTTTACATTAGTTATGTATGCAGCAATACCAGTTATATTTATAATTGTTCAACCAGACATGGGGATGACAATGGTTTGCTTCTTTATTGTACTGGGTATTTTCTTTGTTGCAGGATTAGATATGAGAATTATTGGTGGAGGATTTTTATCAATTTTCTTAGCAGTAATCATTTTATGGAATTCAGGGCTTATTCTACCTCACCAAAAGAATAGAATAACATCATTCATGAATCCAGAAGCAGATACTTCAAAAAATGGGTATCACTTAAATCAATCCTTAATAAGTATTGGTTCAGGGGGAATAGCTGGAACAAGACCATCGTTAAGTCCAGAGGGATCATCAGGATATGCAGCACAGCACGTACCAGAAGTACAAACTGACTTTATATTTGCAGCAATAGCAGAGCAATTTGGTTTAATTGGTGCAGCATTTTTATTATTACTATATGGAATATTAATTAGTAAAATGGTTAATATAGCACGAACAGCTAGAGATAATTTTGGTTCAGTAATTTGTGTAGGAATTATATCATACTTCCTATTTGCAATACTCCAAAATATCGGAATGACAATAGGACTTATTCCTATTACGGGAATAACACTTCCATTAATAAGCTATGGAGGAAGTTCACTGTTAACCACAGTAATGTCAATTGGTCTAGTTCTTAATATAGGGATGAGAAGAAAGAAAATTAGATTTTAAATTAAGACATGGCAATTTGCCATGTCTTTTTGTTTAAGGTGATACAAAAAGTTATATTTCATTCTACTTCAAAATATAAATAGTTAATGTAAAACATTATGGAGGAGAAGGATGAGTAATTATAAATCACAATATGAGAATTATTATAGCGGCATAAGAGGAAAAAGTAGAAATATAACACATCAAGATTCAATAGAATATTTAGCTAATCATGGAAGTGGAAAAAGACGAAAAAAAAGGTTGAGTTATGGCACTTTGTTGATTTTTCAATGTATAGGATCACTTTTAATTTTATTAATTTTTATTGGGTTTAAAGTAGCACCCGGAGAAAGGGCTAAACAGGCTTTTGTTGCAAGTAAAAATATGATAAGTGAAAATCAAGTGGATACTTCAAAACTAAAGGAAATTGATTTTTCAAACCTTAAGGAAGTGGCTGTAAAGTATGTTGATAAATTGAGGGCTTTAGTTGGTGGGGATGAGTTTTTAAAGGAAAAATTAAAGGGAGAATATTTAGCTCCAGTTATGGGTAAGACTGAAAAAACAATAGGTGAAGGAATATTTATATATACAAATGAAGGAGCTAACGTTATGGCTTCTTTTAATGGGAAGGTAAAGGAAGTTGAAAATGATAAGGGTGGAACAACAGTAGTAATTAATCATGGTGAAGGAATAGAAACCTATTATGGATTATTGAAAGAATCACAATTAAAAGAGGGAGATGAAGTGAAAAAAGGACAAGTTTTGGGGGCTGTAGGAAAGCTACTACCAAAAGAAAGTTATGGAATAGAGTTTAGGTTAATATATATGGGAGATGAAAAACTTCCATTAGACTATATGGATTTTAAAGAGACTTTAAATTAATCATAAGCAATATTTCAGGAGTAATAAATGAAAAAGAAAATTAAAATCCTACTTTTGGATTTTTTATTGTTAGTTGTAGCAGTTATTTTTACAGAAAAATTTTTGACAGGTATCCTTTGGGTATTACTCCATGAAGGGGTTCATATAATAACAGCAAGAAAATTTGGATGTAAATTATATAGTTTTAATTTAAACATAATGGGAACCAGTGCCAATCTTAGTGATGTTGAAGATTTATCTTCTACTCAAAAGATTATACTTTATTTATCTGGTCCCGTTTTTAATTTATTAATGGCATTAATATTTTATTTAATAGGAGAAAATACAAGTAGTAGCTTTATTAATGATAGTTTAATCTTAAACTTGACACTTGGGATTTTTAATTTAATACCGGCATACCCATTAGACGGTAGTAAAATATTAGAGAGTTTATTAAGCAAAAAATTACTTTATAAAAAGGCAAAAAGTATTATTGGATATGTAAGCTATTTTATTGCAGCTATATTTTTATTTCTAGGATTTATCACTATAATACATAGGATAAACATTAGTTTGTTTTTGACATCAGCATTAATAACATATACAACCTTTACTGATAGAGAAAAAACAATGTATATCATGATGGGTGACATTATAAAAAAGAGAACTCGCATTATAAATAAAGATTACATAGAGAATAAAAGTATTTCTGTATATTATAAAAAGGGATTAGTTAATTTAATGGGGTTAGTTGATAAAAATAAGTTTAATACATTTTATATATTAGATGAAGAAATGAAACTATTAAAAATAATCCATGAGGATGAACTAATTGAGGCATTAAAGGAATATGGAAATATTACGGTGGAAGAATATATAAAAGAAAGTGAATAGGAGTAAAGAGTGTGGTGATATAAAATAAAACTATGCTCTTTACTCTAAAATTTTATAGGAAGTTTACGAGTGAGGTGTAGTGTGCTAGAATAGTAAGGAAACTTTAATCAAAGGAGGATTAATGCTGTGAACAAAATTACAGATAACATATTATGCAAAGTTGAAAAGCCAGCTAGATATGTTGGTGGAGAACTAAACGAAGTTATTAAAAACCCAAAAGATGTTGACATAAGATTTGCTTTTTGTTTCCCGGATGTTTATGAGGTAGGAATGTCTCATTTAGGAACAAGAATACTTTACCATACAATAAATGAAAGAAAGGATACATATTGTGAAAGAGTGTTTGCTCCATGGCCAGATATGGAGGAGCAAATGAGAAAGAACAATATTCCTTTATACACTCTAGAAACTAAAACTCCATTAAATGAGTTTGATATTTTAGGATTTACTCTTCAATATGAAATGAGCTACACAAACATATTAAATATGTTAGATATGGCTGGAATTCCAATTAGAGCTGAAGAGAGAGGAGATAATCATCCAATAATAATGGCAGGTGGACCTTGTGCATATAATCCAGAGCCATTAAGTGGAATTGTTGACTTCTTTGAAATTGGAGAAGGGGAAGAAATGATGGATGATGTTCTTGAGGTTTATAGTAAACACAAGAATAATTTCAACAAAGAAGCTTTCTTAAGAGAGATTTCAAAGATTCAAGGGGTATATGTACCATCACTTTATGATGTTACTTACAATGAAGATGGAACAATTAAGGAATTTACTCCAAAGCATGATGATGTTCCAAAGACTATAACAAAGAGAATAGTACATGATTTTGACAAGGCTAGCTTCCCTAAAAACATGATAGTTCCTTATACTGAAATTGTTCATGATAGAATAGTTTTAGAAACATTTAGAGGATGTACAAATGGATGTAGATTCTGTCAAGCAGGTATGATTTATAGACCAGTTAGAGAAAGATCAAAGGAAACTTTACTTAAGCAAGCTAGAGAAATGATTAAAGCTACAGGATATCAAGAAATATCACTTTCATCATTAAGTACTTGCGATCACTCAGATATTCAAAACTTAATAACAGAACTTATGGCTGAGCATGAAGGAAACAAGGTTGGTATCGCATTACCATCAATTAGAGTTGATGCATTCTCAGTTGATTTAATAAAGGAAATCCAAAAGGTTAGAAAAACTGGATTAACTTTTGCACCTGAAGCAGGTTCTCAAAGAATGAGAGATATCATTAATAAGGGATTAACAGAAGAAAGAATTTTAGAAGCAGCAAAGAGTGCTTTTGAATCAGGATGGAGTAGTATTAAGCTATACTTCATGATTGGTCTTCCTTATGAAAATATTGAGGATTGTGCAGAAATTGGAGCCTTAGCTGAAAAAATGGCTGATGAATACTTTAAGGTGCCAAAGAATGTTAGAAATAAAGGATTAAGTATAAAGG
>JBOFQV010000112.1:0-13736 GCA_051650705.1 Clostridium sp.
CAATGAATTTAATACAAACAGATGCAGCAATAAATCCTGGAAACAGTGGAGGACCACTTGTTAATTCTAAAGGACAAGTAATTGGAATTAACACAATGAAGATTTCAGGTGGAGCGGAAAATATAGGTTTTGCAATTCCAATTAATGATGTTAAATCAAGAGTAGATTCTCTTTCAAAGCCAATAATTAATCTTGGAGTTAAGGTTAGAGATGTTACAGAAGAAATATCAAAGCAAACTGGATATCCAGTTGGTGTGTATGTAGCAGAAGTAATAGAATACTCTTCAGCAGAAAAAGCAGGAATGAAACCTGGAGATGTAATAGTTGAGTTTGATGGAAAGACTGTAAAAAACTTTAATGATTTAAAAGCAGCTAAAGAAGGAAAAGAAGTAGGTCAAACAGTTAAATTAGATGTAATGAGAGATGGTAAAAAAGTAACGCTAGAGATGGTGTTATCTAACTAAAAAATATAATAAAAGATGGATTTTCTTAAGTATATTAATTTAAGAAAAATCCATCTTTTATTTTTGTATTTAATTACATATTTCGTAACAATATGTAATGTAATTGTTTTAATATTATAGTATAATATTATTAATTATTAGTAATGGGTGGTAGTAATGAGCAAAAGTAATGAAATCTTTCAAGGTTTAGGTAAATTGCAAGAACAGAAAAAAAGGGGAATATCTGCAAAAGAGCTTAGTGAATTTTTATATTTAGATAGGGCAAATGTATCTAGATACTTAAATTCTTTATATAAAGAAGGAAGAGTTGAAAAAATTGAAGGTAGACCAGTTTTATATTCAGTAATATTAAATAATGAAAGTGCAATGACAAGTGATAATAATGATATAGATTCAAGAATTATTAATATAAAGAATAGTTTAGATTTTATGGTGGGAGCTGAAGAAAGTCTTCAAGTACCAATACAGCAAGCAAAGGCGGCAATACTTTATCCACCAAGAGGGTTACACACATTGATTTTAGGTGAAACTGGTGTTGGTAAATCCATGTTTGCAGAATTAATGTATGAATTTGCAAAGGAGTCTAAAGTAATAAAAAATAATTCACCATTTATTAGATTTAATTGTGCTGATTATGCAGATAATCCACAGCTTGTATTATCTCAAATATTTGGGGTGAAAAAAGGTGCCTATACAGGGGCTGATTGTGATAAGGATGGATTACTTAAAAAGGCACATGGAGGAATATTATTTTTAGATGAAGTACATAGGTTATCTCCACAAGGACAAGAAATGTTATTTAGCTTTATTGATAAAGGATATTTTAGGCCCTTAGGAGATACAGATACACCAGTTAAGGTGGAGGTGCAAATAATTGCAGCCACTACTGAAGAACCTCAGAGTTATTTATTAAGAACCTTTACTAGAAGAATTCCAATGACAATAACATTACCATCACTTAATGAAAGAAGCTTAAAGGAACGTTATTATTTACTTGAGCAATTTATAAAAGGGGAATCAAGTAGAATTGGAAGAAGCATTTACTTTAATAAAAATGCCCTAATTTCATTTTTACTTTATGATTGTCCAAATAACATAGGACAATTAAGAAGTGATATACAGCTTGCTTGTGCAAAAGCATTTTTAAACTTTAAAGCCAATGGAAAAGACTTTATTGTGGTTGAACCAGGAGATATACATCAAAGAGTTAGTAAGGGACTAATTAAGCTTGGACAACACAGAAAAGAAATTGATGAAATTCTTGCAAATATGGGTGATGTTTTAAAGTTCTCAAAAAAGGATGAAAATGAATTATTGAAAGTAATTAATAATGAGGATACAGTTACAGCAGATTACTTTTATGACATTATAGAAAGTAAGCTTGAGGACTTGAGACGACAGGGAATGGAAGAGGAAGACATAAGTCAAATTTTAAATATAGATATTGAGAGATACTTTAAAAAGTACATTAGAGATTTACCAGAGCAATTTAGAAAAGATGAGCTTTCAAAGATTGTTGAAGTTGAAATTGTTGATATGGCAGAAGAAATATTAACTTATGCTAGCAAAAAATTAAATAGAAAATATGATGAAAAGGTGTATTTTGGATTAGCTCTTCATCTTCAAGGAAGCTTAGAAAGAATAAGAAACGGAAATAAGATATATCATCCAAAATTAAATTTAGTAAGAGCAGAGTATTCAGAAGAATTCGTAGTTGCTATGGAGGTAACTGCCAAAATTGATAAGAGATTTAATACTCAAGTTCCTTTGGATGAAATAGGATATTTAACTATGTTTTTAGCAGCAAAGCCCTATGAACTAGATTCAAGACTAGAGAATAGAGTTTCTGTACTTGTTATAATGCATGGAAATTCTACGGCAAGTAGTATGGTTGATGTAGCAAATAATTTGATTGGGCAAAGATATGTTGAAGCATTAGATATGCCATTAAATATGAAGGCTGATGAAATGCTTGAGCTTGCTAAAAAAAGAATTATTAAAATGAACTCTGGCAAAGGTGTTTTATTGCTTGTTGATATGGGATCACTTTCTAACTTTGGAGAGATAATAAGTCAAGAGACAAATATAAAGGTAAAAACTATTGATATGGTAACAACTTTATTAGTGTTAGAGGCAGGAAGAAAAGCTTTAAATGGAAGAGAGTTAGAGGATATTTATAAGTCCTGTGTTGAAATTAGTAGATATGGAATAGAAGGAAGAAATAATAATTTAGAAGAAAAAGATAATTTAATAATTACTGCTTGCTTTACTGGAGAAGGGTCAGCAGAAAAGTTGAGAAAATTATTATCATTAAAGCTTAACTTAGGAGAAAATGTTGAAATAAAATCACTAGACATTATAGATAGAAGAGAGTTTTTAGATAATCTAAAAAGTTTAAGAGAAAAATATAATATATTGGCTATAGTTGGCACAGTTACGTTACTAACTGAAGACATATTATTTATACCAGCACCAGATATACTAGCAGGGGATGGTATAAAGGTTTTGAATGAATTAATTTCAAATGATAGTGATTTTAGAAAAATAGAAAAAGCTATGCATTCTCAAATTGAAGGAATTTCTGGAAGAGAGTTGGTAATTAGAGTAAAAAAGGCTATAATAGAAATAGAGGAAATGTTATCCATACAAATTCCTCATGAAGTAAAGGTTGGAATAGTAATTCATATATGCTTTTTAATTGACAAAATTATAAATGGTGGATGTGGAAAGCCATTTGAAAAATTAAATGAGTTTAGAAATGAATTTTCCAAAGAGTTTATTCTCATAAAACAAAGCTTAAGAAAAATAGAAAAGAGTTACAACATTAATATTGGAGACAATGAACTAGCATTCATTGTAAGAATCATTTCAGAAAATATGAAAAGTGTGCAAGAGATAAAGAGTGTGTAAACAGTTTCTCTAGTGTGTAAAAATATTGCACACTAAGATGAGAGAAAAAACTTGCTAAAGCCACTGATTTCAATGAATTATTATAAAAATAATACATTGAAAAAACAGTAATACTTGGCATGGTAATTGCTTATATATAATAGTGTAGGATAATTTTTTGAAAATAATCTTATATAGTTTTAAATACATTGAGGAGGAGTTGTCATGAAAAGAATTATGTTGGTGTGTTCAGCAGGAATGTCTACTAGCTTATTAGTAACAAAAATGCTAAATGCAGCTAAAGAGCAGGGAGTAGAGTGTACAATAAATGCTGTAAGTGAAGCAGAATTAAAGAACCATGAAGATAAAATTGATGTTTTATTATTAGGACCTCAAGTAAGATTCTTATTCAATAAGTTAAAGACTAAATTTGAGCCTCAAGGAATACCGGTAGATGTTATAAATACAGTTGAATATGGAACAATGAATGGGGCTAAAGTATTAGCTCATGCAATAAGATTATTAGAGAACAAATAATTTAAACATAACAAAATTAATGTGCTACTTAATTTTTAAAAGTTACTGGGGGGGACTTTTAAAAGGAAAAAATATGCTTTTTTGTAAAAGGAGATTAGACAAATGGAAGAAATTATATTAAACTTAATTATGCATAGTGGTGAAGCAAGAAGCTATGCAATGGAAGCTATGGAGTTATCAAGAAATGGCAAAATTGATGAAGCAAAAGAGTTAATTCAAAAGTCTAATGAAGAGTTAGGACATGCTCATAACTCACAAACTAGCCTAATCCAAGCAGAAGCTGGTGGAGAGAAGGCTGAATTCTCTTTATTATTAATGCATGCGCAAGATCACTTAATGACAACAATGACATTAAAAGACCTTGCTAATGAAATAATAGCAATTCATGCAAGATTGTAAGAAATTTCATAAGAATTCTAATAGGTTTTCATTAGGATTCATTAATTATAAATGAAGAAAGGGAGAGAACGTTATGAAATACGTTATTGGTGTTGATGGTGGAGGAACTAAAACTGAAGCTGTTGCTTATGATTTAGATGGTAATATATTATCAACTAAGTTAACTGGATTTGGAAATCTAGTAAATGGTAAAATTGAAGCACTAAAGAATATTACTACTGCAATACAACAAATTTTTGATGAAATTGGGCAAGATGGAGTACAAGGAATTTATCTTGGATTAGCAGGTTCAGAAGTTGGAGATAACTCTGAAACAGTAAGTAAGGAAATTAAAGAAAAGTTTAATATAGAAGCTGTAATGATGAATGATGCAAGTCTTGCATTAAAGGCATTATTAAGAGGAGAAGACGGAATACTAGTTATAGCAGGAACAGGGTCAATTGCTTTTGGTATTTCAAACAATGAAATGTTAAGATGTGGAGGATGGGGACACCTTTTAGGAGATGAAGGTAGTGCTTATAAAATCTCAATTGAAGCATTTAAGAGAATGATTAATGAAAGTGATTTTGCATTAGAAAGAAGTGAATTATCACAAGCAATTTTAGATAAGTTAAATATGAAAGAAGTTGATGAAATATTAGGATTTATCTATTCATCAACTAAGGATGAAATAGCTCAAATGGCTGGTTTAGTTTCTAAGTATGCAGAACAAGGTGATGAATATGCAATAAATATTCTTCAAACAGAAGGTATTGCAATCGCAAAAGCTTGTGAAGGCGTATTTAATAGACTTGGCTTTACAAAATGTAGAGTTGGATTAGTTGGAAGTGTTATTAGAAAATCACACATACTAAGAGAAGCTTTTGAGAACTATTTAAAAGAGAGAATAAATGTAGTTGAATTTGTAGATGATGAAGTATCACCTGCAAAGGGGGCTTACTATATTTATAAAAAAGAAAACATGTAATAAATAGAGAAATATGGAGGAACATTAAAATGAGAAGATTAGGAATTTCAGTTTACCCAAACCATTCATCAATGGATAAGGTAATAGAATACATTGATTTAGCTGCAAAGTATGGATTTGAAAGAATCTTTACTTGTCTATTATCAGCTGAAGGAAAGTCAACAGAGGAAGTAGTTTCTGAATTTAAGATAATGGTAGATGCTGCAAACAAGCATGGAATGGAAGTTATCGCAGATTTAGATCCAACAGTATTCAATAACTTAGGAGCTTCAATCACAGACCTTAAAGTATTTAGTGATATGGGATTAAGCGGAATAAGACTTGATATGGGATTCTCAGGAAATGAAGAAGCTATCATGACTTTCAACCAATATGGATTAAAGGTTGAATTAAATGTAAGTAATGGTACTAAGTATGTTGATAATGTATTATCATACAGACCAAACTTAAATAATCTTTATGGATGTCATAACTTCTACCCACACGTTTATACAGGACTTGGATATGATCACTTTATGAAGTGTAGTAAGCAATTTAAAGAGTTAGGAATCAAAACAGCTGCATTCGTAAACTCACCAACAGCTGAATTTGGTCCATGGCCAGTATCAGAAGGATTATGTACATTAGAAATGCACAGAAATCTTCCAATAGAAGTTCAAGCTAAGCACTTATTTGCAACAGGATTAATTGATGATGTAATTATTGCTAACTGCTTTGCTTCAGAAGCTGAATTAAAGGCATTAAGCGAAATTAACAGAGAAATGTTAGAATTCACTGTTGAGTTAGTTGATGATATTCCAGAAATTCAAAGAAAGATTGTTGTTGAAGAGTTCCACTTCAATAGAGGAGACTGTTCTGAATATGTTGTAAGATCAACTCAATCAAGAGTTAAATATAAAGGGGAAAGCTTCCCTCCATTTAATACACCAGATATGGAAAGAGGAGATGTATTAATCGAATCAGACCTTTACACAAGATATGCTGGTGAGCTTCAATTAGCATTAAAGCCAATGAAGAATAGTGGTAAGACAAATGTTGTTGCTAAGGTTGTTCCAGAAGAATTATTCTTATTAGATCTAATTGAACCATGGGATAAGTTTGCATTCAAATTAAAGAAGTAATATAAGTTAAATAATGTAAGGGTTATGGCGTTTTCCATAACCTCTTACTATATACATATAGGCAATACAGGAGGTTTATAGTATGAAAAAAGGTATTAAAATTGTTACTATTGGTGGAGGTTCAAGCTACACTCCAGAATTAGTAGAAGGATTTATTAAAAGATATGATGAACTACCAGTAAGAGAATTATGGTTAGTTGATATAGAAGAAGGTAAAGAAAAACTTGAAATAGTTGGTAACCTAGCTAAGAGAATGGTTAAGAAAGCTGGAGTTCCAATGGAAATTCACTTAACGTTAGATAGAAGAGAAGCGTTAAAGGATGCAGACTTTGTTACTACTCAAATGAGAGTTGGTCTTTTAAATGCAAGAATTAAGGATGAAAGAATTCCACTAAGCCATGGAGTAATTGGTCAAGAAACAAATGGTGCGGGAGGATTATTTAAAGGTTTAAGAACTATTCCAGTAATTCTTGATATTGATAAGGATATGGCAGAACTATGTCCAAATGCTTGGCTTATTAACTTCACAAATCCAGCAGGTATGGTTACTGAAGCATTAATAAGATATGGTAAGAATAAGAAGGTTATTGGATTATGTAATGTTCCAATTGGAATGGAAAAAGCAGCAGCAGAGATGTTAGGTGCTGAACATTCAAGAGTAAGATTAGATTTCTTTGGATTAAACCACATGGTATTTGGTAAGGAAATTTACTTAGATGGTAAAAATGTAACTCAAGCAGTTATTGATTCTATAGCAGCAGGTAATTTAGGTTCAATAGTTAAGAATGTTAAGGACTTTGGATGGGATGCAGACTTTATTAAGTCATTAGGAATGATGCCATGTCCATACCATAGATATTACTATCAAACAGGTGATATGCTTCAAGACGAGTTAAAGGAATTTGCTAAGGGTGAAACTAGAGCAGAAGTTGTTAAGAGATTAGAAGACGACTTATTTGAACTATATAAAGATGAAAATCTTGATATTAAGCCACCTCAATTAGAAAAAAGAGGAGGAGCTTATTATTCAGATGCAGCTTGTAGATTAATACATTCAATATACAATGATAAGGGTGATATACAACCAGTTGATATAAGAAATAATGGAGCTATTCAAGGAATTGATAATGATTCAGCAGTAGAAGTTTCATGTGTAATCACAAAGGATGGACCAAAACCATTAACATTTGGTCAAATTCCAGTAGAGGTAAATGGATTAATTCAAACTATTAAGACATTTGAAAGATTATCAATTGAAGCTGCTGTTCATGGAGATTACCATAAAGCTCTTATGGCATTAGCTTCAAATCCACTAGTACCATCAGAAAAGGTTGCTAAGGTTCTTTTAGATGAGTTATTAGAAGCTCATAAGGATTATTTACCACAATTCAAATGGTATTTTGAACAAAAAAATAAGTAGGAAATATAAAAGACGAAATTTTTATTTCGTCTTTTTTTTATCTACATAGTATGTTATTCTATTGTAATAGGCAGTACAAAATGGAGGTGTTGTTGTGGGAATAAAATTAGTTACTGATAGTACTTCATATATCCCTGAGGAATTTATTAATGACTTAGATATTAAAGTTGTTTCATTAAATGTAATAATGGATGGAACAAGTAGGAGAGAGGTTGAACTTAAAAATGAAACCTTTTATGAGGAGATGGATAGGAGTGACGAAATACCAACATCATCTCAACCAAGTATAGAAGAGGTAAAATCAGTTTTTGAAGAGATAGTTAAAAATGGAGATACTGTAGTAGGAGTATTTTTATCTTCAAAAATGAGTGGAACATATTCTTCAGCTCATTTAATTAAGGAAATGATTTTAGAAGATTATGAAGATGCTAAAATTGAAATAATTGATTCAAAATCAAACTGTATGCAAATGGGATTTGCGGTTGTTGAGGGTGCAAGAGCTGCAAAAGAAGGAAAAGCATTAAATGAAGTAGTAGAAAAAATTAATCATGTAATAAATAATAGTAGATTTGTTTTTATTCCAGATACATTAAAATACCTAAAAAAAGGTGGAAGAATTGGAGGTGCAGCTTCAATTGTTGGAACAATTCTTCAAATTAAACCTGTGCTTACAGTACAAGATGGAGAAACTAGTGTATTAGACAAAGTAAGAACTAAAAAGAAAGCTATTGAAAGAATGATTAAGTGTTTAAAGGATGCTGCAGAAAAAAATCCAATTGGAGAAGTAATAGTACATCATATAAATGCAGAAAATGAAGGGTTAGAACTTGCAAATTATATAAAGTCAGAGTTAAGCTTAGATGAAGTTAAAATTCAATCAATAGGGCCAATAATTGGACTTCATGTTGGACCAGGAAGTATTGGTATTGTATACTATACAAAATAATTTGTTTTAGTATATATTGACATTAGAAAAAATATACAATAAACTATAATGAGTGAAATGAAGCCACTATAACTCTTCGAGTTAAGTGGTTTTTTTACGTTCAAAAAAATATTTTAAGGGGGCATGAGTAATGACTGGATTTTTAAACATTGAAAAAAGCTTTTATAAAAAAGTGTTTATAATTGCATTGCCTATTATTATTCAAAATTTAATTACTTCATCATTAAATATAATAGATACAATGATGATTGGAAAGCTTGGAGAAAGTGAAATTGCTGCTGTAGGGATAGCAAATCAGTATTTCTTTTTATTAAACATTTTGATGATGGGTTTGTTTAGTGGAATTGGAGTTTTTACTTCACAGTATTGGGGTAAAAAAGATATAAAAAATATTAGAAGGCTTATGGGGTTGGGTATTATATGTGGTGTTATAATGGGTACAATTTTTACTATTTGGGCACAAGTTTCACCAGAAAGTATAATGGAAATTTTTAATACTGATCCAAAAGTAATACAATTAGGTGCAGAATACTTAAGCATTTTAAGCTTAAGCTATATTTTAACTGCTATAAGTTTTAACTATGCATTTGGTTCAAGATGTATAGAAAGAACTTCAGTACCAATGATTGCAAGTGCAATAGCATTAGGAACAAATACAATTTTGAACTGGATTTTAATATTTGGTAATTTAGGAGCACCAGCACTTGGCGTTAAAGGTGCTGCAATAGCAACATTAATTGCAAGAATATTAGAGTGCCTTATAATTGTTTCATATGTGTATTATTCAAAAAGTCCTTTAGCTGGAACTGTTAAAGAATTATTTGATTTTGACTTTATGTATATAAAGAAAATATTATTTACTGTATTTCCTGTATTATTAAATGAGGCTTGTTGGGGATTGGGTGCAGTAATGTACAATGTTATATATGGGAGAATAGGAACTCAAGCAATAGCTTCTGTTCAGATAGCAACAACTATTAATAATTTATTTATGGTTGTAGTATTTGGTATTTCTAGTGCAACGCTTGTAATTGTAGGTAAAGAAGTTGGGGCAGAAGAAATAGAAAGAGCAAAAAAATATGGAAATAATTTATTGAAAATAGGATTTATAATTGCAGCCATATTATCCGTTGCATTATGTTTTTCAGCTAGTGGAGTAGTATCAATATATGACGTTTCAGAAGAAGTTAAAATGTCAGCTAAGGCAATACTTTATGTTACTGCATTTATTATGATAATTAGAGTCTATAACATTATAGTAATTGTTGGAGTACTTAGAGGCGGGGGAGATACAAAAACTTCTCTGTATATTGAAGCAATTACAATGTGGTTTATAGGAGTGCCATTTGCATTTGTAGGTGCATTTATATTTAATTTACCAGTACATTATGTTTATGCATTAAGTACAGTAGAAGAAATAGTTAAAGGTATTGCGTGTTATAAAAGATTAAAAGGTGGTAAGTGGGTTAAAAGTTTAGTTTCATAATAATAATTTAAATTACATAAAGAAAATTTATAAGCACACTTAGACAAATCTCTCATATTTTATATTATAAATAACCTTAGGAGGAAATAAATATGAGTGGTAGAGTAGCAGTTTGTGCCGTAGTGCCTAAAGAGAATGAACAAATAGAAGCTATGATTAAACTACCTGATGAAAAAAGAGCTGTTATACATGGAACAGTTGTAGACAGTTGTGGTAAACCAGTTGTTGATGCTGTAGTTAAGCTTCTTCAAGCAACTGATGGATGTAAACTTCCATATCCTTTAACTCACACATTTACAGATGAATATGGTCAATTTTTATTAGGACCGTTATGTCCAGATAAAAAATATATTCTAAAGGTTTATAAAGATAATGTAAAGTCAGTTTATATGCCATTAGAAGTTGATTGCTATGAAGGTGAATGTATTTGTGCTGAAGACTATTATTGTAAAGGTGGAGTAAAATAAATAAAAATTATATTTTAGTTTAAATGAATACAAAATATAAAATATAAAAGGAGCTATCTTTAAAAACATAAGGTAGCTCTTTTTATAATGATAATTTTAAATACATATGATATACTATTTAGGAAATATTTATAAAAAGGTGAGCAAATGAATAAGATAATTTTGGGGATAGTAGCAATTTTTTTCTTAATAGGTGCTAGTGATTATTTGAAATACAATAGGTTTAAATTAGGAGAGGCTTTTGAAGATGGAATAAAAAATATGGGACCATTAGCTATCTCAATGGTAGGTATTCTATCTTTAACGCCAATAATAGGTCAGTGCGTTAGTGAATATATTTTACCATTAATCCAAAATGAATATTTAGACCCATCAATAATTTCATCAAGTATATTAGCAATAGATATGGGAGCATTAAATTTAGCAAAAGATTTATCAATTTCTAATGAAATGTTGGTATTTTCAGGAGTTTTAATGAGCTCAATGGTTGGATGCACAATTAGTTTTACGCTACCATTAGCATTAGGAATAGTAAAAGATAAAGATAAAGTTTATTTATCTAAAGGAATGCTTTGTGGAATAGCTACATTACCAATAGGATTATTTGTTGGAGGATTATTATTAAAAATAAATATAAAAATTTTATTGATAAACTTAATTCCTATTATTATAGTTGCTATATTACTTTCATTAGGTCTTATGTACAAACAAGCTTTATTAATGAATATTTTTAATGCATTGGGAAGAGGAATAGTGTATGTGAGCATTTTTGGATTAATGATTCAAGGAATACAATCCATAATGGGAATTACAATAATTAAGAATCTTATGCCCTTAGGTGAAGCTTTAACTATAGTAGGGAAAATAGCAATATTCTTAGGTGGAGCATATGTAATGCTTGAGTGGATTAAAAGAACATTTTCAAGTAGATTGGATATACTAGGGAAAAGAATAGGAGTAAATTCAAGTTCTATTGCTGCTTTTTTAGGTAGTTTAGCTTCTGCGATAGTTATATTTTCAACTTTTGATAAGTTAGATGATAAAGGAAAGGTAGTTTGTTCAGCTTTTGCAGTAGGTGGAGCTTATGTTTTTGGTGGACAAATGGGATATGTAGCAAGTGAAATACCAGAGTATCTAACAATTTACATATTTACTAAGCTATTATGTGGAGCATTAGCTATGATTTTTGCTATATATATATTAAGAAGAGATGTAAGTATAAAATAGTTAAATTTAAAAAATGTTTAATATAATAAAAGAGTATTATAAATAATAAAGAAACCTCCATTTATCACGGAGGTTTCTTTATTAATTTGCAAGAGTAAAATCTTTATTAGTTAAGGTGAAAAATTCCTTTGCACCATTACTTAAATAAATTTTATTATCTTTTGTTACAAAAATAGCATCAACATTATTAATAGAATTTATAAATTCTAACCCTTTTTCAACGCCCATTGAGAATACAGAAGTAGAAAGGGCATCACCATCAATTGAATAGTCACTTATAATAGATACTCCAGCTATCTCATTATCAAATGGATATCCATCAGAAGGAGAAAGTAAATGATGATATCTTGTTCCATTAACTTCAAGGTATCTTTCGTACACACCAGAAGTTACAACTGATTTTTGACCAATACTAACTGATCCAACTATTTCACCACGTGATTCAGAAGGGTTTTGAATTCCAATTACCCAAGGAGTATTCGTAGATTTTTCTCCTAAAGTAAGAACATTTCCGCCTAAATCTATTATTGCGCTATTTACTCCTTCAGCTTTTAAAACTTTTGAAATTTCATCAGCAGTATATCCCTTTGCAATACTACCTAAATCAATCATCATTCCTTTTTCCTTTAAAAAGATACTTTTATCTTCATCATTAAGGACTAAGTTTTTATAGTTAACATGCTTTATAGCATCATTAATTTCAGTTTGGATTGGTAGTTTAGCCTCTGGAAGCCCTATGCTCCATAATTTCACTAAGTTTCCTATTGTTACATCAAAAGAACCATTAGTAAGTTCTGAATAGTATAACCCTTTTTTCACAATATCATATGTAATATCACTAACTTTAACAGGGGAAATACCTGCATTATCATTAACTTTATCAAGTTCAGTACCAGTCTTGTTTATACTTACTGTATTTTCAATCTCACTAACTTTATCAAATGCCTTATTTATTATGTTTTCATCTTGTTTATCATAAAGTGAAATAGTAACAACAGTTCCCATAAAATAGTTAGTTTTTCTTAAAGGGGTAATTGGCTTACTATTTTTATTGCCACATGAAATTATGGATAAAGACATAAGTAGTATCAATGCAATAGTGATTGCTTTTCTATAAATTCTCATAAATAAAATCCTCCTTGGTTAAAATAAATATAAATATATTATATAGTTAAGAAAAAATTAAATCTATATGTTAATAAAATATCATAAAATAATAAATTCACATAAATAATGGAAGTGGTATACAAAATTATGGTTTTTATAAGGAGAAAGTCCTAATAAAAGTTTAAGGGCTAAAGAATATTAAAATCTTAGCCCTAAAAATATTTAATCATTATATATAAGTAAAGTATGTATATTGAGTATTTTGAAATGTAAATACAAAAATACTCAAAGAAATCAATATATTTAGAAATTAGAAAAATAACTAATATGACTCATAGTTAAAAAAATATCAAACGATTAGTATATTTCTACAAGATGATATTATACATGTATTTTTATTAATTAGTTATTTAATTTTATTATAGTGAATAAGTAAAATTAATAGTAAAATAATGGATAGTCCTTAGATATCTTCTAAAAATCGACATTTTTTGATGTTTTAGATATTAAATAAAATTATAATGAGTTAAAAAATATCACGTTATGCTTTTAGACATAGCACATATGAAAATATAGAATGGTCAATGGTGTTAATGAATATGTGTGTTTTGAACACGTAAAAATAAATTATTACGAGGTGAGTATTAATGTCAGATAAGAAAAAGATACTTATACTTGGAGCTGGATATGGTGGCGTTCATGTTGC
>JBOFQV010000113.1:0-3654 GCA_051650705.1 Clostridium sp.
ATAATTCTAAGGAAATATATTATGAGCTTCAACATGAGTATTATAATTTAAGAATGTGGTGGTTGGACTCTAGCAAGGGAAAAGCAAAAGCATTAAATAAAGGATTATATATGGCAGAGGGGAAATACATAATTAATATTGATTCAGATGGTATTTTAGAAAAGAATGCTATTAAAAATATGGTTTATGCATTTGAAAAAGATATAGAAATAGCAGCAATGACAGGTGTTATTGTTACTGATTTTAATCATATTAAAAAGACCAAGGCTCCTTTAAAAAGAATTATTCAAAAATGTGAATTGTTTGAGTATAGTGAAGCCTTTATAGTTGGAAGAGGCTTTCAATCAATTACTGATTCTATGTTTACACTAGCAGGTGCTTTTTCTGCCTTTAGAAAAGATGTAGTATTAAAAACTCAGCTATATAATGGGGAAACATTAGGGGAAGATACACATATGACATCTCAAATAAGAGAATTTTTAAATGGAAGAGTTGCTTTGTGTGAAAATGCTTTCTTTATAACAGAACCTATAGAAGATATGGATCAGCTTTATGTACAAAGACAAAGATGGCAAAGGGGAGAAATTGAAGTATCTACTTTGTTTAACAAAGAGTATAGTGGCAAAAGGATGAATAGAATAATAAGATATGCAATGATAAAGGATCATACTTTAGTTTTTCCAAGATTAATTTGGATTTTTGCAATGGTATATCTTGTTTTCATTGAATATCCAATGGGATTAATTATAGGAGCAAATATTTTATTATATATGGCTTATACATTGCTTTCTTATGTATATTTTTTTGTGGAAAGATTATATTTAAGAGAGTTTAAGGATTTGAAAAAATATATGACAAGAAATTTCTATATACCTATGTTTTTACCATTTTACAGAATGCTTGTATTTTTTGATAGAGTAGCAGGAATAATTAATGCTATTGAAGCTAGTGCAGCATGGAATACAAAGAATTTTACACAAGAGAAGACGGAAGTAAGAGAACAACTAAAGAAAAAATTAACTATATTTAATAAAATAAAAATATGGGTTAATGGAGGAGACCTTTATGATAAAGCATGAGAGAATTATTAAAAGTTTTAGCATAATATTAATTTCATTATTAGTTACTATAATTTATCCAAATGTTGATGCGTTAGCTGAAACAAAAGATGCAAATACTCCAATTGAATTAGATGGAAATTTTGAAGATTGGAATGGAAAACCTGTAGTAAGAGATAAGGTTGGAGATGCTCCAGCGTTAAAGGATGATTTAATAGAACTAAGATATTATAATGATGAGGAATATTTATATTTGTATGTTGAAAGAGAGGCTCCACAAGGAAAAGAAGAGTGGGATATTCAGGCTGTATTTCATAATGGGACTGGATATGAACAAATACATCTGTTTCCATGGGAAAATAAAGGAAAGCCAGATTGGGAGTGGGCAACTGCAAATAAAACAACTGTGAAAATAAATGTAAATTATGAATGGTATCCTAAAGATGGATTTAGAGTTCAGGTAAAATTAGGGGATGAACTTATAGAAACAACATATTCAGCTTCAGTTGACGGAAAGAGAATAGAGTTTAGAATACCATTAAAGCCATTAGGTTTAGATGGAAAAGGACAGGAAATACAGTTTTCAGTTAAATCACCACCAGAAGCTTATTATCCAACAGTAGATTGGATTGGGGATAATGGACCGATTATTATTACCCAAGGTCCTGTGTTTGGATCACTAACATGGGCTATAGTTATGTTAGCTTTAGGTGGAGTTGCATACATAGTATATAGAAAATAGACGTTAAAGAAATATTTTGGTGCCTGACACGTGTCAGGCACCAAAATATATTGAAAAGTAATGGACAAGCTGATATAATAGTAAAGTAATTTTAAATAGTGGAGGCAAAAAGCTTCCACTTTATAATTTTTTATGGAATTTTAGATAGAATTTAACATATTTAGATAGTTTTAAAAAAGGTGGGGTAACAAAATGCCAAAAAGAATAGCGATACTTGGTGGTCCAAGATGTGGAAAAACAACATTAATTCAACAATTATACGTAGAATGTAAAATAAGAGATTTAAATGTTGGAGTTGCTACAGAATATAGTACAGACTATTTAAGAGATAAAGGTATGATTGAACATATTGCTGAGCAATATGCAATATATCTAGGACAAAGACAAGTAGAGGATTCATTAGATGAATTTGAGTATGCAATAACTGATTATGCTACATTTGTTCCATATATTTATACAAGATTTATGTTAGGAGACAAAGAGAGAAGTCAGAAGGAAATAGAAATTTTAAAAGACTTATACATATTAGCAATATGAGATATTCCAAGATATGATCATATTTTCTTTGTTCCAAGAGAATTTGGATATACAAAAGATGGAGTAAGATGGCAAGATGAAGAAATGGCAAACGCTGTTGATAAGGCAATCTTAAGTTTCTTAGAAGCTGAAAATATAAAATATGAAGTTATAACTGGTGATACAAAAGAAAGATCACAAAAAATATTAGATATAGTAGGAATTAATTAGTACTAGGTACTGTTAAGGTCCCTGTCACGTGTCAGACACGTGACAGGGACCTTTTTTATTTGTTTCCTATTTTGTTTTCAATTTAATATTCTGTGAAATAAGTTAAATATAGTTAATTATTGTTGAATGTACATTTTTATAGTGATAGAATTTCTAAAAAATAAGTATTTCAAAATTAAGATATAAAACTAAGTTTTCATAAATTATTAAGGTGAATTATTTAAGATAGCTTGTATGTTAGGGGTGTTGATAGGGTGAAAAAGCTAATTTATGTGTTAATTCCATTTATTATTGCAGGAATATTTTTTATAGGAATTGATAAGTTTTTAGACTTTAAAAATAAAGAGTTATTAGAGACAAAAGACTTAGAGTCATTAAAAGATGGGTATAAAATAGATGCAAAAGATAAAGGAGTTTTATTGAATCAATATTTATCAACTGATGATAACATAATGCTATTTGGATCATCAGAATTAGCAAATTCACTAGATCAATCTCCTAAAAACTTTTTTCCAAGAAAAGAGATGGATAAAGATGTTGTTTATGTTGGAAGAACATTTTCACAACATTTAGTACAAGCTTCGACAATAGGAAGTATGAATAAGGATATATCAAAAGGAAATTATGCAATAGTAGTTTCTATGCAATGGTTTGATAATAAAAATGGAACATATACAAATGATTTTAAAAGTATATTTTCTCCAATACAATTCTACAAATATTTAAACAATCCCAAAATAACAAAAGAACATAAAATTAAATATGCAAAAAGAATAGTTGAAATATTAAAAAATCAAGAAGATTCAAATGCGGAGGTTTTATATGCAAAGAGCTTTTATGAGGATGGATTGAAAAGCAAAATAGTTAAAACATTATTAAAGCCTTATTATTATATGAGATATAGAATATTAGAAGTTAAGGATAAAGCCCAGCTGTATAAAGAGTTAATAAAGCTTCCTGAAAAGGGGAAATCAAAACCATTGAAAGAAATTAATTGGGAAGAAGAAAATAAAAAAGCTTTAGAGCAAGCAAAGAAAAAAGGATTAAATGAGAAATACGGAATAAATCAAGAATACTATTTAAACAGTATTGCAAAAATTGAAAATA
>JBOFQV010000114.1:0-5160 GCA_051650705.1 Clostridium sp.
GCTGTTTCAAGAACATTAACTGTTAGAGTTAATAGATTTAACCAAGAAACCTTCTTAGCCTTATCTTCTTCAGTTAAAATTCTATTTTCATGATAGAATCTGTTAAATAGGTTTGAAGTTTCATAAATGAACTCACAAATTCTGTTAGGAGCCTTATCCTTAAATGCTCCTTCAACAACATCATTAAACTTAGTTAACATTAGCATTAAATCTCTTTCAACATCTGAAGTTGGAGCAGAAATTTCTGAAGAGAAGTCTCCTATATCTGCCTTTGCTTTCTTTAAAATTGATTTAATTCTTACCATAGTGTAAAGAATATATGGCCCTGTATTTCCTTCAAATGAAGAGAATTTTTCAATATCAAATATATAGTCTTTAGTTGGAATATTTGATAAATCACCATATTTAAGTGCTGCTAAACCAACGATTCTTGAGATTTCATCTGCTTCTTCAGCTGAAATTTCATCATTATCTTTAAGCTTTCCTCTTACGTTATCTTTTATGATGGCAATAAGGTCTTGAAGTCTCATAACTCCACCTTCCCTTGTTTTAAATGGCTTACCATCTTTACCGTTCATTGTTCCAAATCCAACTAATTCTAGCTGTAAATTTTCAGGTGCTATATTAGTTTTCTTTGCACATCTAAATACTTGGTCAAAGTGAAGAGATTGACGTTTATCAACAACATAAATTATTTCATCAGGCTTAAAGTCTTGAACTCTTTGAATAATTGTTGCAAGATCTGTTGTTCCATAAAGTGCAGCACCATCAGATTTTAATATAATGATTGGTGGCATTGGTTTTTTATCACTTTCTAAAGCAACATCAACAACTAAAGCACCTTCACTTTCATAAGTGTAGTTATTATCTTTTAAATATTTAACCATATCTGGAATGAAGGCTTGAGCATCACTTTCACCCTTCCATAGGTCAAATTCAACATTTAAGTTACCATAGTTCTTCTTTAAGTCAGTAACAGAAACATTTATTATATGGTTAAGTAAAGCCATATATCCTCTTTTTCCTTCTTGAAGCTCAGCAGTTGCCTTTTTAGCAAGAGCCATTGCAGCTTCATCTGACTTAGCTAATTTACTTGCAGCAGGGTAAATATCCTCAAGCTCATCAATTGTAAATGGAGCTTCTGTTGGATACTCTCCAGTAAAGCTTTCATCAAAGTATGGTAGATTTGGGTGTCTTCTTTCAACCTCAGTAATAACCATACCAATTTGAAGTCCCCAGTCTCCTAAGTGAACATCACCAATTACATTATGTCCTAAGAATTTACCAATTCTTTTAATTGTTTCTCCAATAATTGCTGAACGAAGATGACCAACGTGAAGTGGTTTTGCAATGTTAGCTCCGCCATAGTCAACAACTATTGTCATTGGATTTTCAGCTTGCTTTACACCAAACTTTTCATCCTTATAAACTTCATTGATAAAGTTAGTTAAGAAGCTATCTTTTAAAGTTAAGTTTATAAATCCAGGAGCAACAGCATCAACTGTTTCAAAAACATCTTTATCTTTTAGTGTTTCAGCAACCTCATTTGCAATCATAATTGGTGCCTTTTTATAAACTTTTGCAGCTCTTAATGCACCATTACATTGATATTGGCAAAGGTCAGGTCTGTTTGACACATTAACCGTACCATATTCTTTATCGTAGCCTAAGCTTTCAAATTTTTCTTGAACTAGAGTTGTTAATTGTGAAATTAAATTTTCCATTTGAACCTCCTTAAAATTGTTAAGTTTAAATCTAGAAAATAAAAAAAGTCTCTTATAAAAATAAGAGACGAAAATATTCCGTGGTACCACTCAAATTGATTCATTAATATTTTAATGAATCCACTTAAAACTTTAACGCAGTTAACGACTATTCCTTGCAATAATATGCTCAAAATAGCTTCTCCAAGGCCCTTTTCCCCTTTTAAGTTTCTACAGGACTTACACCAATCTCCTGCTCGCTAATAGTACATTAAAAGGATACTTTTCTTTTCTTAGAATTTACTTAATTTTGTTATATCTATTGTAATGATAATTGTGAAGAATGTCAATAAGTGGGGGAGAAGTTATATATGATAAAATTTGAAAAGAGGTTTTTATTGTGCTATAATTTCTAAAGAAAACCATAACAAATTAATTTTTTAGTTTTAGGAGGATTAAAAATGTCAGGACATTCAAAATGGCACAATATTCAAAATAAAAAAGGTAAAGCAGATGCTAAGAGAGGAAAAGTTTTTACTAAGTTAGGTAAAGAATTAGTTCTTGCAGTTAAGAATGGGGGGCCTGTACCTGACACTAACCCAAAATTAAGAGATGCAATAGCTAAGGCAAAGGCAGCAAACATGCCAAATGATACAATTACAAGATCTATTAAAAAGGCTTCAGGGGAACTTGCTAACGTAAACTATGAAAAGATAGTATACGAAGGATATGGACCATCAGGAGTTGCAGTTATAGTTGAAGCTTTAACAGATAACAAGAATAGATCAGCAGGAAATGTTAGAAGTGCTTTCACTAAAGGTGGAGGAAACATGGGTACATCAGGATGTGTTGGATTCATGTTCCAAGAAAAAGGTGAAATTGTTATAGAGAGAGAAGACAAGGATGAAGATGAAGTAATGATGATGGCTTTAGATGCAGGGGCAGAGGATTTTGCAGCTGAAGAGGAAGTATTCATTGTTACAACTACTCCAGATGATTTTGGAACAGTTAGAGAAGCTTTAGAGGCAGAAGGTCTTGAATTCTTAGAAGCAGCAGTCAAAATGATTCCAGACACATATACTGAAATCAATGAAGATGATGCAAAGAAGTTCCAAAAGATGTTAAATCTTTTAGATGATGATGATGATGTAACAGATGTTTATCATAATGCAGAATTCCCAGAGGGATGGGACGAATAGAATTAAAAATAAGGATGCAAAATTGCATCCTTATTTTTGAATACTTATGGATAATATTTCATATAATAGTTTATTCTTCTAATATTTTGTTATATAATATTATTATCTTAAACTTAGGAGGGAAGAGAAAAATGAGAGTTTCAAAACTAAAAAAATATATTTCTTTAGTTGTTATGACAGCAGTAATGATTTCATGTGGGTCAACTTTACATATTAAAAAAGCTGCTGCATCAACAGAAATGTATAAAAATTTTGGGGTTGGTCAAGGAATTAAGTGGCCAGATCAAGTAAATGCTCCGTTTGTTGATATGACAGCATATGTAAAAGATCCTGCATATTCAAATAATGGAGTAACAAATTTAGGACAACTTGTAGATGATACAGGAACTAAATTTTATAATCTAGGATTTATCCAATCAACTGGAGGAGTTGTAGATGGTAAAATTAAATGGGGATGGGGTGGACAACCTGTTATTACAGAAGACACAATAGACCCATGGCAACATGATGGAATAAAAAAAGCAATTAGAGATGTTCGTGCAAAAGGTGGAGATGTTGCAATTTCACTTGGTGGGTTAACGGGAACATCATTTTGGCAAGTAACTCAAGATGTGGATGTATTAGTAAATACATATCTTGAAATTATTAATGGATATGGTTTAACAAGAGTAGATTTAGATATAGAAGGGCCACAAGCGCTAGATAAAGAAAGAAATAGAGTTAATGCTAAAGCTATTAAAAAAGTGCAAGAACTTACTGGAGTAGAAGTTGTTATAACTTTAGCAGTAATGCCAGAAGGGTTAACACGATTTGAATTAGATGCCTTAGAAATGTATATTACAGAAGGAGTTAAGATTTCTTCTGTAAACATTATGACAATGTGCTATGGACAAGGAGCTGTTAAACCAGGAGAAAACTATGGACAAGCTTCTGTTAGGGCTATAGAGAGCACAAAAAATCAATTAAAAGATTATTATAAGAGATTCGGTGGAGTAGAGTTAACTGATGCAGAGGCATATAGAAAAATTTCTACAACAACATCAATAGGTTTTGAAAGTGAAGCACACCCAATATTTACAACAGATATGGCTAAGCTAGTTGTAGATTATTCAATTGAAAAAGGACTTTCTATGACATCATTTTGGTCAATGAATAGAGATGCTATGATTCAACCAAACAGTGGTATTAAAAATAAATATGAATTCAATACTATATATAAAACTTTCCCATCAGGAAACAATGGTGGAGGTACAACACCAGAAGTAAATACAAAACCAATAATAAATGGTGCTGTAAATAAAACAATAAATCTAGGGGACTCTTTTAATCCTTTAGCTGGAATAATAGCTTATGATAAGGAAGATGGAGATTTAACAGATAAGATTGTTATTGATGGAAAGGTAGATACGTCTATTGCTACAACTTATAGAGTTGTATATAGCGTTACAGATAGCAAAGGATTAAAAACTTCAGTTGAAGTTATAATTACTGTAAAAGATAATACTCAACTAGAAGATACTTATGATCCAAATAAAGTATATGGCACAGGAGATGTGGTTATATATAAAGGAGTAAAATATAGAGCTAAGTGGTGGATACAAGGTGGAGAACCAGGAGTTAATCCAGCATGGGAAATTGTCGTAACTCAAAATCCAGATGGGAGTGTTGATTATATTAAAGGAAGTTCTTATGAAGGAGGAGCTTTAGTTAGATATAATGGAAAAACATATAAGGCTAACTGGTGGACAAGTGCTGTTCCAGGTAGTGATTCATCTTGGACATTAGTTGGATAATTAAGATATTTTAGGAGATGTTTTTATGGCATCTCCTTTTACTTTTATCAAAAGCAATATATAATAAGAGGATAAATTTATTTTGGAGGAATCTTAATATGAGAAAATATAAGAAGATTTACATAGAGATAACTAATGTGTGTAATTTAAGTTGTAGATTTTGTCCTCTTACAACTAGAAAAAAAGAGTTTTTAAATAAAGAAAAATTTGATTATATATTAAATGAGATTAAACCATTTGGGGAATATATATATTTTCATTTAATGGGAGAACCACTATTAAATAAAGACTTAGAATATTTCTTACATAAATCAAATCAAGAAGGATTTAAAGCAAATATAACAACAAATGGGACATTAATTAGTAAAAATAGAGAAGTGCTTTTAAAAGCGGAGGGACTTAGACAAATTAATATTTCTTTGCATAGCTTTGAAGCAAACACAAATAATATTGATTTTAATGACT
>JBOFQV010000115.1:0-6685 GCA_051650705.1 Clostridium sp.
ATAGCGTAATAAATTTATAGTTTTGAGAAATGAAGGGAGAATCACTAAGGTAATGTGATTCTCCCTATTTTACTGTACATTTTTATATATGGTAGTATAATTATATTATTAAATTTTAAGGAGAAGTAGCTATGGATAAAATAAAATCAATTAATAATATACAAGCAGAAAAGTTAATAAAGGATTCAAAGGATTTAGTTATAATCGATGTAAGAAGATATAATGAATTTAAGGAAGGTAGAATAAAGGGCGCTAAAAATATTCCAGTTGAAGAACTTGAGTGGGAGCTAGATGAGCTATCAGAATATAAGGACTTTCCAATACTAGTTTATTGTAAAGTTGGTCAAAGGAGTAGTGTAGCATGTCATCTTCTTGCAAATGAGGGCTTTAATAACCTATATAATTTAAGAGGGGGAATTTTAGATTTTAAAGGAGAACTTGAATAATTTTTTGAGGTGATATGGTGAATAAAGGAATTAGAAGCTTTGTGATACTCTTAAGTATAGCTTGTATATCATTAGGATATTTTTATGAGCAGAACAATAAAATTGACAAGGAAGAAATTACTGTTAAAATAAAAAATCTTCCAAAGGAGTTAAAGGGACTAAAAATAGTACAGGTTTCAGATTTACATCTACCACAAAAGGATATTTATGTAAAAAGGTTCTTAAGGAAATCCAAATAGAAAAACCAGATATTATTGTAATGACAGGGGATATTATGGATTCAACTGCAACAATAGAGAGCTCAGGATTAAAGGAATTCTGCAATGAAATTGTTAAGATAGCTCCAGTTTATGCTGTGAGAGGAAATCATGAAGAAAGAAGTGGGAAGTCTAGAGAGTGGAAAAAAATCATAGAAGAAAGTGGAATGTACTTTATTGAAAATAAAATAGAGACTTTTGAAAAAAATGGTAAGACAATTGCAATATTAGGTGTTGCTCCAGATGGAGAATTCTCTAAATATAATTATGTAGATTATGAAAAATATTTAGACTTGCCAAAAGTGTTACTAAGTCATAGACCTGAGAAGTTTAAGAGTTATTTTAAGGGAACAGAAAATGAAGTTGTGGATTTAGTTTTTTCAGGTCACGCTCATGGAGGACAAGTTAGGATTCCTTTTCTAAATAAGGGCTTAATTGCACCAAACCAAGGATTATTACCTTCATTAATTAGTGGAGAATACTTTTATGAAGATAAGGCAATGATTGTAAGTAGAGGATTAGGCAACAGCATTCCGTTACCACGAATTAAGAATAATGTTCATATGCCAATTATAATTTTAGAATAAAAAAAGCTTAGCAAATCAATGGAATATAGGGTGATATATTGCTATAAAATAAAAAGGATAAAAAAACTAATGAATAAAATCCGAATGAAAAGCATATATTAGTTAATATCATTCAGATTTAGGATGGTAATAGTAAAAAGTTAGGAGGTGTAAAGATGGATTTATATTCAATACCAATGGGTATAGATGCATACATTGCTAAATACATTGATGAAAACGGATGCACATTTCAAGAAGCTTGCGAAGCTTTAGATATTGATCAACAAGAGCTAATGAGTTTTAAATATGAAAACGAAAGCATGTACTAAAAACATCGTGAAATGAGAGGATATTATCCTCTCATTATTTTTTATTTAATATTCATCATATGGAGTTTGGAAATTTTAAACTAATAATATTTAATTTTCTCAAAGTAGTGAGAATATAATAAATTGTGGACAAGATAGAATAAAGTAGTATAATTAAAGAGGGAATATTTAGAAAATTCAATAAAATTAAAAGAATATGTAAACGTTCAAATCTTATGGCTTATTTAACAAAATGAGGTGATTAAATGTGTAAAAACTGCAGTAAATTCGAAAAACTTGAAGAATTCATTGCCAAACAAACACAAAAGGAAAGTGCCTTAATAGCTGTACTTCATCAAGCACAGGAGTTATATGGCTATTTAAGCAAAGAAACATTAGAACTTATAAGTGAGAGATTAGAAGTTCCATTATCAAAGGTTTATGGAGTAGTAACCTTTTATTCCTATTTCACCACAGAACCAAAAGGAAAGTATGTTATAAGCATATGTACTGGTACTGCATGCTTTGTAAAGGGTGCAGGAGAAATCTTAGAAGAGTTTAAAACAAAACTTAACATCAAAGAAGGAGAAACAACTCGAGATGGATTATTTACCATCGACACATTAAGGTGTGTTGGAGCATGTGGACTTGCTCCAGTAGTGACCATAAATGATAAAATTTATGGAAAGCTAACTAAGTATGATGTGGAAAATGTTTTAAATGAATATAAGGAGTAAGCTATGAACAGAATTAAGAGTTATAAAGAGTTATTAGTATTAAAAGAAAAATATGAGAAGAATATATTACTTAGAGTAGATAAATTAAATAGTGACAATATTGAGGAAAGACATATTTTAGTATGTGGAGGAACTGGTTGCAAGGCATCAAGTTCTGATGGAATTATAAATAAATTAAGAGATGGTATACGGTTAAATGGATTAAGTGAAAAGGTTAAGGTAATAATGACTGGTTGCTTTGGCTTTTGTGCACAGGGGCCAATTGTTCAAATAATGCCAGATAAAACCTTTTATATACAAGTAAAAGAGAATGATGTAGATGATATTATTCAAAGTCATCTTATAAATGGAGAAGTTGTTAATAGATTATTATATGAAAATCCAGAAACAAAGGAAAAAGCAAAATCAATTGAAGAAATTCCATTTTATAAAAAACAAGTAAGAATTGCTCTTAGAAATTGTGGAGTAATTGATCCAGAAAATATTGAAGAAGCAATAGCAAGAGAAGGTTATTCTGCTCTTGGAAAAGTATTAGAGGAAATGACACCAGAAGAGGTAATAAAAATTGTAACAGATGCAAACCTAAGAGGAAGGGGAGGCGGTGGCTTTCCAGCTGGGATTAAGTGGAATGCCACAAGAAATGCAAAGGACCATGTAAAATATGTTATTTGTAATGCAGATGAGGGTGATCCAGGTGCATTTATGGATAGAAGCATATTAGAGGGAGATCCTCATTCAGTTCTTGAAGCAATGGCTATATGTGGTTATGCAATTGGTTCAAATAAAGGATATATTTATATTAGAGCTGAATATCCTTTAGCAGTAAATAGACTTAAAATTGCAATAGAACAGGCTAAGAAATGTGGGTTGCTTGGAGAGAATATTTTAGGAAATGATTTTAGCTTTGATATAGAAATTAAATATGGTGCAGGTGCCTTTGTTTGTGGAGAAGCAACAGCATTAATTCACTCTATAGAGGGGTTAAGAGGGGAACCGACAATGAAGCCACCAAGAACATCAGAACATGGTTTATGGTTAAAACCTACAAATGTTAATAATGTTGAGACATTTGCAAACATAAATCCAATTATAAATAATGGAGCAGAATGGTATACAAACATTGGGACTAAGAGAAGTTCTGGTACAAAGGTTTTTGCTCTTGCAGGAAAAATTAATAATGTTGGACTAGTTGAGGTTCCAATGGGATTAACATTAGATGAAATTATCTATGATATTGGTGGAGGAATTAAGGATAATAAGGAATTCAAGGCAGTACAAACAGGAGGCCCATCAGGTGGTTGCATTCCAGCAAAATATTTAAATTTATCAATAGAGTATGACACCTTAACAGAGATAGGGTCAATGATGGGATCAGGTGGAATGATTGTAATGGATGAGGATAATTGTATGGTTGACATTGCAAAATTCTATTTAGATTTTACAGTTGAAGAATCCTGTGGAAAATGTACTCCTTGTAGAATAGGTAATAAGAGAGTGTTAGAAATTCTAGAAAGAATAACAGAAGGAAAAGGAGAAATAGAGGATTTAGCTAAGCTTAAGGAGTTATGTGAGGTAATTAAGGATACTTCATTATGTGGACTTGGAGAATCTGCACCTAATCCAGTGTTAAGTACTATGAATTTCTTTAAAGATGAATATGAAGATCATGTGATTAATAAGACTTGTAAGGCAGGATGCTGTAAAAAGCTAATGAAATATGAAATTACAGATAAGTGCATTGGTTGTACAAAGTGTGCTAGAAATTGTCCAGTAAAATGTATAAAAGGTAAAATCAAAGAACTTCATACAATAGATCAAAATAAATGTATTAAATGTGGAGCATGTATGACAAGCTGCCCTGTTAGGGCAATTATAACTAAGTAGGGAGGGATAGAAATTGGTTAGTTTAAAAATAAATGGTAAGGAAGTTCAAGTGGAAAAGGGAACTACTATTTTAGAGGCTGCAAAAAAAGTTAATATAAATATTCCTACTCTATGCTATATGAAAATGATTGATGGACAATCTCAAAACTGCAAGGGAACCTGTAGAGTTTGTGCAGTAGAGATTGAGGGAAAGGAAAATCTAGCTGTTGCATGCTCAGAAAGTTGTAGAGAAGGAATGAGTGTATTAACTAATTCTCCAAAGGCTAAGAAGGCAAGAAAAACAATTGTAGAACTATTACTTTCAAATCATCCAAATGATTGTTTAAAATGTGAAAAGAACACAAAGTGTGAGCTTCAAACTCTAGCAGCTCAATTGATGATAGATAAATTTAGTTATGAAGGAGAAAAAACAGAAAGTATTATTGACAATAGTAATCCTTCAATAGTTAGAGATATGAATAAGTGTATTTTATGTAGAAGATGTGTTACTGCATGTAGCGATGTTCAAAATACAAATGTTTTAACATTAGTAAATAGAGGCTTCAATACAGTTGTTGGAACTGCCTTTGATGAAGCCTTATGCAATACTAATTGTACCTATTGTGGTCAATGTGTTGCTGTTTGTCCAACTGGTGCATTAACTGAGGTTATGGATTATAAAAAGATAGAGCCATATTTAGGAGCACAGAATAAATGTGTTATGGTACAAGTTGCGCCTGCAGTTAGAGTTGCTTTATGTGAGGAGTTTGGAGCAAGTTTTGAAGAACTTACAACTGGAAAAATGGTTGCAGCCTTAAAGGCCCTCAATTTTAACTATGTTTTTGACACAAATTTCTCAGCTGATTTAACTATAATGGAGGAGGCAAATGAGTTTATTGATAGATTTACTAAGGGGGAAGATTTACCTTTAATAACTAGCTGTTGTCCAGCCTGGGTTAGATTTGCTGAAACTAAGTATCCAGAATTATTAAAGCATGTCTCTAGCTGTAAATCACCTCAACAAATGTTTGGAGCAGTATGTAAAAATTATTTACCAAAGGTAATAGGTATTGAAAAAGAAAATATATTAAGTGTTGCAATAATGCCCTGTATAGCAAAGAAGTATGAGGCTAAAAGAGATGAATTAAAGGGTGATGTTGATATTGTATTAACAACAAGAGAACTTGGTAAAATGATTAAAGAGGCAGGAATTGATATTTTAAATATAGAAGAAGAAAGCTTTGATGACCCACTAGGATTATCTTCTGGTGCTGGTGTTATCTTTGGAACATCAGGTGGTGTAATGGAGGCAGCACTTAGAACAGCAGCAGAGTGGATTACAGGGGAAACAATTGAAAAGGTAGATTTTGAATTAGTCAGAGGGTTAGAAGGAGTAAAAGAAGGAATTGTAAAACTTAATGGAAAAGAAATTAAGATAGCAGTAGCAAGTTCATTAAAAAATGCAAAGACTATTATGGATGATATAAAAAATGGAGTATGTAAATATGATTTTATAGAAATTATGGCTTGTCCAGGTGGATGTATTGATGGTGGTGGACAACCTTATATTAAAAGTAATAGAGAAATATTAAATAAAAGAATGGAGGGACTTTATAAGGAAGATTCAAATAGTGAATACAGAAAGTCTCATGAAAATCCATTTATTAAGAAGTTGTATGAAGATTTCTTAGAAAAGCCAAATTCTCATATAGCACATGAGTTACTTCATACTAAATCAGCTCCATCTTAAAAATTATATAAAGGGGTACACTAACTAAACTTAGTGTGCCTCTTTTAATTTAAGTTGAGAATTTTCAAATAATAAACTATAATACGAGATATATAAGTTTTAATTAAGCTTCTTTACTTTATTTTAATTATCATGAATATATAAATTGACTTTCAGAGAAAGTAGGGATTTAATGAAGCTACAAAAGGATTTTTATAAACAGGATGCATTGTCTTTATCAAAAGCATTATTAGGAAAAATACTTGTAAGAAAGGTAAATGGGAAGGTTTTAAAAGGAAAAATAGTTGAAACAGAATGTTATATAGGTAAAATAGATAAAGCTTGCCATGCTTATCCTAATAAAGTAACAGAAAGAATTAAACCTCTTTATGAAGATGGGGGAATAGCATATGTGTATTTTATATATGGAAAGTATTTTTGTTTTAATGTAATTGCTGGTGAAGAAGGTAGTGCAGAGGGAGTTTTAATTAGAGCTTTAGAACCTTTAAATGAATTGGAGTACTTATGCATTAAGAGATTCAATAAATCCATAAATGAAATTAAGGAAAAGGATATAAAAGGAATTTCAAATGGTCCCTCAAAACTATGTTTAGCCTACGATATTACAAAGGAACAAAATTATAATAACCTTTATAAAAGCAAAGAATTATATATTGAGGAAGGGGATTATGAAGAACTTGAAATTGTTGAAACTACACGTATAGGAATTGATTATGCAGAGGAAGCAAGGTTTTTTCCTTGGAGATTTTACATAAAGG
>JBOFQV010000116.1:0-19500 GCA_051650705.1 Clostridium sp.
GTTTAGGATCTTCTATATAAAACTTAAAGAACTTATACAAAATGTGTGCTAAATCCTTTGTTATGTGTTCTAATGACTGAGGGGCTTCTAGTTTTTCTATGGCCTCCTTTAGCTTATCCTTTTCCTTTTTAGTAAAATAAATCAAACATTCTATTACAGAATCAGGGATTATCATTCTATGATCTATTAGTCCAGTATTTTTATTTAAATATTCCAAAGAGGTTTCAAAATCCTTTAGTTTAAAATAAGACCAAGCTAACATTGAATTAATATATTGAATATAATAGTCATTTCTTATTTTCCTTGCCATTTTAAGTGACATTTTTAAGTAGTTAATGGCATCATCATGGTTGTCTAGCATAAAGTGAACCTCTGCTATTTTCTCATAGCTTTCCATTATACTTATAAAATTTCCCTCCTCAACATAAAGGGCAAGTGCTCTTTTAATTGAGTCATAAGCCTTAATTGGATTATTCTTTACTCTATATACATAGGAAAGCCAATAATAGCAATGACCATTTTCCTTGTAGTTTAATGCTTTTTGAATATACTCTTGCCCCTCTAAAATATCACCCTTTACGTTTAAAGTATCAACACCTATATAGAAGTTATAAGTAAATTCTTGATCTGGTGACAATAAATCATAGGCAGAAAGTATGGAGTTTTTAGTTCCATCAAATTTAGCTCTCTCTGGAGTGCTACAATATCTTGCAAGCTTTGCTAAATAATAATCTATTATTAGGGGAGAGGTTATAAAATCCTTTTCCCTTTCTTCTATTTCCTTGAAAAGCTGTGAGGTATAATCAAACTCATTGAAATTTAAATTGTTAAAGAAGTTCTCAAAGGCTTCTAAAGAATCCTTAATGAATTTTGGACTATCATTAAAGGTAAGTCCAAGTCTATCAAATAATATTGTTATAACATCTTCACTAGGAAGAAGCTCACCATTTTCAATACGACTTAGGTAGGAAGGGACACATATGCCTTTTGCAAGTTCCTTTTGACTCATGTTTTGATTAATTCTATTTAGTCTAATTATTGACCCAATTACTTTTTGATTATTCTTGTATAAAATCTCCTCCATGACCTCTCCCTTCATTAATAATTAATCCCTATTTTTAATTTAAGGCTAACATAATATGGAAAATGTGTCAATGATTACAATGGGGTGGCTAGTTAGGGATAATGTGAATTTTAGAGGGAAGTAATAGGGTTAAAAGAGTGAAAAGGCAATTGATTTCACAAGTGTATTTATGGGTGAAATTATTGAAGGGGTATTAAGATTTTGTTACTATGAAATTAAATGGTAATAGAAAAATATTATGGTGGAGGGAAGAGAAATGAGAGGTTATTTAGTTAATGAAAACATTATAAGATATGAATTTGGAAATCCAATTGAGACCAATGCTGTAGTAGATAAAGGGGATAAGTTAGTAGAAGAGAAATTAAGTTATTTTGATTTAAAAATTGGTGATGAGATAGATTTAATTTATGATTTAGATAAAAGTGATAAGGTGTATGGACTTGGAGAAAACATAAGGGGAATAAACAAAAGAGGGTGGATTTATGAAAGCTTTTGTAGTGATGACCCAAATCATGCACCAGATAAGAGAAGTCTTTATGGAGCTCATAATTTCTTTGTGGTTTATGGAAAAGAAAGGTTTGGAGTGTTTATAGATTTTCCAAGTAGGGTTATTTTTGATGTGGGATATGAGAATAAGGATAAGCTACAAGTAAAGATATGTGGGAATAGTGCAGATATTTACTTTATTAAGGGAGAATCTTTTAAGGATATTGTTAGAAACTTTTTAAGATTAATTGGAAAGGGATATGTTCCACCAAAATGGGCATTTGGTTATATACAAAGTAGATGGAGCTATCCAAATGAAAGTGAAGTAAGAAAAATAGGAGAAAGCTTTAATAAGAAGGGAATTCCTTGTGATGGAATATGTTTAGATATTGATTATATGGAGGACTTTAAGGATTTTACCCTTAATAAAGAAAGCTTTAAAAATTTTAAAGTGCTTGTAAGTGATCTTAAGGCTATGGGAATTAAGATAATACCAATTATAGATGCAGGGGTAAAAATAGAAAAAGGCTATTTTGTGTATGAAGAGGGAGTTAAAAATAATTACTTTGTCTTAGATGAAAAGGGGAAGCCATATGTTGGGGCTGTATGGCCTGGTAAGGTGCATTTTCCAGATTTTTTAAATGATGAAGCTAGAAAATGGTTTGGTCTTAAGTATAAAGAACTTACAGATATGGGGGTTATAGGCTTTTGGAATGATATGAATGAGCCTGCAATATTTTATAGTGAAAAAGGGATTTCTGAAGCCTATGAAAAAATAGATAAATTAAGAAAAAAGGAGCTTAATATATACACATTTTTTGAATTAAAGGATACATTAAATAAAATTAGTAATAGTATGGAAGATTATAAGGGGTTCTATCATAGAATAAATAATAGGGTTATGAATCATTATGATGTACATAACCTTTATGGATATAATATGACAAAGTCAGCTGATGAAGGTTTAAGAGAAATTGATGATAATAAGAGGTTTTTATTATTTTCTAGAGCATCCTATATTGGGGCACATAGACATGGAGGAGTATGGACAGGAGATAACTCCTCATATTGGGAACATTTAATTATGAATATAAAAATGATGCCATCCCTAAATATGTGTGGATTTTTATATAGTGGTGCAGATACCTGTGGCTTTAATAGTAGTGCAGACTCTGAGCTTGCAGTAAGATGGAATCAATTTAGTATATTTACTCCTTTATTTAGAAATCACTCATCATCAGGAACAAGAAAGCAAGAGCCTTTCTCCTTTGATAGTGAAACAGAGCATATTTTAAAGGAAACTATAAAGTTTAGATATTCTATGATTCCATATCTATATTCAGAATTTATGAAGAGCATAAATTCATGTGATATGTTTATTAAACCTTTAGTTTTTGATTATGAAGATGACTTTTCATCACAAGTGGAGGACGAACTTTTAATTGGTGAATCCTTAATGATTGCTCCAGTTTATGAACAAAACAAGAGAGGAAGATATGTTTATTTGCCAGAAGAAATGCTTTTATGGAAGGTAAGCAGTGAGGGGAATTTGGACTTAGATTTAATAAATCAGGGGCATAGCTATATAGACGTGGATATAAATGAATTCTGCTTATTTATTAGAAAAAATAAGATTTTTGTTTATGGAGAGAGTGCACAAAGTGTAGAAAAAATAAATAACTCAACTTTAAATATTATTGCATTTGTTTTAGATAAAGCTGAATATAATTTATATGATGACGATGGAATAAGTAAGAACTTTGAAAAGGGTAGCTTCTCAAATATTAAAATTATTATCACTTTAAATGGGGAAGCTCACAATATTCATATTGAGAAGAATGGAGTTACTAAAGTTAAAACAATAAACTTTAAAATAGTAACAGCAGAAGGGAAAATTATTAAAGATAAGATTAATATTTAGTGAGGGAGTTATGAGAAAATTAAGCGTTGAAAATATAAATTCCCTATATTACTATGAGGGGGATGATTTAGGATATGTAAAGAGGGGGGATAAAAACTTTTTTAAGTTTTGGTCTCCTTTAGCAGATAGTTTAACTTTATGTATATATGATGAATACAATTCAACCAATAGAGTTGAATATCCAATGATAAAAGGGGAAAAAGGAGTATGGAAGTGCGAAATCAATGAGGATTTAGAGGGGAAATTTTATACCTTCATATCCACAATTGATAATGAAAAAAATGAAGGTGTTGACCCATATGCAAGGGGAGTTTCTATAAATGGGGATAAGGGGGCAATTTTGGATTTAGAAAAAACAAATCCAACAAATTGGAAAACACAGAAGTATGAAATATCCTCCTTTGGTGTTGATGCAATAATTTATGAAATGAGTATAAGGGATTTCTCCATAAATGATAATTCAGGAATGGTGAATAAGGGGAAATTTCTATCAATAACAGAAGAAAACACTAATGGAAAATGTGGACTTAAAAGTGGGATAGCTCACATTAAGGAGCTTGGAGTAACTCATGTTCAATTAATGCCCATTTTTGATTTTGGAAGTATAGATGAAGAAAAGCCATTAGATGGGAAAAGGTATAATTGGGGTTATGACCCAAAGAATTATAATGTTCCAGAAGGAAGCTATTCAAGCAATCCCTTTAACCCATATAGTAGAATAAAGGAGCTTAAGGAAGGTATTCTTTCTCTTCATAAGAATGGTATTTCAGTGATAATGGATGTGGTTTATAACCATATGATGGATGAGAAAACATCAGGTTTTCACAAGCTTATGCCAGGATATTATTTTAGATATGATAGAAATTCAAGGCTGGTAAATGAAAGTGGATGTGGAAATGCCTTGGCTACTGAAAATTCTATGGTGAGAAAGTTTATTGTAGACTCAGTGAAGTTCTGGGCTAGTGAATATAAAATTGATGGCTTTAGATTTGATTTAATGGGGCTTATGGATGTAAAAACCATGAATGAAATTAGAAGTGAGCTTAATAAAATAAATCCTAAAATTATTACAATTGGAGAGGGCTGGAATATGCATAGTCTTCTTAGGGAAGAGGACAGGGCCATTCAATATCATGGATTTAAGCTTAAAAATATTGGCTTTTTCAATGACATAATTAGGGATGGAGTAAGAGGAAATGCATTTTATAGAGGCTCTCTAGGGTTTGTTAATGGAGGACATGGCAAGGAAAATGACATTAAAAAGGGGATTGTTGGAGCAATTAAATACTCTAATGAAATTCAAAGCTTTGGGGAATTTGAGCCAAATCAATGTGTTAATTATGTTGAATGTCATGATAATCATACTCTTTATGATAAGTTAAAGCTAACTGAAAATAAAGAGGAAAAGCTAAAGGAAATGGCAAAACTTAGTATTAGTATTGTTTTATTATCTCAAGGTATTCCTTTTCTACAATGTGGACAAGAGTTTTTAAGAAGTAAGGATGGTGTTGAAAATTCTTATAACTTTCCAGATTCAATTAATGGAGTTAACTGGGACAAGAAGCTTGAAAACCTAAGTACCTTTGAGTATGTTAAGGGATTAATTGAGCTTAGAAAGAAACATTCTGCTTTTAAAATGAAAACCTCCTTGGATATTAAAAAGAAATTGCACTTTTTAAATTCTCCAAGTAATACTATTGCCTTTATGGCAAAGGATGAAGGGGAAGAGTTTTTAGTTATTTTTAATAGCAATGATAATGTAGTAGATCTTAATTTTGATTCATCTATTTCTCTTGATATTTTAGTGGATAAGAAGATTGCTGGAACATCAGTATTATGGAGTTTTAGTGGTCACAAAATAAGAGTTGAAGGAAAATCAACTCTAGTTGGAATAGTTAAAAAGTAAGGGCGAATTTAAAGATTGCCCTTACTTTTTTTTTACGCTTAGAAAAATATAAAATTTCAACCAAGCTTACTACTGCATTGGTTAAAATAAATGAGCTATGAAAGTATCACGGTAAATAGTACCTCTAAAAATATTATTGTGAAACTATTATAGAAATTAATACCTTAAGAAATGTAGTAAAATCAAGGGTTTGAAGTGGAACTAAAATAAGTTTTATATGATATTACTTAAAATGTGAAAAATCTTAGGGGGAAAAGGAGACTTTAAACAAGGTTTTATAGGGAGAGTTTTACAATGATTAAATGGGTTTAATTGGTTGATTTTGTAAAATTTGTTTAATATACTTAAGTAGGAAAATAAATTCTTTTCGAAAAGATTTTTAAATTAAACTTTATAATAAACTAAAAAGATGAGGTTGTATTATGAGAAAGAGTGGAATTATATTACCGATATTTTCATTACCCTCAGATAATGGCATAGGAACCTTTGGAAAGGAAGCATATAGGTTTGTAGACTTTTTAAAGAAAGGGAGTGTTGGCTATTGGCAAATACTTCCCGTTGGACCAACCAGTTTTGGGGATTCACCATATCAATCTTTTTCAACTTTTGCAGGAAATCCATATTTCATTGATTTAGATGTGCTAGTTGAAAAGGGGCTTCTTAAAAAAGAGGATATATTAAAATACAATTACGGTGATGATAGAAATGACATCAACTATGGAGTAATGTATGAAAATAGGTATAAGATTTTAAAAGAAGCTTATAAAAATTTTCCTGTGGACACTAAAAGTTATTTAGACTTCAAGGAGGAAAATAAAAAATGGTTATATGACTATGCTTTGTTCATGTCAATAAAGGATCTTAATAAAGGAATCCCATGGAAGGAGTGGGAGGAGGATATTAGATTTAGAAGAACAAAGGCATTAGTTGAATATTCAAATCTACTTAGTGATGAAATAGAATTTTATATTTTTATGCAATACGAATTTTACTCTCAATGGGACAAGCTAAAAAAATATGCTAATAGCCAAGGGGTAAAAATAATAGGAGACATACCAATATATGTAGCAGAGGACAGTGCAGATGTATGGAGTAATCCAGAGTTCTTTGAACTTGATGAGGACTTACTTCCAAAGAAGGTTTCAGGATGTCCACCAGATGCTTTTTCAGATACAGGACAGCTTTGGGGTAATCCAGTTTATAATTGGGACAACCTAAAGAAGTATGGCTATAAATGGTGGATTGAGAGAATAGAAGCCTCCTTAAAGCTTTTTGATTGTATTAGAATAGATCATTTTAGAGGCTTTGAAAGCTATTGGGCTATTCCCTATGGAGATGAGGTTGCTATTAATGGCACATGGGAAAAGGGACCAGGACAAGAGCTTTTTGATGAGATTAAAAAGAAAATTGGAGAAGTTGATATTATAGCAGAGGATTTAGGATATATAACAAAGGAGGTTAGAGAATTACTTGATTACTGTGGATATCCAGGTATGAGAGTACTTCAATTTGCATTTGACCCAAATGGAGACAGTGAATACCTTCCTCATAATTATGAGAGAAATACAATTGTTTATACTGGTACTCATGACAATGATACTTTAAAATCTTGGTTTAAAAGCTTAAGTGAAGAGGAGAGAGATTTCCTTCAAAGGTATACAGGAATGAAGGATGAAAATGATGGAATGACCTTAGTGAGATTAGCATTTTCAAGTGTTGCAAATACAGCAATTATTCAAATACAAGACCTATTAAATTTGGATAAGGAAGCAAGAATTAATGTTCCATCAACTCTAGGGACAAACTGGAGATGGAGAATGAATAAAGAGGATATTAATGAGGAGCTTTCATTAAAGCTTAAGGAATTAAATGCTTTGTATGGAAGAAGGAATTAAAGAGTTTTGGGAAGTTATTAAAATTTTATATAACTTTAAAAAAGGGATGGAGGAGAATTTTTTATGAGAAGAAAAAAACTTTTAGCAATCTGTTTAGCTGGTATTATGGCTCTTGGGTTAGTTGGATGTGGTTCAGATGGGGATAAGAAAAAGGATGAGAAGGCAACTATCTCTGTTCAAGTTGAAAAAGCTTGGAAACCTTATTATGAACAAGTTAAAGCAAGGGTTCTTGAAAAACACCCTAATGCAACAATTAATTTTATTGAAATTGGTTCCTTTGACCACTTAGATAATCTTGATGAGACAGATCCAACAAATAAAGATATTGCAGATGTTTTCTCAATTCCAGTAGACAGACTTTATGGTTTATCAAGTAACAATGCTTTAGCTCCAATTGATGCTGAAAAAATGGCAGAAGAAGTTGGTGGATTTAAGGACTTTAAAGGTGGACTTGGTGGAAATTTAAAAGTTGGTAATGAATACTTAGCATTCCCTTATAACATTGAAACATTAATAGCATATGTAAACAAAGAAAATGCAGCAAAATACGGAATAGACACATCAAAACCAATTGAATTCAACAATTTAGATCCAAACTCAATGCTTGTAAAAGCTCATGATGCTTGGTTTGGTGTAGCATTTACAAACGCAGCTAAATTTGAGTTATTAGATAAGGATGGAGATAAGCTATCAACTGATGGTATTAAGGATTGGAAGGATTTAAATCAAGACCAACAAAAATTGTTTGAAAGTCTTTATAAGTATTGGAAGCCTCACTATGATGCAAAGGACAACCTTTGGGATAAGAAGGCAGCAGATGGATTTATGACAGACAAGTTCTCAGAAAAAGGTGGAGCAGCTCTTAGAATTGATGGACCATGGGCAACAACTGATTTATCTAAAAAGATTGGTGCAGACAACTTGGAAGTAATTCCATTATCAAATATTACTGTAAATGGTAATGCTCTTTCTCACTGGAAAGGTGGATGGGGACTTGCAATCAATGCTAGATGTGAAGAAAATGAAGCTCAAATGACTTTAGCACAAGATTTCATTAAAGAATTAGTTAACCCTAAATATGCACAAGATTTATTTAAATCAACTGGTAAGATTTTAGAAAATGTTGAAGCCAAAGCTTACGATGGAATTGGTGGAATTGATGAAAAAGTTATAAAGGCTACTTATGCTTCTTATGAAAAATCAATAAGCAGACCTTTATTCGAAGAGTATGGTAAGGTTTGGGATACATGGCAAAATGCTTTATTATCATGGTCAGCACAAAAGCCAGCAAATGCTGAAGAAGCATATAAACAAGTACAAGCATCTTTCCAAGCTATGATGGGAAGTATTAAGAAATAGTGAAGAGGTAAGAGGGAAGAGTGAAGAGGTGGAAAATACAACTTTTCACTCTTCACTCTTCACTTAAACAAGGAGGTTTCACATGAGAGAGTCAATTGAAATGAATAAGAAAATCTTTTATTTAATAGTAGCATTATGTGCAGCAATTATTATGGCTAATTCTTTAGAGAGCTTTATTAGGGCTAAGGATATGAGCTTGTTTGAGGCTTGGCTTGAGAATCAGAGTTTAAATGTGGATAGGAGTCAATCTATGAATGAGCTTTATTCAATTTATCTCACAATGTGCACCTCCCTATTTTTTATAAAAATAATTACCCCAGCAGCATTAGCTATAAATAGTTATATTTCTTTTGTGAAAACTAGGGTAAACAAAATCTTTGTACTTATTTGGGGAGTATTACTAGTTGGAATGTTTCTATTTACTTCATTGGGACAACCTTTCTTTTCAATATTTTTCATTGTAAGTGTAATATGCCATGTGATTTTATTTGGAGTATTAATTCATCTTAATAGAGAAATAAACAACCAAAGGATTATGAACCTTAGAAAAAGGACACAGCAAGCATAGAGGGGGAAGAGGAGATTGGGAAAGCTTTTTAATTTTTGTCAAAAAGGGTTAGAGTTTGAATTTAAGAGAAAAAGCAAAAATACACCCTGTTATAACATAAAGCTAAAGGAATTTAAAGCCAAAGAAAAGGAGTTTTTAAATAAGCTTAAGGAAGAGGAGAAGGAATTAAAGCTAACAAATGGAACCGGAATTAAAAGGGTAGATGAGTTAGAAAGAAGAGGGTTTAAAGCTTACAAAAAGAGGGAGTTTTATAAAGGCTTTGTTGATTTAACCTATGATGCAGAGCTTATTTATCTTCAAAGTAATATAGAGATAGCTCAAATACCACAGGTTTTAGAATTCTCAAAAAAGAGCTATGAAGAGCTTGTAAGTGCAAGAGAGGAGCTTTCTAAAATTACTGAAAAAGAGGAAAAGGATTTCTCAATTTATTATGAGAATTTTAAGAAGGAAGAAAAGGAAAAGCTTAAAAGGGACAAGGAAGAAATTAAAAGAAAACAAAGAGATGGATTAATTTCAGAAAAGGCAAAGGATGAGGGAATAAAGGCATTAAAGAGAAAAATGAAGGATAGAATTTTAATGGAAGCCTTCAAATCAAATAAAAATAATTTAAATGAGATAATTAAAAATAAGAAGCATGAACTAAATAAAACTCTAAAACAAAAAATCCATACAATCAACATTAATGTGGATGATGTAAGAAGAACAGTTCCTGTGGAGATAACAAAGAAGGTGCCATATGCATCTTATTTAACTTTCTTAATACCAGGACTTGGACAACTTTTAAATAAACAATATTTAAAATCGATAATAATGTTCCTTGGGACAATATATATATATTTAATTGCAATACCTTATGCTCTAGGCTTTGGAAACTATAGAGGAAAAGGGATTTCAGGACTTATTAGCCTAGCAAATGGAGCAGGAAAGCTTGATAGATCAATAATCTTTATGGTTGAAGGGGTTCTTGCCATTGTTTTATTAGTTATTGCCATAGTAATAATGCTTTTATCCTTTAAGGATGCAAACAAGGTTGAAAAGGAAATGATAAGAGGAATTAGGGAAAGAAGCTTTTGTGAAACCAAGCAAAATCTATTTGAAGATGGCTTCCCATACCTTGTATCAACACCAGCCCTTGTTATTATAATCTTCATAGTATTAATTCCAATAATAACAACAATATTACTTTCATTTACAGGAATGGACCCAGAACACCAAGCAAAATTCTCTTGGGATTTTCTAAGTAATTATAAAATGATAGCCCTTGGAGAGGGAATGGCAGGAAGCATTTTCTGGAAGATACTTGGATGGACAGTGATTTGGACAATTGGTGCAACAACCCTAAGCATATTCCTTGGATTTGCCCTAGCATTACTCTTAAATAATGAAAGAATAAAGGGGAAAACCTTCTTTAGATCTGTTTATTTACTTCCATGGGCAGTACCAGCATTTATAACAATATTATTCTTTAGTATATTATCAGCCCCAGATGGAGCCTTAACAAATCTTTTAAGGGGAATTTTTGGGCCAGAGCTTCAAATAAAAAATGACCCATTTGTATCTAAGGTAGTATTAATATCAATTCAAGGGTGGCTTGGAAGTGCATACATCTTCCTTCTTGCAACAGGAGTATTACAATCCATTAATAAGGAGCTTTATGAGGCAGCAGACATTGATGGAGCATCCTCATTTAGAAAGCTTACAAAGATAACAATACCACTTGTTTTATTCCAAACAGCACCATTACTTGTGGGACAATACACCTTTAACTTTAACAATTTTGCAAATATATATTTGTTTAACTCTGGAGGGCCATTTAACCCAGTGGTATATGGAAACCTAGCAGGGGAAACAGATATTTTAATATCCTATATTTTTAAATTAACAATGGAAAATCAATACCAAGCATTAGGAGCAGCCATAACAATATTAATTTCTCTTGCTCTTATGGTTATTGCATTTATTGGATATAGAAATACTGATGCATTTAGAAAGGAGAAGAAGTGATGAGTTATTTTAAAAGAAAAAAGAAAAGTGAGCTGTATTTATCAGACAAACCACCACTTACTCCCCTTGGTAAGCTTGGAATAGGATTAACCTATGGAATATTAATAATCTGGGCATTATTAATTTTGGTTCCAATTTCTCAAATAGTAATTTCCTCATTTAATGGGGAACAAGGAAAGTATTTAAGTTTAAATGGAGACTTTTCCTTTAGCCTAGAGCATTTTAAATATTTATTTACAGAAACACCATATATAAGATGGATGATAAACACCATATTTATTGGGGTAGCAACAGCAGTATTAACTGTAATTGTAATTTCCTTTACTGGATATGCCTATTCAAGATATAGATTTAAGGGGAAGAAATTATCATTAATGGCAATAATGCTAATTCAAACAATACCAAGCTTTGCAGGGATTGTGGCATATTTTACAATGTACTCAATAATTTATGATGTGGTGCCAAGCTTTTCAAGGCAAATGATGTTGATTTTAATTTATACAGGTGGAGGAGTGGCAAGTAATACCTTCCTTTTAAAAGGGTATTTAGATTCAATATCAACAGAGCTTGATGATGCAGCTAAAATAGATGGATGTTCTTCCATGCAAATATATAAGCTTATTATAATGCCAATTGCAAGACCAATGCTTGCTATAATTGCTCTTTGGTCATTTATAGGACCATTTATGGACTTCCTATTACCAAAGGTGTTATTAACAACACCAAATGATTACACACTAGCAGCAGGGTTATTTACATTGGTAACAGATGTTAGAACATTAAATGAACCAGCTTTTGCAGCAGGAGGGTTATTAACTGCAATACCAATTGTTATTTTATTTTTAGCTCTTCAAAAGCAGTTGGTATCAGGACTTTCAAATGGTGCAACAAAAGGATAGGGGGATTTTTAGATATGAAGGTAACGTTAAATAATATTGGGAAAAAGTATGAAAGTAGAGAGGATTTTACTTTAAGAAATATAAATTTAGAAATTGATGATAAGGATTTTTGTGTAATTCTTGGTCCTTCAGGATGTGGGAAAACAACTCTTTTAAGAATGATTGCAGGGCTTAATTCTATTACTGAAGGGGATTTGATTTTTGACTCTAAAAGAGTTAATAAGGTGGCTTCTAAGGATAGAGACATAGCTATGGTTTTCCAAAGCTATGCGCTATATCCTCATATGACTGTTTATGATAATATGGCATTTTCTCTTAGTATGAGAAAGGAAAGGAAGAATATTATTAATGAGCGTGTTAATGAGGCTGCAAAGCTATTACAAATTGAGGATTATCTTCATTGTAAGCCTTCAGATATTTCAGGAGGACAAAGACAAAGGGTGGCACTTGGGAGAGCTATTGTTAGAAAGCCAAAGGTGTTTTTAATGGATGAGCCTTTATCAAATCTTGATGCAAAGCTTCGTGAGCATATGAGAGTTGAGCTTGTGAGAATTCATAAGCAGATGGAAACAACAACTATTTATGTTACTCATGATCAAATTGAGGCTATGACAATGGCAACTAAGATTGTTTTAATGAATGATGGCAAGATTCAACAGGTTGGTAAACCAACTGAGTTTTATAATAAACCTCAGAATATGTTTGTAGCTAAATTTATTGGTTCCCCCACTATAAATTTAGTTAAGGGAAGAATGGATAGGGGTAGATTCCTTTCTGATGATGGAATTATTTCTATTACTCCTTCTAAAGAGGATTTGATTTCTCTTAAGAGTTATGAGGGTAAGGGAATCTACCTTGGTATCCGTTCTGAAAGATTTATTAGTGGGGAGGGGGATGAGTGCTTTAAGGGTACTGTTGATGTTATTGAGGTTCTTGGTAAGGAGAAAACTCTTTATGTAAAACTTGAGAGCGGTAAGGATTTGGTTATTACTGTTCCTGGTCATTTTGAATATAATATGGGTGAAGAACATGTCTTTGGTATGGATAAAAAGGCTCTTCACTTCTTCAACGAAGAAACTGGGGATCGTATTTAAAGTGTGCACTTAATTTAGAGAGCACACTGGGATAAAAGTTTTTTTTGCTTTCTCCGTCGCACGCTCCAAGTCGACGGAGTAAGCAGCAAAACTTTTTTACCCTTTGTGCTCCCTATTTTATTGAGTTTTCACGGCGTATAGTTTGCCGTCTGTTCCCCCAAAGTATAGGGTATCATTTATAATACATGGTGATGAGTATGATGGTATTTTTGTTTCTGCTTTCCATAATGCATTTGATGAGTCGCCTAATTTGTATGAAATTATTCCACCTTCATCATTTGAATAAACATTTCCATAAGTTATATAAATTTTATCATTTACTATTAGTTGTTTTGAGAATACGTTTGATGTTGCAATATAGTTTGTTACAATGTTACCGCTATCATATGATAAAGCTAATATAGCGTGATTATCTGATCCAGGTACATATAGAATATCATTAACTACTTGCATTTCTCCTGTAAACCATGAACCTACCTTATCTGTATGTTCCCATTTTGATTTTCCAGTTTGAGCTTCATAGGCTACAACCTTAGTATTTCTACCACCTACAAATACAATATCTTTATACGCTACTATTGAGTGAGCTACATCAGATCCATTTTTTACATTCCAAAGAGTTTTTTGAGTGTTTAAATCCATAGCATATACAGCACCTTTTACATCTGCTAAGTATAACTTGTCATTTAAAATTGCAGGTGTTACTCTCATATCAGCTGTTCCACTTTCTTTATATTGCCAATCTAGTTTTCCAGTTACTTTATCTAGGCAATAAATATTTCCACTAACTGTTGGGAAAATTACTTTATCTTTATATAGAACTGGTGATGGTGAGTGATAGTCATATCCATTAAGAAGGTTATCAGTTACTTTTCCATCTCCTGAATATTTCCAAAGCTCATCTCCTGTTTTAGCATTTATAGCATAGCAAGTGGTATAGGTTGAGAAAATTAATGTGGTTCCATCTACTAGGAGTGTGTTTGAAACTACTCCATCTAAGGATTTTGTCCAAACTTCCTTTTGAGTAGTTACATCAACTGAATAAAGCTTCATTGATGCATTTCCAAAGATGACTGTATTTTCAAAGGCTACTGGTGATGAGTTAATTTGTGCATTTGTATTGAATGTCCATGAAATTTCCTTAGGTGGGATGTTTGTTTCTTCCCCAGAGGGTTTTGTTTCTTTTCCACATCCTTGTAGTACTGAGAGAGCAATTACTGGTATTAATAAAGTTGTTAATTTTAGAAAACGTTTTTTCATTATTATCACTCCTTTGCTTTATGATTTAATTATAATGGTAAAATATAACAATACTTTCTCGAATATAGGTAAAAATATAACATAAATGTTATAATTATATATAAAAATTAGGTTCGTGTTTAGTTTAATAAAAAAAGAGCTGGTTTATCAGCTCTTTTAGGATTATTTTTAGTTTTGAGATAGCCATTCAACAACACCTGGAGTTGTTGAAGCTGCATTATTTTTATCTACTTCTGTTACAAATAGCATGTCACCAGCTTCTAATACTTTTTCTAGTTTTTCTTTTATTTCTGTTGATGAGGTTGTGCTTTTTACTAGGAAGCTTGTTGGCATTAAATGTGCCCATGAACCAAGTTCTTTTATTTCTCCTGTTATTTCAAAGTGGCTTCTGTGGTGGTGATGATGCTCATCTCCACATCCACAATCTGAATGATGTTCTTTTAGATAGTATGTAATTAAGTATGTTTTCATATTGCCCTCGCTTTTAATTTTAATTTTATTTAATAATACAATAGATTGGCATAAAAAGATAGGGCATACATAAAAATCTCTTATTAAATTTGTTTGGGTTGAATTAATAATTCTATAGGATATAATTACTAATAAATGGCAAGAGAGGGCGTTATAAATGATTGAGTATAGAAGAGCAAATATTAATGATATTGATGAACTAGTGAGTTTAAGGATTAATCAGTTGAGGGATGAGGGGGCAGAGGAGAATTTTGATTTAGCTCCTGCTTTGTATGATTTTTATGTGAGACATTTTAATGATGGTAGTTTTGTTTCTTGGGTTGGGGTTGATGATGGGAGAATTATTGCTACTAGTGGTATGTCTTTTATGGAAAAGCCACCTTATTTTAGTAATCCTACTGGGAGAATTGGTTTATTGTCTAGTATGTATACTTTGAATGATTATAGGAGAAGGGGCATTGGTAAGTTTCTTTTGGGGAAGGTTATTGAGGAGGCTAGGGTGGCTGGATGCGGTGTGGTTCAGCTTACGGCTTCTGATACGGGGGTTCTTTTGTATAGTGATTTTGGGTTTGAGAGGAAGGGGAATTTTATGCAGTTTGTGATTGGGTAGGGGGGGTTATTCGTAAAACATACCATCATCAATAAAGGAAGGTGATTTTCAAAATTACCCTATGTGGCGTAATTTTAATTGTGAAATGCTGACTTATATTGCACAAAACTATGATGGGGTAATTATTGTGCCTATGACAATAACAAATAAAGAATATTATAAAGAAATTATCGGAGAGTTATCAGGGAATTTTAGAGTTGATTTCTGATAATAGAAATAGGTTGAGCAGATTTTTTCATAGAATGGTTTTAAAATATAAACATATAAGATGATGGATATTTATCACCAGAATAAAAAGTAAAATAATCTAACCTTCTATGGGTAAAGATATAATCATGAGATTTATTAAGTATGAAACTTCAACTAAATAACATTTAATTAAAATAAATAACTGGGAAAGGTATCAGAATTTATCTAGTGAAGTGTGTGTTTTATTAAATAAAATCCAAGGAACAAATGAGGAACAATCAAGAAACAAAGAAGGAACAAAGGTTAAACAAAGAAGGAACAAAGGTTGAACAAAGAAGCAACAAAGGTTGAACAAAGAAGCAACAAAGGTTGAACAAAGGTTGAACAAAGAAGGAACAACTAACAAGAATGATAAGAATAATAAGAATAATAAGAATGATAAGAAGAAAGAAAGAAAGAAAGAAAGAAAGAAAGAAAGAAAGAGTACACTCCAAGTTGAGTTTCAAAATAAGGGGAATGATATCTATTCAAACTGTAGGTTTGATTTATTAATCAAATATCTTGTTTGACTCTATGATGAAATTTACTGATTCCTATAATTAAAAAAATAAAAATATTATTGACTAAATATAGAATATGGTATATATTGAATTGTATTACATATTATGTATTTACATGTGGGGAAGAAATTAATGGGGATAAGTGAAGAATATGCACTAATTACAAAATCACTGTGATTATATATGGCAATTGATTTGTGGAATAAATTTAAGTAGAAGGGGCTGATTTTATGGAGTGTAAAAGCTTAGATGAGGTTAGGAATAATATTGATAGAATCGATAGCGAAATTATTAAGCTTATTGCAAAAAGAGGGCAATATGTAGCTTTAGCTTCTACATTTAAGAAAAGTGAAGAGGGAGTTAAAGCTCCTCAAAGAGTTGAGGCTGTTATTTCTAAGGTGCGCATAAAGGCAGAAGAATATGGTGCTAATGCTGATATGGTTGAGAAATTATATAGAGAGATGATTAAAGCCTTTATAAATATGGAAATGGAAGAGTTTAAAAAGGATAAATAATAAAAATTTGAATTAAAAGAAATTTATGGTATAATACAAAAGGAAAAGTTTGGCTATAAAAACAATTTAAGAGAAATAAGCTTTAAACTGTAGGAGTAATCACTCTTACAGTTTTTTAAATATGAACATTAGCAAAAATTTCTTTTCCAAGTTTAATGGAAAAAAGAAGGGGGATTTATGTTTGAATTATCGTTAATAAATGTGAAAAAATATATGGAGTCAACACTTGTACTTAAGAATATTAATTTTCAAGTATATTCAGGGGAAAAGGTTGGTATTGTTGGGGCTAATGGAAGTGGAAAAAGTACAATTTTAAAGTTAATATCAGGAAATTTACATATGGATTATTGTGTTGGATATCCAGGAGCTAGAAGTCCAGGTTATGATGAGGGTTTTATAAACAAACCAAGGGAGGCAAGCTGTGCATATCTTGAGCAAATTCCAAACTATGAGGATGGATTAAGGGTCTCTGATGTTTTAAAACTTGCCTTTAAAGAGGTGTATGACCTTGAAAAGGAAATGCGTATCATTGAAGAAGAAATGAAGAATCTAGAAGGGGAGGAACTAGAGAGAGTATTAAAAAGGTATAGTAACTTACTCCAAAGCTATGAGGTTAAGGGCGGGTATAATACAAAAGAGAAGTTTTCAAAGATTTGTACTGGATTAAAATTTAATGAAGAATTTTTAAATAGGGAATTTAACCTATTAAGTGGAGGGGAAAAAACCACTGTTATTCTTGGTAAGCTTTTAATTGATAGTCCAGATATATTATTACTTGATGAGCCAACAAACCATCTTGATATGGAGGCTATGGAATGGCTAGAAAGCTATCTTAAGGGATATAGTGGCATTGTTATTATTGTTTCTCATGATAGATATTTTTTAGATAATGTTGTATCAAAAATTATTGAAATTGAGGATATGGAGAGTAAAACATATAAGGGGAATTATTCAAGCTATTTAAAACAAAAGGAGGAAAATCTTTTAGAGGAGCTCCACAGATATAAGGAGCAACAAAAGGAGATTAAAAATATAGAAAATACCATAAAGGAACTTAGAGATTGGGCAATTAGAGCAGATAATGCTAAGTTTTTTAAGAGGGCTGCAAGTCTACAAAAAAGGCTTGATAAGATGAAAAATGGTGATGGGAATGAAGATAATACTTTAAGAGGAAGAGGAGCATATATTAAAACTGACAAGCCAAAGCTTGAAAGAAGGAAGATGAAATTAAGCTTAAATGAAGGGGAAAGGTCAGGAGATGAAACCATTAAGGCTAAAGGGCTTTTTAAGTGCTTTGATAATAAGGTTATTTTAAATAGTGCAGATTTATTAATAAGCTTTGGGGAAAGAGTTGCACTAATTGGGGGAAATGGTAGTGGGAAGACAACATTCATAAAAATGCTTTTAGGCATGGAAAGTGCTGATAAGGGACAAGTTAACCTTGGAAGTAATGTTAAGCTTGGTTACTTACCACAGATTATTACCTTTAGTAATGAGGAAGCAACTATTTTAGAGGCTTTTAGGGATGAAATTTCAATGGTAGAGGGAAAAGCACGTGAATACCTATCAAAATATATGTTTTTTGGAAACTCTGTTTTTAAGAAGGTTAAGACTCTTTCAGGGGGAGAAAGAATTAGATTAAAGCTTTCTATTATACTATACGAGGACATTAACTTATTAATACTAGATGAGCCAACTAACCATCTTGATATTGACTCTATAGAGACTTTTGAGGAGGTTTTACAGGAGTTTAATGGAACTATTTTCTTTATTTCTCATGATAGATATTTTATAAATAATATTTCTGAAAGAGTTATTGCTATAGAGGATTGTGGTTTTAAAAGCTATGATGGTAATTATGATTATTATAAAGAATGTATTGAAAAGTTAAGTGTTCCTAAAGAGGAGCCAAAGGAAAAGAAGGAAGTAAAGAAGAAGGTAAGGATAGTAGATGAGGAAAAAAGAATAAAAGCTACTATACTTAAGCTTGAAAAAAGAATTGAGATTTTAGAGAATGAGATTAAAACTATTGATGATTTTATGGGAAATGAGGGCTTAAGCTATGAGGAGCTTAATGAGCTTTATCATAAGAAGGAAGAGTTTTCTAAGGAACTGGATGAAGTAATGGAAGAATACTTTGGTTTAATATCATAAATGAAAATTTAAATAAAAATTCAAAAAGTGAAAAATGCCATCTAGCCCTTGTAATATAAGGGATAGATGGCATTTTGCATTGTAACATATGTTACAGGGGTAGTGTATAATAAAAGTTTTATACAATTATGTATAGGATTAATTTACCATATTTTAATAAGTAAATCAATTGCAATAAGTAGAATTATAACAATGAAAGAGACTTTTATAACAATATGGTAACAATTAACAAATTGTAAATATGTAGTGATACAATTAGGTTGTAAAATAAATTTGGAGGTGTATTGTATGAAAAAATTAATGATTTATGCAGCCTTAACACTAAGTTTAATAGGAATTACAACCATGAGCACAGGAGCATCACAAGTAGGAAATGGTCTTAATAAAAAGGAAGAAGTAAAGAAGAAGATTTCAACAATGACTTTAAAAGAAAAAGTTGGACAAATGATGTTTGTTGGAGTTGATGGAACTAAAGTTGATTATAAAACAATGGATGCATTTGAGGATTTAAATGCTGGGGGAGTT
>JBOFQV010000117.1:0-15845 GCA_051650705.1 Clostridium sp.
TAATTAAGCTTTTAAGTAAAAAAGAACTTGATCAAGCGCATTTTGTTTTAGATCATAATATCATTAAAAGAGAAAGTACAAAATAATTTTAATAAGAGTATTTCATATGAAAAAATATGAAATACTCTTTTAATTAAAGATAAAAATATGGGGGCATAAGATGAAAAACAAAATCATTATAGGTATAGTATTAATAGTAATAATTATTTCACTTGGAGCATGGAAATTAAATGAAAATAATAGGCGAGATAATGAAAATTATAGTATGTTAGAATTTGTTACATCAATAAAAGAAATAGATAATACGTTGCCAACAATATTATTCTTTAAGAGTGTTGCAGCACCAGGTAGCTTAGATGCAGAGATAAACTTAAAAAATTTAAAGGAAGAATACAACAATTCATTCAATTTAGTACATGTTAGCCTTGATGATTTAAGTGTAAATGAAACAAATGAATTAATAAATAAATATGAAATAACCGAAGTACCTGTAATTGTAGCCTTAGATATTGAAGGGAATTTAGTTGAGAAAAAAAGTTTAATTGTTTCAGAAGAAGGAATAAGACAAATAGTAAAGAGCATTATAAGTAAATAAAAAATAGAAAAGTTGCGTATGCAACTTTTTTTATGATAAAATAGTTGCATACGCAACTAACTGGAGGAATTATGGAAAATAAATATTTAGGTAGAGAAATATCAGAATTATATAGAATGGGAAATGCTTATTTAGCAAAAAGGTTTAGTGAATATTCTATTGGAGCTGGACAATATTTATTCTTAGCTAAAATTTATAGAAATGAAGGGGTTAGTCAAGAAGAATTATCTGAGTTATTAAATATAGATAAAGCAACAACTACAAGAGCAGTTACAAAGCTAGAAGAACAGGGGTATATAAAAAGAGTAAAGAGCAATGAGGATAAAAGAAGAAATAAGATATTTTTAACTGTAAAAGCAAAGTCATTTCAAAATACATTTTTTGAGATTTTAAATGAATGGAATAATAAATTAACAGACTCATTAGATAATGAAGAAAAAGAGGAGTTATTCTATTTATTAGAAAAGATATCTAAAAATATAAGCAATAGTAGATAAGGAGGGCATATGAGTAATCAAAAAGAGTTGGGGACTGAAAGAATACTACCTTTATTAATTAAATTTTCTGTTCCTGCAATAATAGGTATGGTAGTACAAACTTTATATAATATTATTGATAGAATGTATATAGGAAATATACCTGAGGTAGGGAATTTAGCTATTACAGGAGTTGGGGTAACATTACCAATATCAACAATAATAATGGCTTTTGGGATGTTGGTTGGTGTTGGTACAGCAGCAAGAATATCATTAAAGCTTGGAGAAGGGAAAAGGGAAGAAGCTCAAAAACACTTAGGTAATGCAATGACATTATTATTAATAATAAGTGCTGTAATTACAACAGTAGGGCTAATATTTGGTGATCAAATATTGATGGCTTTTGGAGCAAGTGATTCCACAATAGGTTTTGCAAAAGAATATGTACAAATAATATTTATAGGAACTATATTTAACATTATAGGATTTGGATTGAATCATTCAATTAGAAGTGATGGTAGTCCTAAGATTGCAATGTATAGCATGTTAATAGGTGCTATAACAAATATTATTCTAGATCCTATATTTATTTTTGGACTTGGAATGGGTGTAAGAGGGGCAGCAATTGCAACAGTATTATCTCAAGTGTTGTCAGCAACATGGATTTTAAGATATTTTATTGGTGGCAAATCAAATTTAAAGTTCAAGAAACAATATTTAAAATTAGATAAGGCAATAGTTATTAGTATTTTTTCAATTGGGGTAAGTCCGTTTAGTATGCAAATAGCAGGAAGTGTTGTTCAAGTATTAGCAAATAATACGCTAAAGGCACATGGAGGGGATTTAGCTATTGGTGCAATGGCAATAGTGCAAAGTGTTGGAATGATATTTTTAATGCCTATCTTTGGAATAAATCAAGGTGCTCAACCTATTATTGGATATAATTATGGGTCAAAACAATATAAGAGAGTAAAAGAATGTGTAAAGTATGCATTAATTGCAGCAACAGCAATAGTTACAGTTGGATTTTTAGTTATTCAAATATATCCAGAAATATTAATTAAGATATTTAATCAAGATCCAGAATTAGTTGATTTAGCAAAGAGTGGATTAAGATTATATTTATTTATGTTGCCAGTGGTTGGATTTCAAGTGATTTGTGCTAACTACTTTCAAGCTATTGGGAAAGCTCCAATTGCAATGTTTTTAAGTATGTTAAGACAAGTGTTATTGTTAATCCCTTGCATTTTAATACTACCTCAGTTTTTACAAACAAATGGAGTATGGTTATCTGGATCAATAAGTGATTTCTTATCTGCTGTAATAACAGCATTTTTCTTCATTAAATCAATTAAAGTATTGTCAAAAGAAGAAAATGAATTTTTAGAAATAGAGAATGCATTATAATAAAAGGTGCCAGTGATGGCACCTTTTTAATTTACATTTAATTTTGGTTCTTCAACTTTAATGAAGACTAATGCACCTAAAATAAATAGAACAATTAGACTTAAAACCCCATATCTAGTTTCACCAGTTATTTGAGCAACTATTCCAACTAAAAGAGGACCTAAAGCAGATGAAATACGTCCAAAAATATTATAAATACCAAAATATTCTCCTGAATTCTCTTTAGGAATTAGTTTACCAAACATAGAACGGCTTAATGCTTGAACACCACCTTGAGCACTTCCAACTAAAAGAGCTAAAATTAAGAATTCTGTTAAATTAGTAATAAATAAAGCATAGATAGCTACCATGCAATAAGTAAAAATACCAATCATAATCATAAGCTTAGATGAGTATTTTTTTGCAAGCTTTCCATATAGTATAGAAAATGGTACTGCAACAATTTGAAGTATTATTAAAATAATCATTAAGCCAGACATATCAATTCCAATATCAGATGCAAATACTGTTGCCATAGAAATGACAGTATGTACACCATCTATATAGAAGAAGAATGCAATTAGAAACAATGTAAGGTTTTTATTAGCCCTAATTTTTCTTGTAGTATTAACAAGTTTTTTAAAACTTTCCTTTATATACTCTTTCTCTTTATTCTCTTCAATATAATAAACTTGATTAACATTCCTTAACAATGGAATTGTGAAAATAATCCACCATATTGAAGTCATTATAAATGAAAATTTAGTAACTGTAATAACTGAAATATTAAGTTTTGGTGCAAATAGTATTAATAGAACCGAGATTACAAAAGGAATTGTTCCACCAATATATCCATATGCAAATCCATTTGAAGAGATCATATCCATTCTATCATCAGTAGTAACATCAGTTAAAAATGAATCATATAAAAGACAAGATCCAGAATACCCTAATACAGTTATAATGTATATTATTAGACATAGAAGCCAATTACCTTCTCCCACAAGAGAAAGTGTAGCAGTTGAGATAATAGCTATAAATGTAAAGTAGGTAAACATTTTTTTCTTTCTACCTTTAATATCAGCAAGAATTCCAATTAAAGGGGATATAAATGCAATTAAAAGAGTAGAGAATGAATTTGCATAGCCCCAATAAGCTGTTGAAGTAGCTCCAGGCAATGTTGATGCTGCAAAATCTTTAAAGAATACAGGTAATAATGCCGTTGTTATTATTATTGAATAAGCAGAATTGGCAAAGTCTTGAAGAATCCAGCTTTTTTCTTGTTTAGTCAAATTTACACCTCCAAATTTATCCATATTATAATAACAATTTTATCATAAATATGAAGTTAGTATTAGTTAAATGTAAATTAAAAATTCAAAAATAAAAAAAGCTAGAAAAACTAGCTTTTGTAAATTATATAATTCCTTCAACTTTTAATATTTCTTCTAATTTTTGAACTTTTTCACTTAATGTAACAAATCTTTCTTTTAAATCACCTTTTGAAAGTGGTGCTGTATCCATATCTTTTTCAATATCTTCTACAGCTTTTAATGCCTCGTCTATGTCTTGTTGAGCTAACTTTAAATTTTCTTCTTTCATGTTATAAATCTCCTTTTGGTAAATATAAAACCTTATATAAATATCCTATCACTACTAAATTACTTGTGCAAGGCATATATTTAAATGAAGTAGTATGTTTAAGGAGGAAAAAATGATTAATTACATATGGTTTGGAATCATATTTTTAGGTGTTGTTTTTGGATTGTTATCTGGAAATGGAGATGGTTTAACAAAAGTAATCATTAATTCAACAGATAGTACTGTTAAGTTAACAATTGGATTAGTAGGTATGATGTGTTTTTGGTGTGGAGTAATGAAGGTAGCAGAAAAAAGTGGACTTACAGACAAGCTTGCAGCATTATTAAGACCAATATTAAAGATTGTTTTTAAGGAAGCATCAAAGGATGAAAAGGCTTTAGGGGCAATTGTAATGAACATAACTGCTAATATGATGGGTTTATCTAATGCTGCAACACCATTTGGAATTAAAGCAATGGAAGAAATGGATAGATTAAATAAAAGTAAGGGGAAAGCAAGTAATGATATGGCATTATTTTTAGTTTTAAATGCAGCCTGCATACAGCTGATACCATCTACAATAATTTCAATCAGAGCGTCTCTTGGGTCTGGAAATCCAGGAGTAATTATACTTCCAGCAATATTATCAACTACAGTTGCTGCTATAGTTGGGGTTATATGTTGCAAAATACTTCAAAGGTATTTTTAGGAGGTATAGGGTATGGATTTAATATTTGGGTATATAAAAGAAGGATTTAATTGGATTGTAACTGGAATAGTTCCTATAATTTTAGTTTTAATAATAACATATGGAATGTTTAAAGGAAGAAAGGTTTATGAATGGTTTATTGAAGGTGCAAAAGAAGGTCTTAATGTTTGTTTAAGAATATTTCCGTATTTACTTGCAATGATTGTGGCAGTTCAGATTTTTAGAGAGGCAAAGCTACTTGAAATATTAAATAATATGATAGCTCCAGCTACAAACTTGATTGGATTGCCTAAGGAAATTGTCCCACTTGTGTTAGTTAAACCACTATCAGGTAGTGGAGCTATGGGGGTATTTAGTGAAATCTTAAAGACATATGGACCAGATAGCATAATTGGATTGACAGCATCAGTAATTATGGGAACTACGGAAACAATTTTTTATACAATAACAGTTTATTTTGGAGCAATAAAGATAAAGAAAATAAGGCACACACTATGGGCAGCAGTTATGGCTGATTTAACAGCAATAATAATGGCTATTTTTATGGTAAGGCTATTACTTGTATAAATGTGGTATAATTTTACTATAAAAATTAAATAACATAAGCAGTAGGTAAAATGAAAGAAGGGGTTAAATTTATGAAAAACATAGTATTTAAAAAGAATAGAGAAAACTTAATGAAAAGTATAAAGGAAAACTCAATTGTAATATTATTTGCTGGAGAAGCACCAAAAAAATCAGCAGATGAAAAATATCCATTTACACCTAATAGAAATTTTTATTATTTTACAGGGATAAATGAAGAGCAACATATATTGTTTTTAAGTAATATAAATGGATATGAAGAAATTATGTTTATTAAAGAAATAGACGAGGAAAAAGAAAAGTGGGAAGGGAAAACAATAAGAAAAGAAGAAGTACTTGATGTTTCAGGAATCAAAGAGGTTAAATATCTTGGAGAGTTAGAAGCGTTTTTAAATAAAATATTTAAATTTAATGATGAAGTTAATCTGTATTTAGATTTAGAGAAGGATAGTTTTAATTCTCAAAAATCTGTATCAGAACTATTTAGTAATAAAATAAAAGAATTATATTCTCAAGTTAACATAAAGAACATTTATCCTAATATAATTCCTTTAAGATTAGTAAAGTCAGAAGAGGAAATTGAGGAAATTAAAAAGGCTATTGATATTACAATTGAAGGCGTTAATAGTATGATGAAAAACGTTAAGCCAGGAATGAAGGAATATGAATTAGAGGCATATTTTGAATTTGAATGTAAAAGAAGAGGGGTAAAGGATTATGCATTTAGAACAATAGCGGCAGCAGGAAAAAATGCAACTATACTTCATTATGTTGATAATAATAGTGAATTAAAAAGTGAGGATTTAATACTATTTGACTTAGGCGCTCAATATAATTATTATAACGGAGATATTTCAAGAACTTTCCCTATAAATGGAGCTTTTACAGAAAGACAAAAAGAAGTTTATGAAAGTGTACTTAGAGTAAATAAAGAAATAATTAATATGGTAAAGCCAGGAGTTAAGTTTATTGACTTAAATAATAAGGCTAATGATTTAATAGCGGAAGAGTGTATTAAGCTAGGATTAATAAAAGAAAAGAGTGAGTTTAGAAAATACTATTGGCATTCTATTGGACATAGTTTAGGTTTAGATACTCATGATATAGATTATCCAGCAAGAGATACAGTTTTATCTGAAGGAATGGTGTATACAGTTGAACCTGGTATATACATTGAAGAAGAGGGTATTGGTATTAGAATAGAGGATGATGTTTTAATTACTAATGAGGGGAATGAAGTTTTAACTAAAAACATGATTAAAGAAGTTAAAGAGATAGAAGAATATATGGAAAAATAGGAATAAAAAAGTTTAAGTTGGAAATTATATAGAAGGAATAATGTTTTAGGAGATGGTTTTATGATGAATGAAGCTAAGAATTTATTATTAGCAACAATAGGGGCAGCATCTTTAACTTATGAAAAGGCTAGTGAAACAATAGTAGAATTAGTTGAAAAAGGAAAGTTAACTGTAGAAGACGGAAGAGAGTTAACAGAAGAATTAACAAGAGATTTAAAAAGAGATGCAGAAGCACTAAAAAATAAGGTTAAAGAAGATGCTGATATAGTAAGGCCAATTACTAAAAGTGAGCTAAATAAAATAATATCTGAAATTGAACTTAACCATAAAAGAGATTTTGATGCAATAAATAATAGAATTGATGAATTACAACAATTAATAGATTTAAGTATTAATAAAGGGTAGTTAATTAAGCTGGTTGAATAAAAACATATCAATCAGCTTTTTCTAATTAAATATCAAGGAGGTGAAAGTTTTGCCTGTAAATTCAAAAGCAAGATTTAGTGAGATTGCTAGGGTATTAGTTTACTATGGATTTGGATATCTTTTTGATACACCAAGTAATAAAAAGAAAAAATCACCAGAAAATTTAAGGAAAGCATTAGAACAACTTGGGCCAACATTCATAAAATTTGGGCAAATACTTAGCACCAGAAGAGATATTTTACCACATGAGTATATTGAGGAATTAAAAAAACTTCAAGATAATGTTCTTTTAGAGGATATAGAAAATGCAAAATTAACTTTTTTAGAGTCTGTAGGAAAACCAATAGAAGAGTGCTTCTTAGAATTTAATGAAGAGCCTATAGCTTCAGCTTCTATATCACAAGTTTATGAAGGAAGACTATTTGATGGAACAAGAGTTGTTATAAAAATTCAAAGAAGAGATATATATGAGTTAATGACAACGGATATAAAAGTACTAATAAAAATTTTTAGTATAAACAAAGTTAGAAAGAATATAAAAGTTATAGATCCAATTGAAGCATTAAAAGAACTTAGAGAAATAACAGAAAAAGAACTCAATTTCATTAATGAAATGCAAAATATGATTAGATTTAAGGAAGATAATGAAGAGAATACTTTAATATATGTTCCAACTGTTTTTGAGGAGTTTTGTAGTAGTGAGGTATTAACTCAAGAGTATATTGAAGGAGTCAAAATAAATAACACTAATTTATTAGAAGAAGAAGGTTATAACAAAAAGGAGATAATAAGAAAATTAGCTTTATCATATTGTAAACAGGTATTTAGCTATGGATTTTTTCATGGAGATCCTCATCCAGGGAACGTTTTGATTTCTGATGGGAAGATATGTTTTATAGACTTTGGAATAGTGGGAACTATAGATGATTATCTAAAGGATTGGCTAAATGAAGTAATGCTAGCTATGGCGTTAGAAGATAAGGAAAAAATAATAGATTTTATTATGGCTGTAGGCATTAAGCGTGGGAGAATTGATAGAAATCTATTATATGAAGGGGTAACAAGAATATTTGATAATTATTTAAATACTTCTCTTAAAAACATAAAAATAGGAAATGTGTTAGAAGAATTAGTTAATATTGCAATGGAAAACAATATATCATTTTCAACAGATTTAGTTTTGTTAATGAGAGGGATATTGATTTTGGAGGGAGTTGCAGAAGAACTCGATCCAAATTTTGATATAATGGAAATAATTATAGATTATGTAAAAATGCAAAGTAAAGATTCTTTTTTTAATAAAATAAATATTGAAGAAATATTATTAAAAAGCTATTCAACTTTTGTAGATACAACAAAAGTTCCTAAGGCTGCATATAGGGTTTTAAAAGGAATTGAAGAAGGAAGAACAAAAATACAATTAAATATAACAGAGATAAATAATGTAATGGCATCATTGGATAAAATGGTGAATAGGTTAGTGGGTGGATTATTAATAGCAGCACTTATTATAGGGTCATCTTTAATTATAAGTAGCAATGTTGGACCAATATATAGAGGTATATCTCTAATTGGAGTTATTGGGTATGTTGTGTCAGGCGTTTTAGCAATTATACTATTAACAACTATGATAAAATCAGGTGAATTTAGGTACAAAAAAAAATAATTTGAAAATATGTTGTATAAACAATTAAATTAATGTATAATTATAAATAATTTAAATCGTGAATATGTGAAGAGGTAGAGGTGCCGTTTTTAAAAGTACTAAAATTGAGTTAAGCAACGTTGAAGTTTTAGGAAAGGAAATGCGGCCGAAGCATATAGTTAAAGCTTTAAGACTATATTGCTGGGTTTATGTAGAATATGCATAAGACTGTCACAAATAATTTGTGTTGAGCTATCATTCAGGAAACTTTATTATACTACTGACAGTGTGATTTAAGAGCCTTGAGTGTTATCTCAAGGCTCTTTTTAGCAGCTTTTGGTAGCCCTCTTAATATATTGACGAAAGAAAAACAAGGGGGAACAAAAGGATGAAAAGAAGAAATTACATTGTATTTTTAAGCGTATTTGTACTAATGATTTTAAGTAGTACAGTAGCATTTGCTGGTGAGGTTGATCCAGCAACAGTAAACTCGGAGGCTTTTGGAATATGGACAATTATCCCTCCATTAGTAGCAATAGTTTTAGCTTTCATAACTAAAAATGTTGTTATTTCATTATTTGTAGGAACATTATCAGGGTGCTTTATGCTACAGTTATCTGGGCACAATATTATAGGTGCTGTAGTTCAAGCATTTTTAGATTTTGTTCAAAGAGCATTAAATTCATTAGCAGATCCATGGAATGCTGGTATAGTGCTACAAGTTTTAGTTATTGGTGGAGTAATAAACTTGGTAGCAAAAATGGGGGGCGCAAGGGCAATTGCAGAAGCTTTAGCAAAAAGAGCAAAAACACCAAGAAGTACACAAATTGTAACTTGGTTATTAGGGCTATTAGTTTTCTTTGATGATTATGCGAATTCATTAATAGTAGGACCTATAATGAGACCAGTATCAGATAAAATGAAGATTTCAAGAGAGAGATTAGCATTTATAATAGATGCTACAGCTGCTCCAATAGCAGGTTTAGCAATAATATCAACTTGGATTGGATTAGAAGTTGGATTAATTAAAGATGGTTTCACAATTATAGGGCAAGATGTAGATGCTTTTGGAGTATTCTTACAAACAATTCCTTATAGATTTTATAACATACTAATTTTAGCTTTCGTTATTATAACGGCGGTATTATTAAGAGATTTTGGACCAATGAGAAAAGCTGAAATTAGAGCAAGAAAAGGACAAGTTGCATCAAATGAGGCAAATGAGCAAAAGGATGCAGGAGATTTAGAAGTAAAAGAAGGTGTTAAGTTAAGTATTTGGAATGCAATAATTCCAATAGGAACATTAATATTTTCAGCACTTGCAAGCTTCTACTATAGTGGATATTCAGCAATAATGGGTGGAGAAGACGCTGCACTACAAGCGTTATTAACAGATTCTCCATTCTCATTCATGGCAATTCAACAAGCATTTAGTGCTGCAGATGCTTCAACAGCATTATTTCAATCAGCATTATTTGCAAGTATAGTAGCAATTGGTATGGCTGTTTGTAAGAAGATATTTACTATAAGTGAAGCAATTGAAGTTTGGATAGATGGAATGAAAGGGTTATTAATTACTGGAGTTATTTTAATACTTGCATGGAGTTTAAGTTCAGTAATTAAAGAACTAGGTACTGCAAAATTCTTAGTAACATTATTATCAGATTCAATTCCAATATTTTTACTACCAAGTATAATATTTATATTAGGTGCAGTAATATCATTTGCAACAGGAACAGCGTATGGAACAATGGGAATATTAATGCCACTTGCTATTCCACTAGCACATGCTATTAATCCAGACATGGGATATGTAATAATGAGTACAAGTGCAGTTTTAACAGGAGCAATATTTGGAGATCATTGTTCACCAATTTCAGATACAACAATATTATCTTCAATGGGAGCAGGATGTGACCATATAGATCACGTTAAAACACAAATGTGGTATGCATTATTTGTAGCTGGAATAACTATATTATTTGGATATATTCCAGTTGGTTTAGGATTACCAGTATATATTGTTTTACCATTATCGTTAGTTGCGATGACAGCTATAATATTTTTAATAGGAAAACCAATAGAAGAGGAAGCTTAAAATATAAAAGGATGATGCTAAATTCTAGCATCATCCTTAATTTTTTAAGAAATTTCTCCACCATGGAAAGATAGAGAATAAATAATTTCTCCATTATATCTAACTGTTTCTTGCCCATTAAATGAAGATATGTCTCCAGTATAAATACATTCATATGCAAAATCGTTTTCTTCAAAAAGATTAGGTCCTCTAAATGGTGCATCAATATCTACTTGAGATAATGCAGTTTTTAAAAAGCTTGGAAATTCTGAAGGAATATCGTTAATAAGTGTTTTACCAGAGCAATTCATTGCCCAATAAGGTTTTTCATTTTTCCAAATAACTTCTTGACCAACGAAATTATCATGACCAATAAGGCTATTATAGTAATAATAATCGTACTTCTTAAAGCTACAATCTCTTGAATTTGGTCTACATGATTCTGACCATCTACTATTCTCTTTAGCTTCAATTAAAAATTTTTTTAACAACTCTTTGTCTGTCATTCTCAACACGCCCCTTTTAAACCAATATTTAACAAACTTACTATTATTATACCTAATTTTTTTTGTTAACTCAATGAAAATTCTGAAAATAAAAAATATTTAAATTCATATGACAATCTTTGGAGAAGTATGGAAAATTAGATTGAGGTTTTATATAATAAATTTAAGGTAATTAAAATAAGGAGGTATTTATGATGACGGTTAGAGAAAAAATAGAGAAATTAAGAGTAGAAATGAAAAAAGATGGGATAAATTATTACATAATTTCTAGTGCTGATGCACACCAAAGTGAATATGTTGCTGATTATTATAGAGGTAGAGCGTATATTTCAGGATTTACAGGATCTGCTGGAACTGTGTTGATAGGATTAGATAAGGGGATTTTATGGACAGATGGAAGATATTTTATACAAGCTGAGGATGAGCTAAGAGGTTCAGGAATAGAAATGTATAAAATGAGAACTCCAGGATGGCCAACTTTAGAAGAGTGGTTATATGATAATGTTAAGGAAAATGAGTGTATAGGATTTGATGGCAAAACATTTTCCGCTATACAATATAAAGCATTATTAAAAATGAAAGAGGATAAGAATTTATCAATAAAGATGGAAAGTGATTTATTGGAAAGATTCTGGAGTGATAGACCAAGGTTGCCTAAAGAAAAAGCATTCTATCATGATGTAAAGTATTGTGGTAAAAGTGCAAAAGAAAAAATCAATGATGTTAGAGAAGAAATGAAAAAAATAGGGGTGGAAAATTATATTATTACTTCCTTAGATGATATTGCATGGTTATATAATATTAGGGGAAATGATATAAAAAATAATCCAGTTGTTATTTCGTATGCTCTTATAACTATTGAAAAAGCATATCTATATATTGATAAGGAAAAGGTTGACGATGATTTAGATAATACATTAAATGATAATGGTATAGAAATTAAATCATATAATGAAATTAATGATGATGTAAAAAACTTAAAAGAATCAGTATATATAGATGAAAATAAAGTTAGTGCATATATTTATTCATGCATTAATAAAGCGGTGAAAATTATTGAAGGCACCAATATTACCACTAAACAAAAAGCAATTAAAAATCATATAGAAATTGAAAATCTAAAACAATGCCAAATACGAGATGGTGTTGCAATGGTTAAATTTATAAAATGGTTAAAGGAAATAGTATCAAACAAAGAAATTGGAGAAGTTCTTGTATCTGAAAAATTAAAGGAATTTAGAGGATTAGGAGAGTTATTTAAAGGAACTAGCTTTGATACAATTGCAGGTTATAAGGATCATGCTGCTATGATGCATTATTCTGCAACAAAGGAAAGTGAGTATACTTTAAAGCAGGAAGGGATGCTTTTAGTTGATTCTGGTGGGCAATATCTAGATGGAACTACAGATATTACAAGAACTTTTGTTTTAGGAGAAATTTCAGACGAAGAAAAGAAAGATTTTACATTAGTCTTAAAAGGACATATAGCATTAAATAATGCAAAATTTTTAAAAGGTACAACAGGGTCAAAATTAGATGCATATGCTAGAAGACCACTATGGGATGAAGGCCTTGATTATAAGTGTGGAACTGGACACGGAGTTGGATTTTTCTTAAATGTTCACGAGGGGCCTCAAGGATTTACAATAGCACCTAATAGTGTGGCACTTGAGCCAGGTATGATTATAACTAATGAGCCAGGAGTATATAAGAAAGGGAAGCATGGAATAAGAATTGAGAATACTGTAGTGGTTAAAGAGTACTCAAAGGATGAGGAAATGGGAGAGTTCTATTGTTTTGAAGTTATTTCATTGTGTCCTATTGATTTAGAAGGAGTGAATGTTTCTCTTTTAGATGAAAAAGAAAAGAGCTGGTTAAACAGCTATCATAAAGATGTGTTTAATAAATTAAGTCCATTCTTAAATGATGAAGAAAAAGAATTTTTAAGAATGGAAACAAGATATATTTAATTTATAAAAAAAGAAGTCACAATAATAGAAAAAGTGAATATAGTAAAAATATAAAGATTTAAGGCAATGAAGTCTACCTATATAGAGATTCTATACAGGTAGACTTTTTTTATTAAAAAAAGGAGGGATTATTATGACAATAAACACTGGAGACACTGCTTGGATCTTAATAAGTACTGCATTAGTTTTTTTAATGACACCGGGGTTAGCATATTTTTATGGAGGGTTAGTTAGAAGAAAAAATGTTGTAAACACCTTATTAAGTATTTATGTATTAGCTGGAATTGTTACTATTGAGTGGATTCTATTTGGGTATAGTATGGTGTTTGGTAATGATATTGGTGGAGTAATTGGAGGTACAAACTTTTTAGGGTTATCCAATGTTGGAATTGAACCGAATGCTGAATATGCTGCGACTATTCCACACATTTTATTTATGGCATTTCAATTAATGTTTGCAATTATTACCCCTGGATTAATAGTTGGTTCAATTGTTGAAAGAATGAAGTTTTCTTCATTTATAATATTTATAATTGCATGGACAATTTTAGTATATAATCCAATTGCTCATTGGGTTTGGGGTGTTGGAGGCTGGATTAGAGAACTAGGAGCTTTAGATTTTGCTGGAGGAAATGTTGTGCATATCTCATCAGGAATAGCTGGGTTAATAGCATGTATTATTCTTGGAAAGAGAAAAGGATACAAAAAAAATCCTATGTTACCACACAATGTACCTTATATAATGATTGGTTTAGGATTATTGTGGTTTGGCTGGTTGGGATTTAATGGAGGAAGTGCGTTAGGGGCTAACGGTGTTGGAACAATTGCATTTGTAAATACAATGGTATCAGCTGCTGTAGCTATGATTTCTTGGATTATTGTTGAATATATATTTAGAAAAAAGGTAAGTTTAATAGGCTCAGCAACTGGAGCTTTAGCAGGACTTGTTGCCATTACACCAGGTGCTGGTTATGTAACTGTATTAGCAGCTTTATTAATTGGTTTACTTGTTAGTCCAATATGTTTTATTTCAATTTTTTATATAAAGAAAAAGTTTGGATATGATGATTCATTAGATGCTTTTGGATGTCATGGAATTGGAGGAATATTTGGAGGTCTTGCAACTGGGTTATTTGCAACAGTAAAAGTAAATGAATTAGGAGCAAATGGATTATTTTATGGGAATCCAGAACTATTATTAAATCAAGTTATATCAATAATAGCAACAATACTTTTCTCAGCAACAGTAACAGCTATAATACTTTTAGTTATAAAGAAAACAATTGGCATTAGAGTTCATGAAGAAGCAGAGATAAACGGACTTGATATAGAAGTGCATGGTGAAGAGGCGTTTGGAGAAATGTAATATGGATAATAATTTAATCTCTGTGGGTTTTAAGTGTAAATTAACATAAATCCACAGAGATTTAACTTTAGATTAAAATTTGAATAATGTTTCCTTAATGAGTATTTCATATATTTAATACATAATATAAATTTTAAGAAAATGAGGAGTGGAGATTTGTGAGAGTAACAGGAGAGTGTAGTATGATTAATTTAGTGCCAGATAATCAATATATCTTATTAACACCAGGGCCATTATCAACAAGTAAAAGAGTAAGAGCAGGTCTTTTAAATGATTGGTGTACATGGGATAAAGAGTATAACTCAATAGTTCAAGATATAAGAAGCAAGTTGTTAAGCGTAGCAAAGGTATCAGAGGATAAATATTCAACGGTATTAATGCAAGGTAGTGGAAGCTTTGGTGTAGAAGCTGTAATTGGAAGTACAGTTGGAAAAAATGATAAGTTATTAATTTTAGTAAATGGAGCATATGGTAAGAGAATAGCTGAAATTGCTAAAGTTGTTGATGTAAATTATGAAGTGATTATGTGTAAGGAAAAAGAACTAATTAATAAGGTATCAGTTGAAGCAAAGCTATTAGCTGATAGCTCAATAACTCATGTAGCTTTTGTTCATTGTGAGACTACTACAGGAATATTAAATCCTATTGATGAATTAAGTAAAGTTGTAAAGAAATATAATAAAACATTAATTGTTGATGCTATGAGTTCATTTGGTGGTATAGAAATAGATGTAGAAAGTTTAGGAATAGATTATTTAATATCATCAGCAAATAAGTGCATACAAGGAGTTCCAGGATTCAGTTTTATTATTGCAAATAAAGAAAAGCTTATGGCAACAAAAGGACAAGCTAAATCATTAGCTTTAGATTTATATGACCAATGGGATACTATGGAAAAGGAAGCAGGTAAATGGAGATTTACTTCACCAACTCATACAGTATATGCTTTTTATGAAGCTTTAAAAGAGTTAGAAGAAGAAGGTGGAGTTGAAAAAAGATATGAAAGATATGACTCAATGCAAAAGCTTTTAGTGAAAACTATGAAAGAAATAGGTTTTAAAACATATGTAAATGAAGAGTTTCACTCACCAATAATAACAACATTTTGCTTTTTAGAAAATGAAAATTTTAGTTTCACAGAATTCTATGAGTTTTTAAAAACAAAGGGATTTGTAATTTATCCAGGAAAGCTTTCAGATGCAGATACATTTAGAATTGGTAATAT
>JBOFQV010000118.1:0-3756 GCA_051650705.1 Clostridium sp.
TTTAATCTTTTCTACTTCATTGTTTTCTGATTTTTCACTTCCTAAATCTAACGAGGTCAACTTTTCACTTAAAAGTAATGTTAAAAGAGATTCAAAGGCATTTCCATTACCATTTCCCTCTCCTCCAGCATTTACTAAAGTTTTAGGAACAATACTAACTTGTCCTTCTTTAATAGCTGTTGCAAATGAACCCATAACATCATTAACAACCTTATATTGAGGACCACCATAAGCATTAACCTGCTCTTTTGCAGCAATAGCCTTTGAAATACCAACTCTTGCTTCTCTATCTGCATCAGCCTCTGCCGTAACCTTAATCTTAAATGCTTCAGCTTCTGATTGCTTTTTAATTTTATATGCATCTGCTTCTGAAAGTCTTTGAATTTTTTCTGCATCCTGTTTAGCCTTCATAAGCTCTGCCTTACCTTGGTTTTCTTGAATTCTAATATTAATATCTGATTCTGTTAATGTAGTTTGTTGTTTTGCAATGGCTTCTGCTTCTCTAAGCTCCTTTTCCTTTTCTGCTGCTCTTTGTTGAGTTTCATAGGTTTCAAGCTGTTCCTTTGCAATTTGTCTACTTCTTAATTGAGTTAGAATTGTTTCTATATTACTATCAGCCTTAGATGAACCTGGAGTTCCTATTAACACCTCTTCAAGTTCTAAGTTATAATGTTCAAACTTCTCCTTCATCTCTTCTGAGCTAAGTGCTTGAATTTCATTTCTTTGTTGAATAAGTTCAATAAGAGTTTTAGTTTGTCCAATATTTTTAAAATAAGCTGAAATCATTGGGTCTAAAGTTTGATCAACAAGCATTTTGATGTCTCCAAATCTTTGAATAACAAGTGGAGCCTTTCTATAATCAATATGGAAAACAACTGATAATGGAAGTGTTGGCTCAAAAGCATCCTTTGTAATTAAGCTAACTTCCTTTAGATTTTCATCATACTTATGATTTCCTGCTTGATTGCTTATCCATTTTAATATTACGTTTGTTGTTGGAACCTTTATAATATTTCCTGCATAAGTATTAAAAGCGTATTTACCTGGCATTAAAGGCTCATTCCAAACCCCTCTAAAGCCCTTTTTAACCAATTCCCCATGTTTATAATCACTTCCAGAGAAGTCATCTCCCTTTAACCCTGTATAGGATACAACAACCCCAACAAATCCTACTGGAATTATGATTTTAGGAATAAATTCTATTGTTGCAAAAAGTCTATTAATAAAATAAGTACCATCTGCAAGAACTTGATATTGACGTCCTCTAAATCCACCTGCATTTAAGAAGGAATCAATATCTTGAAAATTATTGTGATAATTTGCTTCCTTTGCATCATCTCCAACAGTTGGACAAATAATATTGTCTCTTCCAAGAGATGGCCCATCATGAACTGTAACAATACCAACTTGGTCAGAAGTACCTTCAATAATAACAGGAGTAAATCCTCTTCTTAATTCTATTAACCTTCTCATTTCTGCCAAAGCTTCCTGTTCACTCTTATCTCCTGTTTTTAAACAAAAGGTTTTGTTTTCAGTAATAATAACAAATTGAGCAAGGTTAAAGGCATAAGTACCTTCTCTAATTATTCCTCTTTGAGGCCCCTTTTGTCCTCCATTTTCTAGAAATCCTCTAACATTTTGAAAGTTATTGCTTTCTAAAACATTCTTTCCTAGAGTTTGAGTTGGCTCTAGTGACTTACCATCTCTTGCAAATACATAGGCAATTTTCCCTTGAGTAATTGTTACTAAAGGAACCACATGCACCTTATAAATTAAAGGAGTTTTAAAGTGAATTCCCCCTCTAAGTAAGTCTGGTTGATATCCAGCCTCCCCATTTAATGCAATAATTTGCTCATTTAAAGAACCCTTTCCACTCCACCATTTTTCTACTATACCCACTTTATCATTTGGAATAATTCTAAAGCCTAATAATTTAAGTAGTATTAAGAGCACTACTATTCCTAATACTACGTAAATTATTGTGCTACTTAAGTATTGTGTTACAAAATCCATTTTCTCTCCTCCTAAAATCAAATTAAGGAAATCATTTTTCTAATACAATACTTAATTTATATTAGTTTTATTCCAAGATTTATCCCCCTTTTTCTCTCACTAAAACTCAAGGTTTTACATCCACAATTTATTGTCTAATCTTTTATCATTTGGAGTCCATTCCCCTTCTTTTGTGTTCTTTGACACAATTCTTATTTTATCCATAGTTGCATCTATGTAATCTGCAAAATGTACCACTTGAGCCTCTACGGTTTTTGGAGGTACTGGGGAGCCAAATTCTAATCTTCCATGGTGCTGAACAATTATCCCCTTAATTCTCTCCTTAAATTCCTCACTAAATACTCCTTCATTTTCTTTAAAACACTCCTCCACCATATTTACACCAATAACAATATGTCCCTCTATTTCCCCTCTAATTGAATATCTAAATGGACCATCATAATCCATCTCATATATTTTCCCTATATCATGAAGCTTTGCCCCTAAGATTGCTATTTCCTTAAACCTTATATCATATTTATAAGCAAGACTTTTTGTAAGCTCTGCCACATGAAGAGTATGAATTGCAAGTCCACCAATATAGGCATGATGATTACTTACTCCTCCAATCCCCTCTCTAAATTTTTCTAAAAACATTTCATTTTTAAAGAAATAGTCATCTAAAAGCTTTGCCTCCTTACTTTTAAATTCCTCCTTTGAAAGTTCTTTAAGCTTTCCCATAACCTCCTCACTTGGTGTTTTGCAATGTGGCAATAGCTTTTTCACATCTTTAAAAACAATTTTCTCCCATTCATTTATTGAAATAGGATTTGAAAATTTACACTTAACATTTATTACATCTCCAATTTCAAGCTTAAGACCTTTTGATTTTATTATCCCTTTTAACTCCATAGACTGATCTCTTAAATAAGTTATAGTTTTATCCCCTCTATTATCTATAATTTTTGTAATTAATAATACTCCATTAAATTTATCTCCATCTTTAAGATTACATAACATTTTATTCATCCTTCCATATAAATTTCATTAAAATCTCCCTGTTTCTTAAATAAATAGATATTATAATGATATTTTTCCATACTAGTCCTTAAAAATTCACCTTATTATCTTATCTTTGTTGTTAATACTTAGAATATTTTGTATAATGTTCTTATGCTTTTAAATAAAAGGAGGCATTAAATGTTTGGATATGTAACCCCATTAAAGGGAGAACTAAAGATAAAAGAATTTAATATGTTTAATGGCTACTACTGTGGTATTTGTTTAGCAATTAAGAAGAACTTTGGAAATATTCCAAGAGCTACTTTAAATTATGATATGACATTTTTAGCAATGCTTCTTGATGGCTTAAGCAACAAAGAACTTACAGTACATAACAAAAGATGTATGGCTCACCCTCAAAAAAGGAAGCCTATGGTTATGGAAAATGATGCAGTAGATTTTGCATCCTCCATGAATGTATCCTTAGTTTACTACAAGCTACTTGATGATGTATTAGATGATAATTCAATAAAGTCTAAAATTTCAAGCCTTGTTTTATCCCCTTATAAAAGGAAATTCTCAAAAAATATTAACGAAATTAATGAAATAATTAGAGTTAAATTAAATGAATTGTACATACTTGAAAAAGAAAAAAACTTTTGTTGTTTAGATGAAATATGCCATCCCTTTAGTGAAATTGTAGGGAGCATTTTAAAATATTATCCTATGGAAATCATAGATGATAATGAGGAAAAAAGAGAG
>JBOFQV010000119.1:0-4473 GCA_051650705.1 Clostridium sp.
AAGAATAAGGGATTAAATGAAGATACAATTCAAATTACTTGTAATGGATATGGTGGTCAAAGCTTTGGTGCCTTCCTAGCTAAAGGAATTACTCTTAGATTAAATGGAGATTGTAATGACTATTTAGGTAAGGGATTATCTGGAGGAAAACTAATTGTTAAAAAGCCTATAAGTGGTAACTACCAAGCTGAAGATAACATTGCAATTGGAAATGTAGCATTATATGGTGCTATAAGTGGTAAGGCATTTATAAATGGTATTGCTGGTGAAAGATTTGCAGTTAGAAATTCAGGAGCTATTGCAGTTGTTGAAGGTGTTGGTGCCCATGGTCTTGAATATATGACAGGAGGAACTGTTGTTATTTTAGGTAAAGTAGGTACAAACTTTGCAGCAGGTATGAGTGGAGGAGTAGCTTTTGTCCTTGATGAAAGTGGAAAGTTTAAGAAAAACTTAAATAGTGAACTTGTTCTAGTAGAGAAAATGAATGAGGAAGAAAAGAAAACTGTAAAGAGCCTTATTGAGGAACATGTTAAAGAAACTCAATCACAAAAAGGTAAAGAAGTTCTAAATTGTTATGAAATGTATTCACAAAAAATATTAAAGGTAATTCCAAGAGATTATAAAAAGGTTCTAGAAATACTAGAAAGATATAAAGAGATGGGTCTAAAAGAAGAAGATGCATTAATAGAAACCTTTAATGAGGTAAAGTAAGGAGGGGTGGATAATGGGAAAAGCTACAGGTTTTATTGACTATGAAAGAAAAGTTGGAACTAATAGAGAATGTGTAGAAAGAATTAAGGATTTTGATGAATTTCATTTGCTTTTGCCTGAAGAAGAACAACGAATTCAAGGTGCTAGATGTATGGAATGTGGAGTACCATTTTGCCAATCAGGAATACTCATAAAAGGTATGGTTTCTGGTTGTCCTTTAAATAACTTAATTCCTGAATGGAATGATTTAGTTTATAAAGGGAAATGGGACTTAGCTCTAGAAAGACTTTTTAAAACAAATCCATTCCCAGAGTTTACTGGGAGGGTTTGTCCAGCTCCTTGTGAGTCAGCTTGTACTGCAGGATTAAATGGAAAGGCTGTAAGCATAAAGGAAAATGAAAGAAGTATTATAGACAAAGGTTATAGAGATGGAAGAGTAAAGCCAATTCTACCTGAAGAACGTACAAATAAAAAAGTTGCAATAGTAGGTTCAGGACCAGCAGGACTTTCTGCAGCATTTGCCTTAAATAGATTAGGTCATAATGTTACTGTATATGAAAGAAGCGATAGAGTTGGTGGATTATTGATGTATGGTATTCCTAATATGAAGCTAGATAAAAAGGTTATTTCAAAAAGAGTTTCAATATTAGAAAAGGAAGGAATCGAGTTCTTAACTAATGTTAATATTGGTGTAGATGTTAAGGGTGAAGATTTATTATCTTCCTATGATGCGGTACTTTTAGCTACTGGAGCTTCAAAGCCAAGGGATTTAAAGGCTCCTGGTAGAGAACTTAATGGAATTCACTTTGCTGTAGATTTCTTAAAAGGAAATACAAAAAGTCTTTTAGATTCAAAATTTGAAGATGAAAACTTTATTTCAGCTAAGGATAAGGATGTTATTGTAATTGGTGGAGGAGATACAGGAACAGACTGTGTTGCAACTTCAATACGACATGATTGCAACTCCTTAACTCAACTAGAAATAATGCCAATATCTCCAAAGGTTAGAAGTGAAAATAATCCATGGCCTGAATGGCCAAAAACTTTAAAGGTTGATTATGGCCAAGAGGAATTTAAAGCACTATATGGAAGAGACCCAAGAGAATATGAGGTTACTGTAAAGTCATTTAATGGCAATGAAAATGGAGAACTTACTTCAATTACCACAGTAAATGTAAAATGGGTTAAAAATGAAAATGGTGCATTTATACCTGAAGAGGTTAAGGGTTCTGAAAAGGAATTTAAAGCTGATGTTGTATTACTAGCAATGGGCTTCTTAGGAAGTGAGGAATATTTAGTAGACACCTTTAATGTTTCCTTAGATGGAAGAACAAATATTACAGGAAATGATAAGGATTATAAAACATCAATTGATAAAGTATTTGTTGCTGGTGATGCTAGAAGAGGGCAATCTTTAGTTGTTTGGGCAATTAATGAAGGCTTAAGAGCTGCTGAATCCATTCATAATAGTTTAAATATGTAGAAAAGTATAAGAAAAAGACTGAATAGAAAGGTAATACCTGTCATATTCAGTCTTTTGTTGTTTTAAGAATATATTTAATGCTACTCAATTTTGACAAATAATTTATGGTAATATTTGTATTACCCAGGAAATTAATTTGGTGTGTTAAAAACTATAAACTTGAGCATTCCTATTATAAAGTTTTTAATATCATCATCAGTTATAGTACTTAAATCATGCTCACTTAATTCTAAGGATAAAAGGGTAGCTTTATTATTCATTTGAACATTCTTATCATATAGCTTTAATGCATTATCATATGGGACAATTTCATCCTTTTTAGAATGAACTATTAAAATATTAGGTGACTTCTCCTTTACATAGTTTATTGGGCTATATTTATTCATTATAACTTCCTTATTAGGTATTTTACTTAATACCTGTTGCATATCCCATGTTGCAAGGCTCATATTTAATGTAGTTAAATCAGTTGGACCAAATAAGTCTATTATATAATCTACTCTAGCTGGATAGTTATTTAGTTCTTTATCACCTATAAATTCATTTTCATTAGAATAACAAGCTAATAAAGAAAGATGTGCTCCTGAGGATGTTCCAATAACTCCAACATTATTTATATCCAATCCATATTTATCAGCATTCTTGCTTATCCACTTTAATGTATCCTTAACATCACTTGCTTGCTCCTCAAATGATATATTTTTATTTAAAAGCTCATAGGAAGTACTTATTATTGTGTATCCTTCTTCTCTAAAGGTTTCTAAAATAGGACTTAAGGCAGAAGGAATACTTTTATCTCCATATATCCAGCTACCACCATGAACATATAGTATCACAGGAGACTTTTTTCTTTTTTCATTCTTAGAGGCATAAATATCAAGCGTTAATTGTTTCCCATTTCTTTCTTTATATACAACATCCTTATAATCCATATTATCTAACGGGTCTAAGTCCACAGATGATAATGTATTGTTGTTCTGTAAATCTATATATTTTTTGCTAAGATTATATATTAAAGAAATTTTATGCCTAAATATAACTCCACTGCATATTATGGTAATAAGTAATATTAAAAAAGTTAACTTAAAAATTTTCTTCATATCAAACTCCTTAAAATTTATATGTTATAATTATACAAAAGTAAAGTAATTAAGTATATACACTTATAATAATAACCAAAACAAGCAAAAATACTCGTATATATTTTTTACTTGGAAGGAGATATTATGAACTTTAAAGAAAAGCTTTCAGAATTAAATCAACTAGAAGAAGAACTAATAAAAATTAGAAGAGAAATTCACAAATACCCTGAAACTGCATTAGAAGAGGTTAAAACCTCTAAACTAATTGTTGAAAAACTAAAAGAATTTGGAATAGAAGATATTAAAGATGATATATATAAAACTGCTGTGCTTGCTACAATAGAAGGAGGAAGTAAAGGCAAAACAATTTTAATAAGAGCAGATATGGATGCTTTAAATATTGAGGAAGAAACAAACCTTGAATTTAAATCCTGTAACCATCAAAAAATGCATGCTTGTGGTCATGATGCACATGTAACTTGGCTACTTGGTGTAGCTTATATATTAAACAAATATAAGGATGAACTTTCAGGAACCTTTAAGCTAATTTTCCAACCAGCTGAAGAAGATGTTGGTGGAGCAGATGAACTATTAGAAAACTATAACATTTTAGAAGAGAATCCAAAGGTAGATTATGCAATTGCTGGTCATGTTTGGCCTGAAATAAACTCAAAAGAGTTTGGATTAGTTAATGGGTGTGCAATGGCATCTGCAAACAAATTAGAACTTGACATTTATGGTAAGGGAGGACATGGGGCAGAACCACACAAAACCATAGATCCTATTGCTTTGGCCTCCTCAGTTTATATGACTTCTCAACAAATATTATCTAGAAGAGCAAATCCTTTTTCAAGCTCAGTTTTAACCTTTGGAGTATTTGAAGGAAAAGGAGCTTTTAATGTTATACCTGATATGGTTCACATGGAAGGAACAGTGCGTGGGGAAACTTATGAAGAGGTATGTAGAATTACAAATGAATTAGAAAGAATCACAAAAGGAATTGTAGAAAGTTTTGGAGGAAGCTATAAATTAAAGGTTGAAAAGCCAGTTCTTCCAACAATTAACAATAAAGAATTGGTAAAAAAGGCAGGAAAAATATTTGAAGAGTTAAATGAACCACTTCATGTTTTAGATCATGGTGCTATGACAGGAGAAGATTTCTGCTATTTTACAAACAAAGTACCATCATTATTTTTC
>JBOFQV010000120.1:0-6751 GCA_051650705.1 Clostridium sp.
GTACAAATAGGAGGGGGAAAACTACTGTTGATATTAATGAAACACCTTGGAGAAATGGGAATAATAAAGTTCATAATGAAAATAGATTTTTTAGAAATATGGAGAATAGAAAAGAGGCTCCTGTTATAAATAGAAAGAAAAAATATCATGAAAACAGGCTTCCAGGCTTTAGAAGTGGAAAGATTGTAAACATGGTGCTTGCAGGGTTTTGGTATTTCTTTATATGTTTTGGTCAAACTGTTTATGATAATGGATTTACCTTAAAAGAGTTTTTTGATAATTTAGGTGTAGGAATTTTATTGTTTGGTTATACATTATTATTTGCAAACTATAGAAACCTTCAGGGGAGAATGCCACTAATAAAGAAAAATAAAAAGGCAGGGTTGATTTTGTATTCTGTTATTATATTCTTGATATGTGGTTTATTAATGGAATTAGGAAAATTTTGATGTGTGTAGGATAGAGTTATCAAGAAGCAAAGGATTGTTTGATGAGTGAGTAAAAATAATACATGAAAATGCATATATAGCATTTTAAAGTTAATGATTATCTTGAAAGGCTCTGATTTGTTACAGCTTGCACTTTTTAAGTATTTAACAGAGCCTGTTTTACACAACATTTCCTTTGGGGAATAAGATTAAATCTTTTTAAAGGATAAAAGAGTTATAACTTAGTGAAATTATGTTAATAATGTTCTTGAAAATTCATTGGCCTCTTCAAATGATATAAAAATATTTTTTTCTATTTTATCAAAATTAAGAGTTTTTTGTAATGCTAGATAAGTATCTTTCTTAGTAAAGAAGTACAAACATCCATACAATACATATAAATCTAGTAAAATAAAATTATTTAGAAGAAATTTTTCAAATTTAAGAAGATATTTTTCAGTATAAATTGTTCCATTTAAATATATACTTAGAAAAATTTTAATAAGATGAAAAGAAGTTTTACCATAAGTAGTTAAATCTTTATCATTAACATTGGATACAAGTGAGAAAGCTTCATTATAATTTTTAAGATTGAAATATATATTAACCTCTTCGGAGTTAAATATATTTATCAACTTAGAATATTTATGAAATTCTCTTTTTACAAAACTTGTAGTATATAATGCTTCATCAAATTTAGAATTTAATCTGTATACATATATAGAATTAATATAAGAATATCCTTCATTAAAGTCATCATCTAAATATTGATATAGAGCTATGACTTTTTTTGTATAATATATTGATTTATTATAGTTAAAAGTGTATGAGTAGGCTATTGCAAGTGCTTTTAATATATTAATAAATATTAATGGGTAGCAGATTTCTTGATAAAAATTATCAAAATAAGCACAGTGTTCAATAATCTTTTTATAAAGTCTTTTTTCTAGGTAGTAAGCACAGATATTACTAAGTATTTTTAAGGATATTTCTTCTGAATCAATTTTATACTTAGATATAAATGTTGTTGCAAGTTCAAGATGCTTTATACAATCTGAAGCATTTTTTTTATAGTTTATTTTGAATAAGTAATTTAAGGATTCACAAAAATATTTTATATTCATCTTCTGATATTTGGCGTCATTTTTTAAGAATATGTTTACATATTTATTTAAAAATGAATTGCTTTTTAAAAGTAAGTTATTCTTATAATATGCTACACCTAAATGATAAAATTTTTTATCATCATTTATATCTTTAAATTTTTTAGGATTAAATTCAAATTCTTTAAGTAAATCATAATAATCCTCATCTGTATATAAATTTTCAAAACAATCTACATTATCAGAACTCTCAAATATTAAATTATTTAAATTGATATTAAGCTGTTTGCAAATATGAATTAATTGTGATAAGGAGGGTTCTTGTTTATTATTTTCAATATTACTTAAGGTTACCCTATTTAAAAAATTATTACTTAACTGAGCTTGTGAAATACCTTTTGATTTCCTAACTTCTTTGATTTTTACACCTATGTTATACATAATAACTCCTTAATTTTGTCATGTATTATTACATTTCATAAGTTATTATATGATTAATAGCACCTTGAGTCAATTGATGGAGCAAATGTAAGAAAGTGAGAAATGATTTCTAATTTGATTGGGTTATAAAGTTTATTTTAAACAATAAATTTACTATACTAATATTAAGGAATAATTTGAAATTAAAATAATTGTGTAAGGAGAAAGGGGATTATGCAACTAAATAATGGCGAAGAAATTAAAAAAAATGGGTACTTAAGTTTAATAAAGGAAAAGAATTATATTTTACAGACAATAGCAACAATAATTTCAAGATTTGGGGATGGGATTGATACAATAGCATTTTCATTATTGGTATATGAAATAACAGGATCAACATTATTAGTAGCAACGCTATTTGGAATCAATGGAATTCCGAATTTAATATTTGGAATGATATCTGGTGTTGTTTGTAAATATGTAACAGATAAAAAAATAATGGCAATATGTGATTTTGGAAGATTTGCTTGTGTATCAATGATTGCACTATTGTACATTTCAGGAAATCTAGCAGTATGGCATTTATATGTAATAACATTTATAAATTCATCCTTTGAATCCTTTAGAGGACCAGCAGCAACATCAATATTGCCAAAGCTTATTCCAATGGAGAAAATAGAACATGGTATGGCATTATCATCAACAGGAAGTAAAACAGCTGAGCTTGCTGGACTAGCTATAGCACCATTTATTATTTCAGTTTTTGGTTTAGGGGCAGCAGTATTAATTGATGGAATCACCTTTTTACTATGTGGTCTTTTAGTAATGGCAATTAAGCTTAAAGATTCAGTTGTAGCTAATGAAGCACTAACAGTAAAGAAATACTTCATTGATTTAAAAGAAGGGTTTAGTTATATAAAAAATGATAACCTAATAATTAATATAGTGGTATTTGCAGCAGTTATTAATGCATTAGTAGTACCATTTAACTCATTACAGGCACCATATGTTAATGAAGTTTTAAAGACTTCTAGTGGGGCATTGTCAGTAATGAGTATTTGCTTATTAGCTGGAATGACAATTGCAACAATCTTTGCACCAAGTATAAAAGGTAAACTAGGTAATAGAAAAATGTTTATTTATGGTGGGGTTATAATTGGAATAACTTATACCATTATGGCTCTGCTTGGAAATTTGGATGAAAAATTGATTTATGTAGCTCTTGGAGTGGACACATTTGTATTTGGGGTAGGAGCTTTACTTGTTAATTTCCCACTTCAGATGATTATGTTTAAAAAAGTTCCTCGTGAATATCTTGCAAGGGTTGCAGCAACCTTTAATGCGGTGGCATTGTGTTCTGTACCTGTGACTGCATTTGTTATAGGGATAATTTCAGAATTTGTAAGTATTGAGAAGTTATTTATGGTTTTTGGTATTGTGATAGCAGTATTATTCTTGATGCAAAGTATGAGCAAGGTTGTTAGGAAATATGATGAGGCATAAAGTTTTTTAGAAAAAATAAAAAAAGTTTTAAAAGTCTGCAAAGTGCAGACCAAAGGGAATGGTAAAAGCCTTAATATGATTATTGTAGACAATAATTATATGGAGGCTTTTTTGTTTGCAGTCTTTAGGGGGTAAGCCCTATGGATGGAGATTTATTAAAGACTCTATATGTAAAAATATCAATAATATAAATTATTTAAGGAGGAATTTAATAATGAAAAAAACTAAGCTATGTAAAACTTGTTCAAGAGAAATAGCATCAAATGCTAAGACATGTCCAGGATGTGGGGCAAAAAATTCAAAGGAATTTTATAAGAAATGGTGGTTCTATTTAATTGCTGTATTTATTCTAATTGGTGCTGCTGGAAGTGGGGCTTCAAGTGATTCAAATGAGGATAGTTCAAACAAACAGGAAGTTACTCAAAATGAAAAGCCAGCAGAGAAACCAGCAGAGAAACCAGCAGAGAAACCTGAGGATAAGGTTCCAACAGAATATAAATCAGCATTAAAAAAGGCAAAAGTATATAGTGATACAATGCATATGTCTAAGGCTGGGTTATACAATCAGTTAACATCTGAGTATGGGGAGAAGTTTACAGCTGAGGCTGCTCAATATGCTATAGATAATTTAAATGTTAATTGGAAAGAAAATGCATTGAAGAAGGCTGAATCATATCAAAAAACTATGTCCATGTCTCCTAGTGCAATTTATGACCAATTGATTTCAGAATATGGAGAGAAGTTTACTGCTGAAGAGGCTCAGTATGCTGTTGATAATCTTAAGTAGTTAATTGGTTTTATGGTAATAAAGTTTAGATTCCTTTTTGGGAGGGGATTATTATGGATGGAACTATTTTAAGAATTAAAAGGGGAAATGTGGTTATTGAGAGTGTTGAGTGTAGATTAAGAGAGGTTCCTTTAATTATAAATGAATGGTTAAAGAGGGATGGAAATTTAGGGTTTTCTATTCAAGAAATTAATGAGGGTATACTTGTGGGGGAAGAGGTTGAACTAGAGAGGGATTCTGAGTTTGGAATTTAGGGGAATTAGTGAGAATAGTTAAAAAAGCGCCAATAAAGGCGCTTTTTATTTTAATTAAATTGAAAATCATTTAAACTCAGTATTCTCAATTTTACACACTAAATTATAAATTAAATTAAACGTGAAATTTTCACTAGGTCATAAAGATCTATAACCTTATCTTCATTTATGTCCAAATCACCATTAAAACCAATAGTGTTTGAATTATAATTATACCCAAAAGAAATTTGAGCTAAATCACTAATATCAAAAGCTCCATCCTTATTAACATCTTCCTTAGCTAAGAAAGTGAACTTAATGTTATTTGTGTTAAACATTCCATTTGAAAGAAGTTTTTTATAAGCTTCAAGGCCATCCTTAGATAATGCTCCACGAATTCTAATTTCATTGTCTTGAAGTGAATATAAAGCATCGCCATTTACTGTTTTTAATGTGTTTGGTAGAGTTACTCTTTTTATGTCAACACAGTTAACAAAAGCATTCCCTCCAATTTCCTCAAGAGAATTTGGTAAAGACACATCATTTAAAGTGATACAATAAGAAAAAGTTCCAGGTGGAAGAGTTTTTATTCCTTCTGAAATAACTACACTTGGTAAAGCTATGCAATCAGTAAAAACGCAAGTTCCAAAATAAGTTAAGTTCCCTGGTACTATAACTTCTTTACTTAGGTTTTTACAGTATTGAAAGGATGAATCACCAAGGGATTTTAACCCTTCTGGTAGCTTTAATTCTACTAATCCTGAATAAGAAAAAGCAACACTATCTATAGTAGTTAAGCTTTGAGGTAAGTCTATATACCTTAAATTCATGGTGTCAGAAAATGCACCAAAGCTTATAGTTTTAAGGGATTTTGGAAGAGTTACCTTTGAAAGTCTTCCACATTGAGAGAAAGTATATGGCTCGATTGTGGTTAGTGAATCTGGAAGAGTTACACTTTCTAATCTAGAAATACCTGCAAAAGCACGATATCCAATTTTAGTTACTCCTTCTGGTATTGTAATATCATTTAGATAATAGCTGTATAAAAAGGCTTCATTTCCAATTGTGGTTAAACCTTGTGGTAGGTTTATTCTTCTTAGTCTATTATCTGCAAAGGCTCTATCTCCTATTGTCTTTACAGGATAACCTTCTATTTCTGATGGTATCGTTAGTGCTTCAGCGCTTCCACTATAGTAGGTGATTTCAATATATTCATTGTTTACTATTTTATATCTTAAACCATCTGGAACAGTTGTACTTGTCTCAGCTTTTGCATTTGTTTGTGGAATGAAAAGTAATGATAAGGTTAATATAATTGTTAATATTTTTGTTATGTGTTTCATAGCGTCCCCCCCTAATATTTGTAGTTTATAAAAGTAGTAATTCATAAATGAGTATAAAGTGTTTTCCATAATCTTACAATAGGTTAATTGTTAAGTTATTATTAAAGTAATGAGGATATGTTTAATAAGTTTTGTTAACTTAAAGATAAAAGTTACATATAATATATTATTAACAGTAAAACTTAAAGGAGTGAAATATAAATGAGTTTTCAAAAAGGTTCCTGCATACATCCTGGGGATACCAATAGAACCATAAAAGCTACCTTTAAATTTATAAAGGAATATCAAGGCCTTGAAGAGGGGATAGATACAAATACTAGATTGTATTTAGGGCTAGCATCCTTAAAGGAATTAAATCTAAATGATTATAAATTAAGAAATACAGTGTTCAATAATATAACTGGAAAAATAATTGATGCATTAGATCACGAGGTGGTTATGGAAGTTCCTTTTGAAGGAGCAGTGGCAATATACACTGTTTCCTATTCAGAAATTCAAAATCTACAAAATGATCTTTTGATAAAATATAAGGATGAGTTTTTGGCCTATATGGACAAGCTACCACCATTATGTAAGTGTGAAGGAAATAGATATTATGATATTTTAGTTCCTTTAAATTGGGAGGTTTTAAACAATCAGAATAACCAAGATATGGACTTTGTTGTTATGTATGGTGGGGGATTTAGTGGAGTGTATAAAGCAATGGATATAGTTGTTGTTAGAAATCTAATTTTTATAATAAATGGGATAATTCCAGTAACCTATGTAATGGGCTATTTTACAACAAAAGAATTAGATTAGGGGGGGAAGGAAAATGAATGCTTGTAATTGCATAAGGGATTATAATCATTCCTTGGAATTAAGAAAAACCTTTGAATTAAGAAAAACCTTTGAATTTATTCAACAATATCAAGTGAACAGTAATGGTAGTATT
>JBOFQV010000121.1:0-51103 GCA_051650705.1 Clostridium sp.
GTTTCTGGTAACATCATTTTTCCTTGTTGTAAGTCATTTCCCTCATCATTCATAACTGCCCATTTAACAGATGAACCACCAATATCAAATACTATAAAATTACTCATGTTTATACCCTCCAAATCCCATTATATATATAATTATATCACCAAAAAGAAAACTTTTACATAATTAGATAACCAATTTTTACAAAATAAAAATGGATATCTAAGTTGACATCCATTTTTAATAATATTTATTTATGTTTTATAATTGATAATCTATGAAGTGCTCTTGTACTCATAATATATTTAACAAGATTATTCATTTCTTTTCCATCATCAATTAAAATTACGCCATCAAACTCAAGACCCTTTGCATAATAAGCTGGAATTAAAACTCTTCCTCCCTTATACACTAAATCCTCTCTTGTAAATGCTGAGATTTTAGTTCTACTTTTTAATAATGGAGCTAATTCATTTACTCCATCTTTTGACTTTGAAATAACAGCAATGCTCTCTAAGCCTTCTTCTTCATAATCTTCAATAAGTGAAAGAATTGTTTGAATAAGCTCTTCCTTATTTTCAACTTCCTCTTCCATTACTGCTTCTCCATGTCTAACTAATGGCACTATTTTTTGCTCATTTAAGAATTGGTTTGCATACTCCATTATTTCTTGAGTACTTCTATAACTCTTATTTAAGCTATATGGTAATACTCCTCTTTCAAATACTTTAGTTAAATCTAACATTGCAGGTTCTTCATCTGTAACAATTAGTCTTTGATTACTATCTCCAACAATTGTATATGAGTTGCATCCTGTCAATTCTTTTATAACCATAAATTGAAGCTTACTATAATCTTGTGCCTCATCTATAACGATATGCTTAATGTCCTCTTTAATTTTCTTACCATCAAGTTTTATCATTAAATATAAAATTGGTGCTAAGTCCATATATCCAATAACATTAACCTTAAATTTCTCCTTATAAAGACCTACTAACTCTTCATGATTAATCCATTTATCTAGTTCATCTCTAGCATTCATAACACCACGAATTATTTCTCTTATTTTTATTCTTCTTTTAAACTCAATGTTATTTTTTTCAATTTCATAATCTGATTCACTTAAAGCTTCGATTTTTTGTTTTACCTCTTGATTAAGTTCATATACTAACATATCTCTTTTATCTTTTATTTTAGAAATTAGTATTCTCTTAATCTTATCACTTCTTCTGAATAAAGGCATATATTTATAATGCTTATCAAATAACTCTTTGATTTCATTTATACCAACTATTTCTTCACCAAAGAATGTTATAGGTTTAATTTCAAAATAGTTTTCTTCTAAAGAATTAATATAATTATTTAATTCACCTATAAACTCTTCAGAGTTTTTATAATTATACTCCTCTAAAGCTTCTTTATTACCTAGTATTGCACTTTCAATATAAACAGGTAAATCCTTAAATTCTTCATTTAAGCCTATTTCTTTACTTGCAAAGTATCCAAAGGTAGTTTCTTTAACTCCCCCTTCTCCTAATGAAGGAAGTACTTGTGCAATATAATCCATAAAGATATCATTTGGCCCTAAAATAAGAACCTTATCTCCAAACTGTTGTCTGTAGTTGTATAGTAAATATGAAATTCTATGTAATGCTATTGTTGTCTTACCTGAACCTGCAACACCATTAACAACTACAACCTTATCCTTAGGACTTCTAATTATTTCATCCTGCTCTTCTTGAATTGTCATTACAATATCTTTAAGCTTATCACTAGAATTATCAGTTAAAACCATTTGAAGAATTTCATCTTTTACATCAACGGCAGAATCAAATACACCCTTTAGCAATCCTTTTTTTATTACAAATTGTCTTCTTGCTAGTAATTCAGTTGGGATTTCTCCTTCTGGTGAAATATAGCTTGAATCCCCTAGAGTTCCTTTATAAAATAGTGAGGCTACTGGAGCTCTCCAGTCTACTACAACTGGCTCATAGCTCCCCTCTGGTGTAAGTCCAAACCTTCCTACATATAACTCTTCTGCTAAATCTTCTCCCTCTTCTCTAAAAGTAACTTTTCCAAAGTAAGGTGATTCTTTTAGCTTTGTATATTCTTTTAGCTTTCTATCTATTGTTTTAAAAGCCTCTTCTTTTACATAGCTCTCATGATCGAAGTAATCAATTATCTTATCTTCGTCATCCTTGTATTCTTCTAATATATTTTTTCTATATTCAACTATATAATCTGTTATATATTTTCTTTTTGCTATATATTTCAGAATTTCATCATTTAATATTTCTAAGGTTTCATTTAACCTTTTTTCTTCCATTAAGAAATTAAGATCTTTATTCAATATAAATTCTACTCCTTTATTATCTTTATATTTCTTTTTCTTCTGTTTCAACAGTTATCTCTGATGATTTTACTTCTGTATTATCATCTATAACCACATCTATTACCTCTGACTTTTTCTTAGCCTTATTTTTAAGTTCTTCTTTTTCTTTCTTCTTTTTTTCATGAGCCTCTTTCATTTCTGGATAATCTTCATATACCATTTCTATAAATTCTTCTCCAAAAAGAGTTTCCTTTTCTAAAAGAGAAAATGCTATTCTATCTAAAAGCTCTCTGTTATTTCTTAATAATAATCTTGCCTTTTCATGAGCCTCTTTAATTATCTTTAATATCTCTTCATCAACAATTGTTGAAGTTTGCTCACTACAATTTCTAACAGCTCTACCATCTAAGTATCTATTTTGTATTGATTCAAGAGCCATCATATCAAATCTTTCACTCATTCCATATAGTGTTACCATACTTCTTGCTGTTTGTGTTGCTCTTTCAATATCATTTGAAGCTCCAGTTGAAACAAGATTAAATACTTCTTCTTCTGCTGCTCTACCACCAAGCATTATTACAATATCATTAAATAATTCTTCCTTTGAGCTTAAGAACTTCTCTTCTTCTGGCAATTGCATTGTATAACCTAATGCTCCCATTGTTCTTGGTACAATTGTTATTTTATGAACTGGATCTGTATCATCTAAAAGTGCTGCAACTAATGCATGACCAACTTCATGGAATGCAACTGCTTGCTTTTCCTTTTCAGATAATATTCTATCCTTCTTTTCTTTACCTGCAATAATTACTTCTACTGCATCTCTTAAATCTTCTTGAAGCACAAATTCTCTGTTGTGCTTTACAGCTCTTAAAGCTGCCTCATTTACTATGTTTGCAAGATCTGCTCCTACTGCACCTGGAGTTCCTTTTGCAACTTCTGTTAAATCTACATCATCACCAAGTTTAACAGTGTTTGCATGAACCTTAAGTATTGCTTCTCTTCCTTTAAAATCTGGTCTATCAACAATTACTCTTCTATCAAATCTACCTGGTCTTAATAATGCTTTATCTAATATCTCTGGTCTATTTGTTGCCCCTAAGATAACTATTCCCTTTGATGAATCAAATCCATCCATTTCAGCAAGAAGCTGATTTAATGTTTGCTCTCTTTCGTCATTTGATTGCATTGCATTATCTCTACTCTTACCAATAGCATCAATTTCATCTATGAAAATTATACATGGTGCTTGTGCTTCTGCATCCTTAAATAATTCTCTTACTCTAGATGCCCCAACACCAACAAACATCTCAACAAAGCTTGATCCTGAAAGTGAGAAAAATGGAACCTTCGCCTCTCCTGCAACAGCCTTTGCAATTAATGTTTTTCCTGTTCCTGGAGGACCTACTAGTAATAATCCCTTTGGAAGCTTTGCTCCAATAGCAGTATATTTTTCTGGTCCATTTAAGAAATCTATAACCTCTTCTAAGCTTTCCTTTGCCTCTTCTTGACCTGCAACATCTTTAAATGTTACTCCAATTTCATTTTCAACATATACCTTTGCCTTACTTTTACCGATGGACATCATTCCTCCACCGCCACCAACTTTTGAGAATATAAACTTCCACATAATGAAGAAGAATACTAATAATAATCCCCAATTTAATAAGAAGCTTATTATTGGTGAATTTCTTGGATTTTTACCTGTATAGCTAATTCCTGCCTCATCTAATGATTTTATTAAACTTTCATCATTTATGTTTGCAGTATATAATGTTTTTCCTGCATATTCACTTGTATTAATTGGTGTTATAATTAAGTTCTCACTTGTTATTACAACCTTCTCTACTTGCTTTTCACTTAATAATGTTCTAAATTCATTATAAGTAATTTCCTTATTCATGAAATTTTCTGATGCATAATTTATTACAACTAAAACTAATAAAACTACAGCAAAATAAATCAATGTTGACTTATTTTTTGAGTTATCTTCATTCTTTTTATTCTTCTTTTTATCTTCACTCATATATCTTTTTATCCTTTCTACTTTCTGTCATTACTTAACACTGCCAAAATCTTTAAATGGATATATTTTAATTTGAGCCTTCCCCATAATATCCTTTTGGTCAATATATGGATTTATCCATTTTCTACTATCAGCTGAAACAGGTCTATTATCTCCTAAAAAGAAATACTTTCCTTCTGGAACATCAAATGTACCATAATAATTATCAGTATTCTTAACATATGGTTCATCTAAAGTTTCTCCATTTATGCTTACCACACCATTCATTATTTCTATATGGTCTCCTGGCAAACCTATTAATCTTTTTATCATAGTTTCACCATATTCCTTAGAATCAAAAACTATTATGTTTCCACGCTCTAACTTATCGTAGTTATATATTCTTGATACAAATAATCTATCCTCAACATTTAGAGTTGGTACCATAGATTCACTTGGAATGTATACCTTAAAAAGTAAGAATTTATTTATAAGTAACGCTAATATAATTGCTGAAATTATAGGTAATCCCCACTCATAGAAAAATCCTTTTTTTTCTTTCTCCTTATGCTGTTCATTTTTTTCAATACAATCAGCTTCTTTTTCTATTATCTCTTTTTGTATATCCTTATCGTTTAAAGCATCATGTTCCATATTAGTCCACCCATAATCCCTTCATTAATTCATTTATTTCTTTTTTTCTTTGGTTTGTCTTTTCCTTATCTAAATAATAATATTCATTTTGCTTATAAAGTATATCACCTTCAAAAGCCTCTGTTTTAATATAGCATTTTTCTATGTCAATTATGTTACTATTTTCATCCTCAAGAACATAAAATTTTTCTTCTATTCTGTCCACAGTAAAATACTCTTTCATATTTTCTCTCCTTAATTATATGTATATCTTTAAGTATATCATAATTTTAAATTTTCAAACACAGACAGCGCACTAAATTATGATTACTTTTAGTATTTATTGAAAAGAGCCGTCCTAAAGACAGCTCCTTTTAAACATTTATATTATTTCATTTTTTAATATGTCCTCATAAGTTTCTCTTTTACATACAAGTTTTGCTTGTCCATTTCTAACCATAACTACAGCCGCTCTTGGGTTCTTGTTATAATTATTAGACATAGAGTATCCATAAGCTCCTGTTGTTGGTACTGCTAAAATATCACCAGTATTTACAGATGGTAGAACTGTATCTTCTATTAAGATATCTCCTGATTCACAGCACTTCCCTGCTAGAGTTATCTTTTCTTCAACATCACCAATAATCTCATCTACTTTAAAACACTCATATTTTGCAGTATATAATGATGGTCTAATGTTATCTGTCATTCCACCATCAACAGCAATATACTTTCTCACCCCAGGAATTTCCTTTACCGCTCCCACAGTATACAGTGTGGTTCCTGCATTACCCACAATAGAACGCCCTGGTTCAATTGTTAATATTGGCTTATTCATATCTAACTTCTTGCAAACTTCATCAACCTTATTTAAAATTACCTCACAATATTCATTAGTCTTTCTTGGTGCATCTTCATCAGTATAATATATTCCAAAGCCTCCACCAAGGTCTAATTCTTCTATTTCATAACCTGTTTCTTCTTTTATTTGCTTAATGTATCCTAACATTATTTCTGCCGCATCTTCATATGGTTCTAAATCAAATATTTGAGAACCTATGTGGCAATGAAGCCCCTTTAAATTTATATTTTCTAATTCTATGGCTTTTTTTACTGCATCAATTATTATATTTCCAACTGGTGCAAATCCAAACTTAGAGTCAATTTGTCCTGTCTTAATATATTCATGAGTATGAGCCTCAATCCCTGGTGTTAATCTTAAATATATATTTTGTGTCTTATTATTGTTTCTTGAAATCCTATCTAATACTTCCATTTCATAAAGATTATCAACAACAAATGTTCCAACTCCTAATTTTACCCCAAGTTCTATTTCCTCAACTGTTTTATTGTTTCCATGAAAGTACACCTTTTCTAATGGAAAATCAGCTTTATGTGCTGTATATAACTCTCCACCAGATACTACATCAAGATGAAGACCTTCTTCTTTTATAATTTGGCACATAGCTAATGTTAAAAATGCTTTCCCTGCATATGCAACCCTATTATTATTTTCATTACATTTGAAGTTATTATAATAATCTCTACAATTATTTCTTAATAATTCCTCATCCATAACATACAGAGGAGTTCCATATTCTTTAGCTAAATAACTAGCCTGTAGTCCCCCAATACTTAATTGATTATTTTCTACTTTCATGCTCCCAAATAAATTCATTTTAATGCCCCCTTTTTAGTTATAAAAAACGCCACAAATTGATATTTGTGGCGTTTACAACTTCATAAAAATTATAAGTATATAATTAATAAACATTGTAGCACACCACTTTCGTGACAGTTATGCATATATTTTATGCATACCCAGCAAAAGAAATTGCAATCTTCTCAAGCTTCGGCTCAAACTCCTTTTTCTATTCTTCATAGCCCTGCAAAGCTCTAAATAGATACTAATAATTTAAGCGCCTCTACCTCCGTCAATTTATTCCATTTTTCTCTTTATACTATAATAGCATACTTTTTAACATTTGTAACCCATTTTTATTCTTCATTTCTATATTTATCCATTAACATGGTCATAATTTCAGCTGTACTTGGTGGAGTATATGTTATAGCATTTGCCCCAGCTTCTATTGTATCTTTTATCGTCTTCTCTGTTGGTCCTCCTGTTGCTATAATAGGAAACTCTGGATACTTCTCTCTTATGTTTCTAACAATCTTTGCTGTTTTATCTCCTGCTGAAACATTTAAGATTGTTGCTCCAGCCTCTATTCTAGCTGCAATATCGTCACACTCAGATACTACAGTAACAACTACTGGAATATCTATAGTTGCTCTTATCTTTCTTACAACTTCATTTGATGTTGGTGCATTAACAACAACCCCCATTGCTCCTTTAAACTCAGCATCTAATGCTAGATTCACAACTCTTTTCCCTTGAGTTATACCTCCTCCAACACCACAGAAAACAGGAACATCCGCAGCCATAACTAAAGCTTCTGTAATTAATGGTTGAGGGGTAAAGGGATATACTGCTATTATTGCATCTGCATTTGTATTTCTAATTGTTGCAACATCAGTACTAAACAATAATGATTTTATTCTTTTACCAAAAATCTTAATTCCTCCACAATCTCTAATAACTGATGGTACCTCAACTACATGACTTCTTAATGTTCCCTTAATCTCTGGAACAAATTTTGTAGCTTTAACTGTCATAATAATCCCCTCCAAACGTTCTATATTAATTATACTATTATTTGAGATATTATTGTATCAAATAATATCTTATTTGTATGTTATATTTTAATTACTATATGAATTTTCATAAAATTCCAATATAATTATATTGTAATACAAATTTCAATATATGAGGTGATAAATTTAATGATAAAAAAGAAAAATTTCTATAGGTGCTATAATTTGTTCTTATTTATATATTCATTTATGATTTTAATCGCTTTTTTAATAGATTCACCTAGCGAAATTCTTTATGGTTTAAAAAATATTATTATAACTCCCGATATTTTAATAACTGATTATGTAGCAATCGGTGGCATAGGAGCTACTTTAGTAAATGCTGCTTTAACCAGTATTTTTAGCATACTTATTTTAATTTATATTGGAATTAAGCCTAATGGCTCTACAATTATGTCTATTTGGCTTATGACAGGCTTTTCTTTCTTTGGAAAGAATATAGTTAACATTTGGCCTGTAATGATAGGGGTTTGGCTTTTTGCCAAATATCAAAAAGAGCCCATACTTAATTATTCTTTAATTATGATACTATCAACTACACTTGCTCCAACAGTAACTCAATTTAATTTTATAAGCTCAATTCATCCATTCATCGGCTTTTTAATTGGGGCTTTAATTGGAGTATTTACAGGTTTTATATTAACTCCTATAGCTTCTCATTGTATAATTGCTCATTCCGGATATAATTTATATAATATTGGTTTTGCTGGTGGTCTTGTAGCTATGATGCTAATGTCCATATTCAGAAATATTGGAATAGATTTCGAAACCACACTTATTTGGAATTCTGGTAACAACTTAATTTTCACAATAATATTATTTATTATTGGATTAGCTTTTATTATTATGGGGATTTATTTTGGAGATAATCATTTATCTAACCTAAAAAAGCTTACATCTCAAAATGGACGTTTAATATCAGATTTTTATATTTTATATGGTGATGCTTCATTTATTAATATGGGTGTTCTTTGTATTTTTTCTACTAGTTTAGTTTTATTAATTGGAGGAGACTTGAACGGGCCAACTATAGGTGGTATATTTACAATAATGGGATTTGGTTGCTTTGGAAAACACCTTAAAAATATAATCCCAATACTTATTGGTGCAATACTAGCAGGTACTTTAAATTCTGAAAGTATTAATTCTCCATCACTAATATTACCAATATTATTTAGTACATGCCTAGCTCCTATATCAGGTAAGTTTGGTCCTCTAATTGGTGTACTTGCTGGCTTTTTACATGTAAATATTGTTATTAATATTGGATATCTTCATGGTGGTATGAATCTATATAATAATGGTTTAGCTGGTGGTTTTGTTGCAATGATTCTAATACCACTTCTAACTACCTTTAAAGAGGAGGTAAAATTTAATGAAATTTAAAACTGAAAAAAACTTAAAGATAGTAAATGAATTAATATCTTATTGCTATCATTATGGAAGCGATGAAGTTTCTATGGATATAAAAAACGTTGATGATAGTACAAGAATTCATATAAAAGCAAAATTAACCAATTTTAGTGAGGACAATCTTCAAAACTTAATAGATACCTTAAATGTTCCAAGACAACATGAGGTAGAACAATACTATTGGCACCTTGGTGGAGAGAGTGCGTTTGACTCTGAGCTTTCTCTTGTTGGTATGATGGTAGATGAATCAAATATTTCTTTCAGTGACAATGTTCTTAATTTAGAAGTAATAAGAAAAGGGGCTAATTAGCCCCTTATTTTTTCAATTCACACCTAAATGCAAATTCACCATCATATCCTATTTCATTTAAAACCTTTTTTACTACTTTCTTTCCGATTTCATCTCTACTCATTTCACATAATGCATCCTCTATATTGCTCCAAGCTACACCTTCAACTTCATCAGACTTTTTAATGTCTCCGCTATCATACTTTGCCATATATGTTAACATTAATATTTCCTTATCTTGAACAAAATCTGAACCTAAATACTTAATGTCCTTAATTTTAATCCCTGTTTCCTCTAAAACCTCTCTAAAAACTGCATCTTCAACTGTTTCATTATTACCAACATAGCCTGAAACTAAAACCTTACAGTCCTTATAAATATAGCTTTGTTTCAAAAGCAATATCTCTTTATCTTTTATTACAGCTGCTATTATACAAGGCTTAGGCGTATCAAAAAACATTTTATTATCAACAGGACAATAAGGAACTCCGCCCTCATCCCAACTATATTTTTCCTCTAGTAAGCTTCCACAAATAGGACAATATTTAAACTTCATTATAACCTCTCCTATGTATTTTTAATTTAGAACTAATAATGTAGATTTAGAAATTTATAATATTACTTCTACCTCATTATACAAGGTAATTCCTTCCATATCAACCTTGCAATTGTATGCCATTACATCAACACCTTTGTTTTTTGCCTCTCTTAATGCCTCCCCAAACTTTGGATCAGTATCATCATTTGGAGAAAAAGTTTTGACACTCTCCATTTGAATTAATAAAAGAACGCCAGCTCCTCTTCCACTTTCTTTAACTTCTATAAGCTCTAAAATATGTTTTCTTCCTCTTTCAGTAGGTGCATCTGGAAAACGTGCATGACCATTCTCTTCTAATGTCACTCCTTTTACTTCTAAATAATATTCATTTCCTAAGTTATCCCCAAGCTTAAAATCGAATCTACTATTTCCATAAGTCTTTTCTCTTAAAATATTATTGAATATTTTTAGTTTATCAATTTTTTGATTTTTTAATGCTTCTTCCACCACTTTATTGGGTATTTGAGAATCTATACTAATAAGTTCCTCTCCTTTATATACCCCAACTAAATCATATTTAGTTTTTCTTGTTTCTCCAAGTTCCTCTCTAAGTAATACCTTTACCCCCTTTTGCAATATTTCTTTACATCTTCCTGTATTTGGTACATGTACTACAATTTCTTCACCATTTAATATAACTGATGCATTAAATCTATTTGGTCTATTAACAAATTCACCTATGAAAATGTTCTTATTATAATTCATTCTTAACTTCCTTTCCATTTTAATAAAGTTTTGCACATTATCCACAGTTTTTATCCACAGTTTTGTGAATACTGTTGATTAATTTCGATAAAACTTATTCTTTTTCTACAATTTATTTTAAATGATAACAATTATTTATACAATACACATTATATAGTGATTATAGTCGTTATGGCTTGTACATATTGTGTGTGGATAAATTTACTCTTTTTCTCACACTCTTGCAAAGTTATCCACATTTTTAACGTTTTTATGCACATTATACACATTTTTACCTGTTTATAAAGGGTTTATATGTGTATAACCCACAAAAAAGCTGTGGATATCTCTTTCCACAGCTTTTTTCATTCATATTTAATTAATATTTAAGCTACCACTTTGTGTATTTACTAGTATTTTGTTTTCTCCATTACCTTGTGTAAATGTTCTAACACCGTTTTCGTTATTTGAAAAATCCCAATCATAGCACATCATATTCCCACTATTAGTAGAATAATTTACTATATAAGATAATCCTAATGACATATCTAAATTCACATTTCCTGAATCACTTTTTATTTCTAATAACTTACCTACTGAAATTAAATCTAAATCAATCTCTCCTGATCTAGTAGCAACTACTCCTTCTCCAAGCATTCCATCAATATCAATATTTCCTGATGTAGAAGTAACTTTTGAGTTAATAAAATTAACACCATCTGAATTTATATTTGCATATTTAGTTTCTATTACTGCATTATTGCTTTTTATATTTCTTAATTCTATTTCTCTTTGTTCTGTTCTCGCTGTAAAGTTGTTAGCCTCTATATTTGATACACTTATAAGACCATTATTTGAATACATTGTTATATCATTCTTGTAATTATTTGGTATATACACCTTAATAATCGCCTCTCTTGAAAATTCTTCTTTATTTATTCCAACATTAATAATATTGTTATTAGTTGATAAATTAATATACTCTTCCATAAGATCTTGACTCTTAAAATTCCCATATAGTTCAACTTTTAATTCTGTACCTTCATATCCAACTACTTCTATATTACTATTATTTGTACTAATATTTATAGTTTTATTTTCTGGTAACACCTCTATTAACTTAGTTGTAACCATATTTGAATAGTTATACTTAAATCCATCCCAATAAATTATATCTTCAATTTCATCATAATAATTTGAAAGTTTATATCCACTATTATATAAAACAGAACCGGCTCCAATATAAGAAGCAATACCTATTGTTAAAAGGATAGCCATAAATATTTTCATACCTCTCGGTATTATTCTCTTTTTCATCTTATGCTCTCCCCCTTTGATTGAATCTTATAATTAAATTCTTTATTCCTACAAATATAGATTTTAAAATATAATATGCTATTATTATTGTTAATAATGATAAAGCAATTGACCCAACAGTTCCTAATACTATTACACTCATTGGAAAATCAGCTATAAAGTTTGGCACTGTAATAAAGCCTAAAGTATGATTAAATAATGCTGAAAATATAACTGCAATTCCAGCTAAACTTAAAGAAAATGGAACTACTATAACTGCAACTAAAATTGTAAATAATACTCCAATAGCCCCTAATCCAAGTCCTAAAAATAGTGGTCCTATTAAAATTACTAAAAGTCCCGCTATAATTATTTTCAAAATTTTATTTACATCAACTCCTGAATTACTAGACTTACTATATTTTGTATTATTTTCATAAGAATCATATTTAAACTCTTCTTTTTCTTCTTCTTTTACATCGTTTTTTTGTAAATATCCATTTCTATAACCATTTACAATTACATATGGATCTCCTAATTCATTTACTATTTCTTCTTCGCTTTTTCCAGCTTCCATTGCTGAAAAAAAGTGCTCTTCATAATCATAAATAATATCATTTAACTCTTGTTCTGGAAAATCCTTTAATCCATCTTTTATAATAGATAGAAACTCATTTTTATTCAACGTTATATCCTCCTAATATTATTTTATTTACAGAGTTTTGAAACTCTAACCACTCTCTTTCTAATTGTTCCTTTGTCTCATATCCTAATTCAGTTAATCTATAATATTTTCTTGGTGGTCCTTCTGCAGACTCCTGTAAATATGTAGTAAAATACCCTTCCTTAGTTAATCTTCTTAATATAGGATAAATAGTTCCATCTGAAATTGATATTGTTTTTGATATTTCATTTATTAATTCATACCCATAATAATCCTTTTTAGAAAGTACTGATAATACACATAATTCTAGAACTCCCTTTTTCAATTGGATATTCATTTGCTCACTTCCTTTTTTTATCTTGTGACTACATTATATTACACACTATTGTTTAATGCAAGATAGTAAGTTAAATTTAATAGTTCTTAATTTTTTCTTAAGTATTTTTACTTTTCCCCTTTTAATAAATTTCTATACTCACTTATATATACTTATAATTTGTAGTAAAATATTATTATAAAAGGAGGGATTTAACATGCAAAAAACAATTATTATTTCTTTTGATGCCCTTGATAAAACAGATTTTAATATAATTAAAGATCTTCCCAATTTTAATGAGTTAATTACTAAAGGTTCTTATAGTGATAATGTAGAATCAGTTTACCCTTCAATTACATACCCAGCACATGCAACCATATCAACTGGTATGAATCCTTGTAATCATGGAATAACTAACAATATTCTTGTTCAACCTTGGAGTAATAATCCTGATTGGTATTGGCAACGTAAATATATTAAAGGGGAAACAATTTATGATGTAGCTAAAGAAAAAGGCTTTAGAACTGCAGCCCTACTTTGGCCTGTTACTGGTAAAGCTTCAACACTTGATATAAATGTACCTGAAATATTCGCTAATAGATGGTGGAGAAATCAAATTTCTGTTTCTCTTCTTAATGGGAGTAAAATGTTTCAATATAAAGTTAATAAACTTTTTGGACATTTAAGAAATGGTATATCTCAACCTGAACTCGATAATTTTACAATGGCATCTCTAATGTATATTTTAGAAAATGATTTAGCTGATTTTATTTTAGTTCATTTAACTGATTTAGATACTCAAAAACATGACTATGGCACTAAATCTAAAGAAGCTAAAAATGCATTAATAAGGCATGATGAAAGATTAGGAAGAGTAATAAAATTTTTAAAAGAAAACAATTTATATGAATCAACTAATCTTATAACTTTAGGAGACCATTCTTTCCAAGATGCAGACTATGTTGTAAAACTTAATAAATTATTTATTGAAAATGGACTAATTCAATTAAACTCAAAAGGTAAAATAAAATCTTGGAATGTGTTTTGTAATTATTGTGATGGCTCTGCTTATATTTATTTAAATGATAAATCGTTAAAAGATGATATTTATAATCTTTTGAGTGATTTTTCTAAGAATAATAATAACTGTATTAAAGAAATCTATAGTGGAGAAGATGCAAGAATGCTTGGAGCATCCAATGATTGTGATTTTATGCTTGAAGCTAATCTTCCTTATTATTTTATTAATGATATAGATGGTCCAATAATTGAGGAAACAAAAGGTAAACACCATGTAGGAACTCATGGATATGATCCAAAGCTTGAAAATTACCAGACTTTCTTCATATGTAAATCACCTTTAATTAAAGAAAATTATTATATAGAGAAAATGTCTTTATTGAATGAAGGACCTACAATTGCAAAACTAATAAATGGAAAATTACCTAATGCTGATGGAACAACTTTAGATGATATTTTTAAATAGAGAACACTCCTACCATAAAAAGGTAGGGGTGTTTTTATATACACTTTGTATAAAAAATATATTTTTCTTTAATACTAGAAAAGTAAGGAGGAGTGATTAAATGAAAAAATTATTTATAATGGGTCTTTTATTAACCCAACTATTAACAGTTACGGCATTTGCTTCACCATCAACTCCAAAGGATTCAAAAGAAATTAAAGAAAAGCCGTCCTTTGAATTAAACATGGATGAAGGTATATATATGAAAGAATATTCAAAGGTGTTTGAAAAAATGAAAAAAGATATGACCTCTGCACCTGTTACAGGTAATGTTGACATAGATTTTTTAAGTGCGATGATACCTCATCACGAAGGCGCTATTGGTATGTCTGAAGCTATACTTAAAGAAGCAAATGATAATGACGTAAAGAAATTAGCACAGAATATAATTTCTGAACAAAATAACGAAGTTAAAACTATGCAAGCTTTATTAGAGAAACTTAAAAAAGAAAATACTGTTACAGATAAAGATTTAGATCAAAAGTATATACGTGAGTACCAAGAAATTATTAATGGAATGTTTAAAGAAATGAACGATATAAAAGCTACTAAAACTCCATGCGTTGATTACTTAAAACAAATGCTACACCACCATGAAGCTGGAATAGAAATGGCTGAAGACCTTTTAAAATATTCTAATACTGATGAAGTTAAAGCTTTAGCACAAAACATTATTAAAAATCAAAAAGCTCAAGAGCCACTAATGAAGGATTTATTAAAAAAGCTCTCTTCACCAGCCAAATAACTTTTATAAATAAAATCCGTAAATTTACTCTTTACGGATTTTATGCTTTTATAAATCTTTGTATCTTCTTTTCTTTAACTTTCTTCTTTCTTCTATAACTTCCTCATCACTTAACTCTCTGTATTCACTTATCCATAAATCTTCTCCAATTTTTTCGAAGTATCTATCAAATACATATTCATCATCATCTAATATTACTTTTCCATACCAATATTCCTTAGAAAATCTGCAACTACACTCTAAAACTAACTGTTCTCCATGTTTAAGAGACATAGTTATTTTAAAACAATCTCTACTTTTTAAATAATCAAAGAAGTCCAACGCTGTAAATGCTATAATTTGCAAGCCATCAAACTTGTCTATAAAAACTACTGATGCATTGTTGGAAAAGCTTTTCATCTTGATTAAGTCTATATTGGTCTGAAATAAGTATTCTCTTGCATAATTGTAGAGATATACTGTGTACAAATCTATCATTAATTCACCGCCTATAAAAATATAGTATTTGGTCTTCCTTATAGATGTATTCAGCTCTCATACTAATTATATCAAATTTTACTTTTATTAACTATTTATTATAAAAATTAATGGGAATGTTTTTTCACATTCCCATTATCTATTATATAAATAAATTTACATTTGATTCTTCAGCCTCACCTAAATAGTATCCAACGCCTCCAAAATTCACTCCATCAATTAACTCTTCCTTTTTTATTCCCATAACATCCATTGACATTGTGCAAGCAACAAGTTCAACACCATTTTTCTTTGCTGATTCTATTAATTCTTCTAATGAATTGACATTCTTATTTTTCATGACCCCTCTAATCATTTTTGGTCCAATTCCTGCCATATTCATTTTTGATAATCCTAATTTTTCACTTCCTCTTGGCATCATAAGTCCAAAAGCTTTTTCAATTATATTTTTATCTGCCTTCACTTTATCTGCTTTTCTTAAAATATTTAGCCCCCAGAAGGTAAAGAACATTGTTACCTTTTTACCCATTGAAGCTGCACCATTAGCTATTATAAAAGATGCAATTGCTTTATCCAAATCTCCACTAAATACGACTAAAGTTTGACCATTCTTATCATTATTTTGAGTTGCAATTTCATTATTGCTATCAGATTGTTTATTTGTTTTTTTAATTACTGCCTCAATAATGCCTTTCTTTTTTTCTACTGAAAGTAATTCATTATTTGTTCTTCTCGCCCACGCTTCAATATCCTTATAAAAACCTGGATCAGAAGCTTTTACCCTCAATACCTCATTATCCTTCATTAAATCTGTCATCATTTTCACTTGCATTAATGGTCCTGGACAGCAAAGCCCTACTGCATTAAGTTCCTTTATGTTTTCATCCTTAGTTAAAGCAACTTCTTCTTTTACAGCCTCTTCTTTTTGTTCCACTTCTTTTCCTTTATAATTCCAATTTGAAAATATTCTAAATCCACCAGTTAAATTTCTTGTTTTAAATCCATTTTGTTCTAAAATTCTTTGAGCAATATATCCTCTTATACCAACAGCACAATAAACTAATATTTCTTTATTCTTATCTAATGCTCTCATGCCATCTCTTAATTTATCTACTGGAATATTAATTGCTCCTGGAATCATTCCACCTTGAACTTCCATTGCCTCTCTAACATCTAACAATATTTGTGTATTTTCATCATAATTGTCTAACTCTTCAACTGACCATAGCTTTCCTAATCCAACCATTTCATTTTTAGCTATAAAACCTGCCATGTTAGCTGGTGATTTTGCTGAAGAAAATGGTGGTGCATAAGCTAATTCAAGTTCTGCTAAATCTTCCATAGTTCCACCAAACTTAATTGTTGTTGCTATTACATCAATAAATTTGTCTATGCCTTCTACACCTAATGCTTGAGCTCCTAAAATTTTCCCTTCAACATCATAAATTACTTTTATAGTTAATGGAGTTGCCCCTGGATAGTAGCTTGCGTGTGACATTGGGTGTAAATACACCTTTTTGTATTCAATACCATATCTTTTTAAAGTTCTTTCATTATTTCCAGTTGAAGCTGCTGCTAAATCAAAAACCTTTATAATTGATGTTCCTAAACTTCCCTTATAGCTTGATTTTATTCCTGCTATATTATCTCCAACAATTCTACCTTGTCTATTAGCTGGTCCTGCTAATGGAATAAATGCTTCTCTTCCATTTACAAAATCAACAACTGATACAGCATCACCTAACGCATATACTCCCTCTTTATTTGTTTCCATATATTCATTTACAAGAATATGCCCTCTTTGGCCTAATTCAATTCCACTCTCTCTTAAAAAATCTGTATCTGGTACTACACCGATAGCAGATACTACAATTTGAGTCTTTATAGATTTTCCACTTTCTAAAACAACTGATAAAGCTTCTCCTTCATTTACATATTCAACAACCTTATCTCCTAATACCAATGAAACGCCATTATCATTCATTTCCTTCTCAATAATTGTAGAAATTTCCGAATCAAATGGAGCTAATATATGTGGTGCTGCTTCAATTAGAGTTACATTTAATCCTCTTTCCTTTAAATTCTCAGCCATTTCAATGCCTATAAAGCCACCTCCTATTACTACTGCATCCTTTATCTCTTCTTTATCTACTAATTTCTTTATTTTATCTGTGTCCCAAACATTTCTTAATGTCATTATTCTTTCATCATTTCCACCTGGAATCTTTGGAACTATTGGTTTTGCTCCTGGTGATAATACTAAAGCATCAAAAAACTCCTCATATTCTCCATCATTTTTACTTCTAACTATAACCTTTTTATTATCTGCATCTATTGATATAACTTCGCTAAAAGTTCTAACATCTATATTAAATCTTGCATTCATTTTTTCTGGAGTTTGAACTAATAGCTTCTCTCTATCTGTAATAGTTTCTCCAATATAATATGGTAATCCACAATTTGCAAAAGATATGTGTTCTCCTCTTTCAAACATTACTATTTCAATATTTTCATCTAATCTTCTTAATCTTGCAGCTGTAGAAGCTCCTCCTGCTACTCCACCTACTATTAATACTTTCTTACTCATAAATTACACCTCACTAAAGTTTTATCTAATGAATTCATTATTCCATAAATTCAAACCTTTTACTGTGATAAAATCACATAAAAAAATTGAGCTGTTTATAAAACAGCTCATATTTTATTATAATTCTATAATTGATTCAGCTTCTTCCATTAATAATGCAATCTTACTTTCTGCATCTACAGTTGAAAATTCATATATTTCCTTGAAGTTCAAGAAAAAGTTTTGCATTATTATAACTTTTGTTTCATCAATATTTAATTTATTTGTTACCTGCTGTAAAAATTCTAGTTCTTTATCCTCATACTCTCCATCTACAAGAGCAAGAATTACTAATTCAAAGCAAACTACCTTCTTAATTCTTTCTGTTGATTTTGATAGCACCTCTATAACCTCATCTAATGTCTTAGTTCCTAACACTTCTTTTTCTAGACTTAACTCTTCAATATAGTCTTCTAATAACTCTTTTTCTTCCCTCTCAAAAACTTCATCTACCTTAGCAAAAGCTTCAACTAAATTTACAAAAGCTATTCTCTCTTCACTATTTAGCTCCTTTAAAAACATTAATAACCTCTCCCTTTTTAATTTTATTTATATTCTTGTCCCAATTTGATCAACCTAGTACCTACATCATCATTTATTTTATCCAAAGAAATATTTTTACCAGGACACAATGTGTTATATGCATCTCTATGCCCTATTATCTCTTCCAAGTTATATTTTATTATTAAATACTCACATAACTTTATCAATGACTCTTTTTGTTTATCTGTTAACTTTTGTTTTTCAAAATCTCCTTCTAAGCAAACCCCAAGACTTTTTCTATTTTCGCCTATAGTATGAGCCCCTTGAGCTCCTTCTGGTCTACCCCTATAAATTGTCCCATCTTTTCTAATATAATAATGATACCCTATTCCATCATAATCTTTATTTTTATGGTCATTGTGAATCTGCTCTGGCGTTAAATTATCTGCAGCAGCATGATGTACTATTATCTTATTTGGTCTATTATCATAAGTAAGAGAATTTTCCCACTTATAATTTACCTCTTTAATACTTAATTCACTTTCTAGAGTATTTAATGACTTCTTTATACTTTTATATGATATATTTTCATTTCTATTTTCTTTTGTATATTTTAAATAATAACTATCTAATTTAAATATTACTCCCAATCCCACTGCAATTAGAACTAATGCCAAAACAAGAAATACACTACCTATCTTTCTCCATTTTGTTTTTTTCGTTTTTCTTTTCTTTTTTTTCTTCATAGCTCACCTTTTCAATTTTTTTCCACATAGTTAATTATAACACTTCTCTTTCTTTTATTGAAAGTCCTAATTTATCTTTATATCTGTTTTTTAACCCTCCCCACAATACCTTGCATCTTATTCCAATATATCTAGCATATATGTAGGTTATAGGGCTTCTCAAACGCCCTCTTGAGCATGCTATGATTATTTCTTCTTGTTTGTTATTGGATACTTCTACTAACCTTCTTTTTATACTCTCTCTGTTTTTTATTATTCCTATAGTTATTATAAAAATAGCCAAAGGATAAAATGCCTTTATCCTTTGGTGATCTCTTTCATTTATTATAGGTACATTATATTCTGTCATATTCATTTTTAAAAATTCTGTTTCTGTTCTTACATCTATAATCTTTCTACCATTAATGTGCTCAAATTTTACAAACATCATTTTCCCCTATGCAAAATAATATCCTTTTTATCATATGTAAAACTATATGCACTGCTAACGTTTATTAGAATATTCTTACTCTAACCAAATTTCTCCCGCATATTTAATTCCTAATGCTCCTAATGGTGCTGTAATTATTATTGATAAAACTGCAATTGCTAAAATTATTTCCCCTGATTCAACACCCGCTGCTAACGGTACTGCTCCCATAGCTGCTTGAACTGTTGCTTTTGGTATATATGAAACTATACAAAACAATTTTTCTTTTAAATTCAAATTAGAACCCATAAGTGAAATGTATACACCTATACTTCTAAAAATCAATCCTACTATTACAATTAATATTCCAATTGCACCAGCATGCATTATTACACTTATATTCACTTCTGCCCCAACTAAAACAAATAATATAATTTCTGCAAATACCCATAGCTTATTAAGTTTTTCTGACATTCTATTAGCTACCCTAGAATACTTATCTAATAAAACAAATCCTATCGTCATAACCCCTAATAAACTAGCTATTGGAATAATATCTTTAAATCTATCTTCTAATCCAGTTAATATAATTGCCACTCCTACTAATAACAGTACCTTTTTTGTATCTCTAATATGATATTTTTTAAATATCTTCATCATTAGCAACCCTATTATTACCCCTAAAAAAATACCTAATAATATAGATATTGGTATTCCTAAAATTTTTGAGGTTATACTAAAACTCCCTCCTCCATAAAATCCTAGAAAGGTTGAAAATATTGTTATTGCAAAAACATCATCAATTGAGGCTCCTGCTAGTATTATTGTTGGAATACCTTTTTTCTCTCCCTTACCACTTTGAATAAAGTTTATCATTTGAGGAACAACAATTGCTGGTGATACAGCTGCAATTATAAAACCTATCATACCACCTTCTATTAAAGATATATCTAATAAATAAGTTGATGCTATCATTATAGCTATTCCTTCAAAGATACCTGGTATACAACTCATTTTTAAAGCTGATGCTCCTACATTTTTCAATGTATCTTTCTTTATACCAAGTCCTGCTCTTAATAAAATTATTATTAATGCTATTTTTCTTAAATCAGCAGAAATATTTAATAATTCTGGATCAATAAAATCTAATACATATGGACCAATCAAAATTCCTAATAATAACATTCCTAACAAACCTGGTAATTTGACTTTTTCAAATATTATATTGAATATTAACCCTAAAATTATTATAATTGCTAAACTAAAAGCCATATAAATCACTCTCCCCTTTTTAATTTTGTATAGAAAAAACTCCTACAAAATAGTAATATAGGGCATATTACTATTTTGTAGGAGTCATTAGCTAGTAGCAATTAATGGCGAACTCCATCGCCTATTAAAATCACTCAAATATAATACCATGAAATATTAAATTTGTCTATTATAAATTAATTGTATTTTTTTAATTCCATATAAATATTATTTAAGATTATATAATATAATTTATTATAATCATTTGCGTAGGAGTGTTCGTTTTGGCTAAAGGAAAAGAAACTAAAAAGCCTGCAACTAAAAAATCTAGTGATTCTAAAAAATCTAGCGATTCTAAAAAATCATCTAGCAAAAACGACTCAAAGAAAAAGAAATAAGTTAACTAAAAGGGAGTGTTATTGCACTCTCTTTTACCATCCTTTTATTACCAAGTATTATGTTTAAAACATTGTACAAACTATATGTGTACCAAACTTCATGAAAGGATGTGCTTTAAATGAGTAAAAAACCTTCTAGTAATAATAACACCCCAAACACTGCTTCTACCGAATCTTGCAATTGTGGATGTGGAAAATCTAAAGCAAAAAAATCAGCTACAAATAATCAATGGGCTTAAAAATTAGAGGATATCATTTAGATATCCTCTCTCTCTATTTTCTTTCTAATAATGCTACATTTTCAATATGACTTGTATGAGGGAACATATCTACAGGTTGAATCTTTATTGTCTTGAAACCTTGTTCCTCTAATATTTTTAAGTCTCTCGCTAATGTGGTTGGATCACAAGATACATATACCACTCTCTTTGGTTTTGCTCTACCTATTGCCTCAAGAAGACTTATCTCACACCCTTTTCTTGGAGGGTCTACAACCACTACATCTGGAATAATTCCATCTTCTATTAGCTTAGGAATTATCTCTTCTGACTTACCTACGAAAAACTCTGAATTTTCTATTTCATTAATCCTTGCATTTTCCTTTGCATTAACTATTGCTGGCTCTATTATCTCAACACCATAAACTTTTTTTGATTTTTGTGATAAAAATAATGTTATACTTCCTGTTCCACAATATGCATCAAAAACTAACTCTTCTCCTGTTAAATTAGCATACTCTAATGTCTTATTATATAAAACTTCCGTTTGCATAGGATTTACTTGGAAGAATGAAAGTGGACTTATATTATATTTAAATTTACCAATATAATCTTGAATAACACCTTCTCCCCAAAGAGTTTGACATTCTTCTCCCATTATGACATTTGTATTTTTAGGATTAACATTTAAAACAATACTTTTAATTCCACTAATAGAATCCTTTATATTATTTACCCACTCATCAATCATTGGAACATCTTTTTTAGTAGCAATTAACACTACCATAACTTCTCCTGTAGTAAAGCCTTTTCTAACCATAATATGCCTTACAACACCGTTATTATTCCATTCACCATCAACTGTCGAAGTTTCTATATTATATTTTTTTATCCATTCTTTTGTTATTTTAGCTACTTCTTCTCCAACTTCATCCTGAATAACACAAGTATCCATATTAATTATATTATGACTTCTTGGAGCATAAAAACCTATTACAACTTCACCATTGACTTTACCTATTGGTAACTGAACCTTGTTCCTGTATCTATATGGTTTATCTTCCATACCTATTGGAAATTCAACTAACTTTTCACTTAGTCCTCCAATTTTTGATATACAGTCCTTAACTCTATCCCATTTAAACTCTAATTGACCTCTATATGTTTGATGTTGTAAACTACACCCTCCACATCTGCTATAGTGAGGACAATCAGCTTCTTTTCTTTCTGGTGCTTTTGATATTATCTCAATAAGCTTACCATAAGCAAAATTCTTCTTTACTTTTACAATCCTTACCTTTACTTCTTCTCCTTTAATTGCACCCTCAACAAATATTGGAAAAGTTCCATTAACTTTTGCAATACCTTCTCCTTCATATCCTTGAGAAATTATATGTAAATTATATTCTTTATTCTTTTCAACCAAATATATCACCTTATTTTAATTTATTTTGAAATTATCTATACGATTATAACATAGTAAACTTTTATCTGCAAAAGTTACAAAGTGCACAATATATTTTATTGTACACTTTGTTTTAACTTATGAGTTTATCATTGTAAGTAATTCTTTTACTATACCCTTTGCTTGGCTTGGTAATTTATCTAATGCTTTCTGTCTTTTCTTCTCACTATCCATTTGCATTATTTCCATTACCTTCGCTTGTAAGCCTGGTATGCTATTTAATTCTGATGTTAATTGATTAAATCTAAAAGAAAATTGTGGATCATTCATTTTTTGTTGTAGTCTCATTATTAATTGATATCCATCCATAGGCTCCTCCATATTTATCAATTTAATATATTCTACTCTAAGAAATAAATTTTGTTACTATAAAATTTAAAAAATACGATTTACATTATTTATTTTTTTCTAAGTACCATGCTGGGATAATTAATAAAAAAGCTATTCCTAATAAAACTAGCCATTTCAATACATTATTTTCTGTATCTATTTGTTTTTCAAGCTCACTCTCTTCAACATCATCTTCTTTTTTATCATTTGAGTCTTGTTGTTCAGTGTTCTCTTCAACATCATTTACTTTTTCTTGCTCTACCTCTTGTTTGTTGTCTTCGCTTTTCATTTCAGACTCATCTTTTTGAGGCTTATTATCATTTTCCTTTAAGTTAGTAGGTTTTTCAACGTTTGCTTCAGGTTTAATTTGAGGTTTTTCTTCTACTTGTTGTTGTGCTGTTCCAAATCCATTCTTTATTTGAGTTTGTAAATTTCTATTATTAGCTCTAATATCTCTCATACTATAAAAGCAACTACCTTTAACTACAGAATTCTTTCTATTGTATATTATTTGATTTTCTATTTCACTTGACGAAAATTCTTTATATGCAGCATGTCCAATATAAAGTTTTGTTTTCTTTCCTTTAACTTTTGAAGCCCACCAATCTGTTAATTTTCCATACGGAGTATTTGAGCTTGCAAAATCCCAATAAATTTGTGGAGTTACATAATCAATCCAACCATTATTAATAAACTTCACAGTATCACAATATAAATCATAATAACTACTTGTCCCCTTTGTACCCGAACCTCCTTCTGAAGTACTATTTTTCCAAATTCCAAAAGGACTTATTCCAAACTCTACTCCTGCTTTTGTAGATTTTATAGCTGAGTTTAGCTCTTTAACAAACTTATTTACATTATCTCTTCTCCAATCTCCTTTTGACATTCCAGAAGCATATTTTGAGAATGCTTCGTCATCTGGAAAATCAACACCACTTACTGGATAAGGATAAAAGTAATCATCTATATGAACACCATCTATATTATAATTTCTTACAACCTCTTTTATAACATTTATAACATACTGTCTTGCCTCTGGTTCTCCTGGATTAATCCAATGATTTACTTTACCATTTCCTGCTTGTTTAACTATCCATTGAGGATTACTTTTTAATGGACTATTTGATGGTAATGCTTCTATGTATTGTGTCAAATTAAAATTTGGGTCTGTTGATATTCTGAATGGATTAAACCATGCATGAAATTTTAACCCTCTATTATGTGCTTCTTGTATAGCAAAAGCTAATGGATCATATCCTGGATCCTTTCCTAGTGTTCCTGTTATGTATTTTGACCATGGCGCATAATTTGTTTTATAAAATGAATCACCCATTGGCCTTACTTGAAATACTACTGAATTTAACCCTAATGATTTAATTAAATCTAAATCTTTTTTATATGTCTCTTTTGCATTACTTTTATCCCAATCAATATTATACGCTGTAGATATCCACACCCCTTTAAATGATAAATCATTAACTGCATTAACTTTTAAAGGAATTATCATTACAGTAAATATCATTAGAACTATTAAACTTTTAATTATTTTTTTCATATATCCCCCTTATATAACTTTTGTCTAGTTAATCTTACTATACTTCTGAAAATTTTTCCATAAAAACAAAAGACCCATATTTATGAGTCTTTAAATTATAAATTTATCATTTTCATTTAATGTTTTATCAATATAAAGTCTATACCAAATTATATAAACCAATATAGCCCATATTTTTCTACTATAATCACCCTTCCCTCTTTTATGCTTCTTCAACATTTTTAAAATAACTTTTTCATCAATTTCTTCTATAGGATTGTTTCTAATAATTTCATATGCCCAATCATATAACTCATCTTTTAACCAAACTCTAATTGGAACAGGATATCCTAGCTTCTTTTTTTCATAAACATACTCTGGCAAAATCCCTTTAAATGCCTCTCTTAACATATACTTCGTTGTGAACCCGTTAATTTTTTCTTCCTTTGTAAGGGTGGATGCTAAATTAAAAACTTCTCTATCTAAAAATGGAACTCTTACCTCCAATGAATTTGCCATAGACATTCTATCTGCTTTTGTTAATATATCTCCTATTAGCCATGTTTTTATATCAACATATTGTCTTTTACATACATTATCCAAATCCTTAACTTCATTAAACAACTCTTCAGTAACATTTTTAAAACTTTTATTTTGATTATAATCCTTTAACACTTTTCTTTTTTCTTTTTCTGAAAAAATTCTAGCATTACCAACATACCTATCTTCAATACATGTACATCCTCTTTCTATAAAGCTTTTACCTTTAATATTTTCAGGAATAAAATATGATATTTTTAATAAAGCGCTTTTTATTATTTTAGGTATTTTATCAAAATATTTTAATGAATTATCTTCAGTGTAAATATTATAACCACCAAAAAATTCATCTGATCCCTCACCTGATAAAACAACTTTAAAATCTTTACTTACTCTTTTACAAATATAATATAAAGGTATAATTGAAGGATCTGCAATTGGATTATCCATATGGTATATTATTCTTGGTAATTCTTTTATATAATCTTTATAATCTAATTTTATAGACTCATTCTTTATTCCAAATTCATTGCAAAATCTTTTTGCATATTGTGTCTCATCATAACCATCAACATTAAACCCAATTGAAAATGTTGTTAAATTTGATGTTATCTCACTTGCCAATTTTACTATTATAGATGAATCTATGCCACTAGATAAAAAGGCTGCTACAGGAACATCACTAATCATATGACTTTTTACTGACTCTTTAATAGTACTAACAATCTCCTGCTTCAATATATCCCTATCGTGTTTTTCAGGCTTAAGTATTGCTTCAAAATACTTTATTAACCTTCCTTTTTCATTAATTTTCTTTTCTAGTAAAAAACCAGGTGGTAGTTGCTTTATTTCATTAAATAAGGTGTCATAGCCTGGTATATATTGAAATGTTAAATATTGACCTAGCTGTGATTTAGTATAGGTTAAAGGTTCTTTTGCCTTTACTAATACTTTAAATTCTGATGAAGTAATGAAATAATCATTATTCTCTATATAATATAATGGCTTTATACCAAAATTATCTCTAGCGATTACAAACTTGTCATTAATCTTATCATATATCGCAATAGAAAACATTCCTCTTAGCCTTTTTACAAACTCATTATTGTATTTATCATATAATGAGCAAATTACTTCTATTTCTGAATTAGTATGAAATTCATACCCATACCCCTTTAACTCATCTCTTAATTCTTTATAGTTGTATATTTCCCCATTAAATACAACTATAAATTTATCCTTAAAGTTAAAAGGTTGCCGTCCAAACTCTAAATCTACAATACTTAATCTCTTAAAAGAAAGTATTGCTTTATCATCTATATAATCTTGTGTATCATCTGGACCTCTATGCCTTATTATATCTCCATATATTTTGCTATTAATTTTATCATTTTCATTTATTTTATTTCTATATAAAGTAATAAATCCACACATTACAAGTCATTCCTCTCAATTTCTTTCCCATTTAAAATACCATTTACAAATTAAATAATTATTACATCTAAACTTTAAATTTTATACTTTTTGTATTGTTTTTTATCTATTTTTGTATTGTTTAACAATGTAATTAATAATAATTAAGCTATAATTACATACTTTTACGTTATTTGTAACCATTTAATATTTAATTTGAAATATATGTTTCACAATTTCCTCTTTTAACTTGTATTGTCGTATTATCACTAATCATTATACTTCTAGCCTCACATAATCCATTTCCATTATAAAAACATGAATTAACTTTACACTTTACATTTGGGTGAAATTTTGGTTCATCATACCCAGATATAACTTGCATAATCTCTCCTACATAATCAGTGTTTACCATACTTTTAACTTCATTTATGAATGTGCTAGGTTGATAATTTATGCAATATGTGTCTTCTTTTTTATTTACATTTTCACCTGTAATCTCAATATATTGTGCTCCACAAAGCCCTCCTTCATTATTAACGCAATCATGTACACTGCAACTTAAAGTTACCATATATAACCCTTCTTTCTTATGATATATATGATATTTTTCCACATTATTCTAATTTTATTCAATTATAATTTATTTCAAAAAAAAAAGCACCCAAAAGGGTGCAAATACAGAATCAGTTGCCATATAATTCCATATTTTATTATAGCAATTACGCATCAATAATATTCATTATATCTTATGTTAAGGTAGTAAAATTGTTAATTTTTCGTTAATTTTTGTTTGTAATTAAAATAAAAGCCCTTACTATTGTAAGGACTTTTTTTAATAAATTATTCTACTATGCTTATTTTCATTAAGTTTGTAGCACCAATTTTATCAACTGGAACTCCAGCAGCTATAACTACTGTTTCTCCCTTTGAAACGAATCCATTTTCTTGTGCTATCTTAACTGATGTTTCCATCATTTCATCTGTTGATTCTAATCTATCAGCAACGATAGGGAAGATTCCCCATGATAAAGCTAACTTCTTAGCAACCTTTTCTTCTGGAGTGATTGCAATGATTGGACAATCTGGTCTGCATTGTGATAATCTCTTTGCAGTTGCTCCACTTTGAGTTGATGAAATAATTGCAGATGCTTGTAATTCATTAGCAGCATTACATGCAGCTCTTGAAATAACTCCAGCAATTGCAGGAATATGCTTCTTAGCTCTTGAAACAGCTACTTCATAGCTTAATTGCTTTTCAGCTTCTTTAGCTATTCTAGACATTGTTTGAACTGCTTCTACTGGCCAGCTTCCATTAGCACTTTCTCCTGAAAGCATGATTGCATCTGTTCCATCAATAATAGCGTTAGCTACGTCTGAAACCTCAGCTCTTGTTGGTCTTGGGTTTCTTATCATAGAATCTAACATTTGAGTTGCAGTTATAACTGGCTTACCTGCTATATTACATTTTTCTATTATCATCTTTTGAACTGCTGGAACATTTTCTATTGGAATTTCAACTCCAAGATCTCCTCTAGCAACCATTATAGCATCTGATACTTCTAAAATTGAATCTAAGTTATCAACACCTTCTTGGTTTTCTATCTTTGAGCAGATTAGTATGTGTTCTCCACCATTTCTGTTTAATATTTCTCTTATTGTTTCAACGTCAGCAGCTTTTCTTATGAATGATGCAGCAATCATTGTAACACCAATTTCGCATCCAAACTTAAGATCTGATTCATCCTTTTCTGTTAAAGCTGGTAACTTTATTGCAACACCTGGTACGTTAACACCCTTATGAGTTCCAACCATACCAGTATTCATAACTTGGCACTTAACTTTATTTCCATCAACTGATTTAACTTCTAATCCAACTAAACCATCATCTATTAATATAGTATTTCCAGGCTTAACATCATTCGCTAATCCAGTATAAGTAACTGAACATTGAGTTGCATCTCCAATTACTTCTTCTCCTGCGTATATAGTAAACTCTGTACCTGCTACTAGTTCAACCTTGCTTGGCTCAAACTTTCCTGTTCTGATTTCAGGACCCTTTGTATCAAGAATTATAGCTATTTCCTTATTGTGTTTCTTAGCTAAATCCTTTACCATATTTATTCTTGCAGCGTGTTCTGCATGGTCTCCGTGAGAGAAGTTATGTCTTGAAGCATTCATTCCTGCCTCAATTATCTTTGATAATACTTCTTCGTTATCACTAGCTGGTCCTATTGTACAGATCATTTTAGTTTTTCTCATGTATTTACACTCCCTCTTATTTAATTCTATGTTAATTTATTTATTGATAATTTTACTTTGATAATGTTATTGCTATATCATAAAGTTCTTCATCAAACTTTCTATCTATAGCTAATGCTTCATCTATATCTTGATCAAATATCTTGTTGTCTTTTATTCCTATAACTCTTGAAGTCTTTCCTTCTATTAGAATTTCAACAGCTTTTGCTCCCATTCTTGAAGCTAAAAGTCTATCAAAAGCACTTGGACTTCCTCCTCTTTGGATATGCCCTAAAACAGTTGCTCTTGTTTCAATTCCTGTAACATCTTCAACATATTTAGCTAAATCAAATGCTCCTCCAACCCCTTCTGCTAAAAGAATTAGGTTGTGCATTTTCCCTGCTTTCTTACCTTCTAATATAGTTTTGCAAATTTGATCCTTGTCAAAACCTTTTTCTGGAGTTATTATAGCTTCCGCTCCACCAGCAACACCTGCATATAGAGCTATATCTCCACAATGTCTTCCCATAACTTCAACAATTGAAACTCTTTCATGTGAAGTTGAAGTGTCTCTTATCTTGTTTATTGCGTCTAATACTGTATTTAAAGTTGTATCAAATCCTATTGTGTAATCCGTGTACGCTAAATCATTATCTATTGTTCCTGGTAAACCAACTGTACTTACACCAAGCTTTGATAATAGCTTAGCTCCTGTAAATGATCCATCTCCACCAATAACAACTAATGCATCTACTCCATAAGCTTTTAATATTTTAACTGCTTTTTTTCTTACTTCTTCTTGCTTAAATTCTAAGCATCTTGCAGTTCTTAATATTGTTCCACCTCTTTGTATAATATCAGATACTGAACTTCTATCCATGCTGAATAATTCACCATTTATTAATCCGCTGTATCCTCTTTGTACACCCATTACTTCTATTCCGTTTGCAATGGCAGTTCTAACTACTGCTCTTATTGCAGCATTCATTCCTGGAGCGTCTCCTCCACTTGTTAAAATAGCTATTTTTTTCATGGTTATTCCTCCTTAAACACCGCCGGGACAAAGCTAGTCCCACCATTAATATGATTCCCTACAATTTATAAGACCGTTTATATTTTACATAAATTAAGTAAATTTATCAATGACATTTATGCAACTTTATAAAATAATTGCAATTTTTATTATAATTATATAAAATTTACTTTAAATTCTGACAATTTAACCCTGTTTTTCCAAAGAAATTTATTTGTTTTTATGTAGATTTGATTTTTTTATTATCGATTTCTATTATATAACTATTATAACCTATGGTATGATTTTTTATTGATTTTTTTTATATTTTTAATGATTTAATTTATGTAAATTATTTCATTTGAATTTCTCTCAATGATAACCTTTTACTTTTTCATATTATTAGTATTTTATGAAAAAGCTGCATCAAAAATTTGATATTGATACAGCTTCTTTTTAAATTTCTACTATTTTTACATTTTCTTCACCACAAAACTGCTTAACCTTATCCATTAATTCATCATCTATGGTTATCCATTTTTCTCTTGGCAATCTAAATTGTTGCCTTTCTTTTGCTGTAAATAAATATACTGGTGTTTCTCCCTTATGATTACTTAAAATTCGCTTTAACTCATCTGCATTTTCTTTCATAGATTTATTATCCGCAAACCTTAAAAATAATTTATTTGAATCTACTTTTTCTAGTCCTTCAATTGTTTCACAAATTATTTTTGCATCTTCATCTTCCTTTAAGCTTAGCCTACCTTTAATTACAACTAATCCATCTTGAACAAGTAAATTTCTTACCTTATCTAAAGTTTTCGGGAAAACTATTACTTCTATTGTTCCTGTTAAATCCTCAAGCTTCAAAAATGCCATAATAGTATTGTTTCTTGTAACCTTTTGATTAACTTCAGATAATATTCCACCAACTACTACACTATCATTATCAGTTAACTCTGGTTCCATTTCCGTTGCTCCGTTACTAATTTCCTCTATTATCTTATGAGATTGAAGTATTGTAGTAACGCTTGTTGATGTTTGTACTTTCAAGCTTTTTTCATACTCATCTAATGGATGACCAGATAAATATAATCCTGTCATTTCTTTTTCCATTGCTAAGAGACTTTTCTTGTTAAATTCCTTAATATTTGGATATATTACTTCTGGAAGCTTAAAATCTTCCTCTTCAGCCATTCCAAATAAACTTATTTGACCATCTATATTTCTCTTCTTATCATTTACAGCACCGTCAATAACTTTTTCAAAAACAGCTAAAAGTCTTGATCTAAATACCTTAAAAGAATCAAACGTGCCAGCTTTAATTAAGCTTTCAACTGCTCTTTTATTTATAGCACTTAAATCTATTTTGTTTATGAAATCTTCAAGTGATATAAATAAGCCTTTATTCTCTCTTGATTTAACAATTGATAAAACTACATTAACTCCGACATTTCTTATTGCTGATAATCCAAATCTTATTTCATCACCTTTAACTGTAAATCTTGAATAACTCTCATTTATATCAGGTGGAAGAACTCTAATTCCTTGACTTTCTGCAAATTTTATATAATGTGCTACTTTTTCCGCTGTTCCCATTACTGAGTTAAGCATTGCTGCTATTGTTTCTACTGGATAGTATTTCATTAGATATGCTGTTTGATATCCTACTATAGCATATGCAGCAGCATGACTCTTATTAAACGCATAACTAGCAAAATCCATCATGGAATCAAATATCTTATTTGCAGCCTCTTCTGAAACTCCATTTCTTAAGCAGCCTTCAACCTCTACATTTCCATTTTCATCTTGTATTCCATAAATGAAATTCTTTCTTTCTTCTTCCATTACCTTGTGTTTCTTTTTCGACATAGCTCTTCTTACAAGGTCACTTCTTCCTAATGAATAGCCACCAAGTTTTCTAACTATTTCCATTACTTGTTCTTGATAAACCATTACTCCATACGTCACATTTAGTATCTCCTCTAATTGTGGCGCTAAATATTGTACCTTATCAGGATTTCTTTTACATTCAACATACCTTGGAATTTCAGCCATTGGACCTGGTCTATAAAGAGAAATACCAGCTATTATATCTTCTAAACAGTCAGGCTTTAATTCCTTCATGAATGAAGTCATTCCTGCTGATTCTAATTGGAATACACCAGCTGTTTTTCCCTCTCCAAGCATTTTATAGACTTCTTTATCCTCAAAGTCTATTTTATCTAAATCAATGTCTATTCCTCTATTTTCTTTAATCATTTTTACTGCATCACTCATTACAGTAAGAGTTCTTAAGCCAAGGAAATCCATTTTTAATAACCCAAGTTCTTCTAAGGTTGTCATATCAAACTGAGTTACTATCATTTCATCATTTTTTTGTAATGGTACATATTCCACAAGTGGATTTGATGCTATTACAACTCCTGCGGCATGTGTTGATGAGTGTCTTGGTAATCCCTCTAAATCTTTACTTACATCTATTAAAGCTTTTACTCTATCTTCTGTTTCATATGCAGCCTTTAGCTCTGGATTTAAATCCAATGCCTTTTCTATGGTTATTCCAAGCATTGTAGGTATCATTTTAGCTATTCTATCTACTTCTGCATATGGATAGTTCATAGCTCTTCCTACGTCTCTTATACAGGCTCTTGCTGCCATTGTTCCAAATGTTATTATTTGTGATACGTTATCTACTCCATATTTTTCGACAACATAATCTATTACTTCCTGTCTTCTTTCGTAACAAAAATCCGAATCTATATCCGGCATACTTACTCTTTCTGGATTCAAGAATCGCTCAAAGAGCAAGCTATATTTTATCGGATCTATTTTTGTTATCCCAAGAGTAAAGGCTACAATTGAACCAGCAGCAGAACCTCTTCCTGGACCTGTTGGAATTCCATTCTCATTAGCATATCTAATAAAATCCCAAACAATCAAGAAGTAATCAACATATCCCATTTGATTGATTACTCCTAGCTCATACTCTAGTCTATCAACATATTCCTTTGCTTTATCATTTTCTTGTGTCAACTTTTCAACCTTTGAATAATCGACTTCTTTTTCCCTAAACTCCTCAAAAACATCATACCTTTCAAAAAGTCCAATATAACAAACCTCTTTCAAATACTCATACGGAGTTTTTCCTGCTGGCACTGGGAACTTAGGTAGCTTTGACACATGAAACTCATAATCAAAATTACACTCTTCTGCAATTTTCACTGTATTTTCTAAAGCTTCTGGAATGTACGAAAACATCTCATACATTTCTTCTGGAGACTTTAAATAGAACTGGTCTGAAGGATATCTTTTTCTATTTGTGTCCTCAACTGTTTTTGCTGTTTGAATGCACATTAAAACATCATGTGACTTATTATCCTTTTGATATATATAGTGAACATCATTCGTTGCAACTAATGGTATTCCAGTATCCTTAGATAACTTAATATTTTCATCGTTAACCTTAAGTTGCTCCTCCATACCATGGTTTTGTATCTCTAAATAAAAACCGTCTTTAAAAATATCTTTGTACATCAGAGCTACTTTTTTAGCCCCTTCATAATCACCTTTTAAATGGTGTCTCTGAACCTCTCCTCCAAGACAAGCACTAAGTGCAATAAGTCCATCACTATGTTCTCTCAAAAACTCATGATCAACTCTAGGCTTATAATAGAATCCATCTATTGATGCCTTAGATACTATCTTCATAAGATTTTCATATCCTTGCTCATTCTTTACAAGTAAAACCAAGTGATTTGTCTTATTTTCAACATCAACCTGTTTTATATGCATTGACTTACTCGCTACATATATTTCACAACCTAATATCGCTTTAATCCCTTGTTCTTTAGCTGCTTTATAGAAATCAACACATCCATACATCACTCCATGATCTGTAATGGCTATGCTTTTCATTCCTAGCTCTTTTGCCTTTTCAATAATCTTTGGTATCTTGCCTGAGCTATCAAGCAGACTATACTCTGTATGAAGGTGAAGGTGACAAAATTCTTTACTCAATAATTATCACTCCCTTTTCTTCTTATCTTTAAAGACTTTTAATTTAAATGTCTTCTGATCTTAATTCTTCTGCTATTTTTTCTATTTTTCTTAATCTATGATTAATTCCTGACTTACCAACTGGTGGATTTAGCATTTCACCAAGTTCCTTTAATGATTCATCAGGATAATTAAGTCTTAATTCTGCCACTTCTCTTAAATTCTTTGGCAATCTTTGAAGTCCTATTCTACTTTGAATTAACTTTATGCTTTCTACCTGTCTTACTGCTGCATTAACTGTCTTTGAAAGATTTGCAGTTTCACAGTTAACAAGTCTATTAACATTATTTCTCATTTCCTTCATTATTCTAATGTTTTCTAGTTCTAATAATGAAGTATGGGCTCCTATTATATTTAAAAGGTCAACAATTTGTTCACCTTCTTTTATGTATATAATAAATGAGCTTTTTCTTTGAATAACCTTTGAGTTTAATCCAAATGAATTTATAAGCTTACATAAGTCTTTTGCATATTCTTCACTATGAGTTACAAACTCTAGATGATATGTTTTTTCAGGATTTGATATACTTCCTCCCCCTAAAAATGCACCTCTAACGTAAGCTCTTCTAGTTTCATCTGTACTTACCATATCTTTTTGGATGAAATAATCTAAGCTCATTACGCCTTCAACTTCTCTTAGGATTCCAGTTTCTTTTAGTAGTTCTCTAACTCCCATATCTTCTGAAAGCACAACCATATATATATTGTTTTTTTTAAGCGAATTACTCTTTTTCACCATTAATTTAGAGTGAATATCAAAATGTTCTTTTAAAAGTGTAAATATTAATCTTGCACTTGCTGGGTTCTCTGTAGTTATTTTAAAGTTAAGACCTTTCCCACTAAAACCTAGTGTTCCACTCACTTTCATTATTGCTGAAATTTGAGCTAAAGCCTCTCCCTTACTTATATCTGTATATCTACAAATCTCCCCTTTAACTTTAGATGAAAATGACATACTTTATTTCCTCTTCCTATTTTCATTTACTATTTAGCATTTTAGCTATTTGATTTTAATTATACCATAAACTCAATCCATAGTTGAGTAGAAAAGGCTTGTACTACTGTAAAATTGTTCTTTAAAAGGCACAGTAAAAATATTTTACTGTGCCTTAATTACTATTTCATTAATTCTTCTTTTTTAGCCTTTTTTTCTTCCTTATCTTTTTCTTTTATACGTTGAGATAAATACATATATTCAATGATTTTCTTTCTATCATATAAAAGCTTCTTATCCATTATTGTATCAACAATAACTTCTGCTAAATAATCTGAATCATGCTTAACATAATCCTTTTTTATTTTCACTAGATTTTCTTTTATTAAATCTAAACCTAATCCTTTAATTCCTTTTTCATCAAGCTTAACAACAATAGACCCCTCTTCTAAATATTTCTTTTTAATATTTTCAGGAATTTCTCCATTATTAGCAATAATACAATCCACAGAACCCTTTCCACCATACTTAATTATAGTCGAAACATGATCTTTTGCTGTAAATCCATCACTTTCCCCTGGTTGAGTCATGATGTTTGAAATATATATTTTATATGCACTGCTTTTTCTAACCTCATTTGCAATATCTTTTACAAGAAGATTAGGTATAATACTTGTATATAAGCTTCCTGGTCCAAGTATAATAGCATCTGCCTCTCTAATTGCTTCTAAGGCTTCTTCTAACGGCTTTGCCTCTTTAGGTTCTATAATAAGCTGTTTTATTTTACTTTTTTGTTTAATTGCTTCTACTGGAATCTGTGATTCTCCTTCAATAACATTTCCGTTATCTAAAGTCGCTACTAATTTCATATCTTCTGTAGTTACAGGTAATACCTTTCCTGTAACAGCAAGAACTGAACTCATATTTTGTACTGCATCCTCAAATGAACCTGAAACTCCAGCCATAGCAGCTAAAAATAAATTACCAAAACTTTGCCCCTCAAGGCTTCCATCCTTGAATCTATATTGAAGTAAGTCTTCCATAATTGGTTCTGTATCTGCTAATGCCAAAATACAGTTTCTTATATCACCTGGTGGTAGCATTCCAAGATCCTCTCTTAGCTTCCCTGAACCTCCACCATCATCTCCAACAGTTACAATTGCAGTAATATTGTTTGTATAGTACTTTAACCCTCTTAGCATTGTTGAAAGCCCTGTGCCTCCTCCAATTACTACAATTTTAGGTCCTTTTACTAAAAGTCTCTTTTCATAAATAAGACTTTCTATTTTCTTATTATCATATGATATTTTTATATATCCTTTATTAACTAAAGCTATTATAGATTTTGTCCCCTCTGATATAGAAACATATATTACAAAAAGCCCTGTTATGTTTAAAAATATATAAAATATTTTATAGTATATATCATAAATTCTATGAGTTACTAATTCTGTAAATCCAAAAGCAATTAAAAGTATTCCAAAAACCCCAAAAGCAATCCATCTCTTTACTTTTATCCCAGGTTTAAGCCAATCCTTTATACTCATAGCTTCTTAGCTCCTTTATGCACATCTTCTGATATATCTCTGTGCTCACTACCAACCTTGTAGTTTTTACTCTTTAATCTTTCATATGTTTCATTTGCTATTGCAACTGATCTATGTCTTCCCCCTGTACATCCTATTGCAATAATAAGCTGTCTTTTACCTTCTTTTATATAATGAGGTATTAAGAACTCAAGCATATCTTGTAGTCTATTTAAGAAGCCAATAGTCTCCTCCTGCTCTAAAACATACTTTTTAACTGGTAGATCCACCCCTGAGAATTGCTTTAACTCTGGAATATAGAATGGATTCGGTATAAATCTAACATCAAACACTAAATCAGCATCAACAGGGATACCATACTTAAATCCAAAGCTTAATACATTTATGGATAATTCTTTTTGTGGCTCTTCACCATCTCCATAATTTTTATTTAACTCTTCTCTCAAATCTCTAATTGCATATTTTGATGTATCTATAATTATATCTGCTCTATCCTTAACTTCTCTAAGTCTCTTTCTTTCTTCATTAATTCCTGTAATAACTCTTCCTTGTGGAGTTAATGGATGACTTCTTCTAGCTTCTTTAAATCTCTTTACTAAAACCTCATCTGAAGAGTCTAAGAATAGTATTTCATATTTGAACTCACTCTTCTTTAAGTATAATAAGCTTTCAAATAAATCATCGAAGAATATTCCTCCTCTGATATCTATAACTAAAGCCACCTTTTCTATTTGTCCTCCTTTGCAAGCTTCTGCAAATTTTGGAATTAGCTTTGGTGGTAAATTATCTACACAAAAATATCCCATATCTTCAAGGCTTCTGGTTGCTTCTGTTTTTCCTGCTCCTGATAGTCCTGTTACTATTACAAATCTCATATTCTTGCCTCCCTATCGCATTTATTAAATTCATTATAACATATAAAACCTTTAAAAGTTATAATAAAAAAGAGAAGAGATTCTAAATATTTCACCTCTTCTCCATGCTACTATTTATCTTTCAAGTAGTCTATTAATAATGCTCCAAACTCTCTATTTTCTTCTTTAGTTCCAAAGCTAAATCTAATCCAACCTGGCACTCCAAGTAAAAATCCTGGTCTAATTATAAAGCCTTTTTTCATTAAATAAGGGAATAACTCCTTATCGTAGCCTTTTACATTTACCATTATGAAGTTTGCTTGACTCTCAACATATTCAAGGTTGTTTTCCTTAAATAAATTTTGGAACCATTCTCTTTCTTGTGTATTAAATTCTACAACTTCACTTAAAAACTCTTCATCTTGTATAGCAATTGTAGCTGCTGTTTGAGCAAATAAATTTGCATCAAAGGAATTAATTACTCTTACTAAATAATCTACTAATTCTGGTCTAGCTATTCCATAACCAAATCTAAGTGATGCCAATCCATATGCCTTTGAACAAGTTCTTAAAATAATTGTGTTTGGATACTTTTCTAGAAGCTTAAATGAATCTGGATAATCCTTAGATGTCACAAATTCACAATACGCTTCATCCATTACCATATAAACATGTGATGGTATTTTATCTAAAACTTCATATAGTTCTTGCTCAGTAAAGATACTTCCAGTTGGATTGTTAGGATTACAGAACCATATTATCTTTGTTTTTTCTGTAATTGCATCCACCATTGCTTTTATATCAAGCTTATTGTCTTTCATTTTAATTTTAACTGGCGTTGCTCCCATTAATAAAGTATTGCTTTCATACCTTGGAAATGTTAAATCTGCCATTATAGTTTCATCACCTGGCTCTAAAATTGTTGCACAAATAACATTAATTAGTGAATCTGACCCTGCCCCACAAAAGATCATATCATTTGTTATATTATGCTTTTTGCTTAATGCACTTTTAAAATCATATGATGATGCATCTGGATAAATATTTATGCTTGAAATTAATTCTCTCATAGCTTCCTTTACCTTTGGTGAACATCCTAATGGATTTTCATTTGATGCAAGCTTAACTACTCTATCTATTCCAAGCTCTCTTTTAACTTCTGATATTGGTTTTCCTGCTATATAAGCTTCTAAACCTAATATCTCTTTTCTTACTTTAAAACTCATAAAATTGCCCCCTTGATATATATTTATGTAACATTTGTTACAACTTTTATTTAATATTTTCTATTTCTAATTTTATGTTCAACTTGTTTTTGTAATGATGCCCAGTTTAATGCTGTTATTATAATAAATACCATTCCAACAATTAATCCTGGTTTCCCTAAAAAATAACTAAGTCCCGCTGTTGCATAACAAGCTCCTGCTATGTAACAAGCCCCTAATCCAAATTCTCTTGCAATAACATTTCTCTTTTTAATTTTCTTTATTATCTTTTCATCAACTGCTGGTATTAATGTAATATTTTCATTAAACCAAATTTGAAATGCCATAACTAAGGCAATTGACCCTAAAAGTATCATAACTATTAAATCCATTTTATCCCTCCACTCCTTTCCATAATTATAACATCTTGTATAATAATTCTCAATTATTAAGCTTGATAATGATTCCAACTTTATATTTCATTTAACATAAAAAAAGTGCCATTAGGCACTTTTTAAATCTCTTCTCCAATTATTCTTACTTCTGTGTGTAAATCCACATCATATTTTTCTTTAATAACTTTTTGAATATAAGCTATTAAATCTAAAATATCTTTTGCTGTAGCTCCACCTTTATTAATTACAAACCCAGAATGCTTTTCTGATATTGCAGCTCCTCCAATTGAGAATCCCTTTAATCCTGCATCTTGAATTAGTTTTCCAGTAAAATATCCTACTGGTCTCTTAAATGTACTTCCCGCTGATGGATATTCTAAAGGTTGCTTATCTTCTCTTTTCTTAGTTAAGTCATTAACCTTATATCTAATATCATCTTGCTTTCCTCTTTGAAGCTTAAATGTTGCACTTACAACAATTAATCCTTCCTTCATAACCTTCGAACTTCTATAGCTTAAATCTAATTCCTCTTTATCTAAAACAAATAAATTTCCATGCTTATCTACAACTTCAGCTGATTCAATAACATATGACATCTCTCCATCATATGCCCCTGCATTCATAAATACAGCTCCACCTACTGAACCTGGTATTCCACATGCAAATTCAAATCCTGTTAATTCATTTTCAACTGCTTTAGATGATACATCTTTTAATAATGCTCCTGATTCAGCAGTAATTTTTGAACCATCTACAGAAATATTATCTAACGCACTTAATTTTATAACTACGCCTCTTATCCCACCATCTTTAACTAAAAGATTTGATCCATTTCCAATGATGTAATATGGTAAATTGTTATCCTTACATATCTTAACAGTCTCAATTAATTGGTCCTTAGATGAAGGATTTAATACAATATCTGCTGGACCCCCAACTTTAAAATAAGTTAGGTTTTTCATTGGTGCATTAAGTTCTATTTGGTTTTCCTCATATGCTTCTTTAAACAAATTTTCTAATCCTGTATACTTATTCATCTTAGAACTCCTTAACAAATTTTTCTCATTTAAATAGTATAAATGAAATTTAATATTAAAACAAGGTTATATTAATTACAATATCCCTTTTAATCCTTTTTGTTACTTTGCTTAAAATAGTCTATTATGCTATTTGCAGCCTTATTGTCTATGGATGGTGTATCTAATAATTCCTCTAAAGTCGCTGTTTTTATTTTTTCAACACTTCCAAATTTCAATAATAGTTCTTTTCTTCTTTTCGCTCCCACATTTGGTATATCCTCTAATATTGAATGAAGAGTTCTCTTATCTCTTAAAGATCTATGGTAAGTAATTGCGAATCTATGCACCTCATCTTGTATTCTTCTAATTAATTGCATCAAATTAGAATTTCTTTTTATAATAATCTCTTCATTATTATAAATTATTCCTCTAGTGTTATGATTATCATCTTTAACAAGTCCACATACTGGAATATTTATTTCTAACTCTTCTAAAACTTGAAGTGCTACATTTACCTGTCCCTTTCCCCCATCCATCATAATTAAATCTGGGAAATTAGAGAATTTTCCTTTAGAAAAATGTAGCTTTCTTTCTTTTATTTCTTCTAATTCTTTTAATCCATGCTCAAATCTTCTTGTTAGTATTTCTCTCATACTATCATAATCATTTGCACCTTTAACAGATTTTATTTTAAACCTTCTATAATCACTTGGCTTTGATTTGCCCTCTTCAAAAACAATCATTGTTCCAACAGAATCAACCCCTTGAATGTTTGAGATATCATATGCCTCTATTCTTGTTGGCGCATCTTCTAAATCTAATACTTCCATTAACTCTTGTAGAGAAATTCTATTTATTTCTTTTTCTTTTATTATCTTGTCTTTAAATTGCTCAAGTGTTAGCTTTGCATTATTTTTAACTAATTCTAAAAGGTCTTTCTTTTCTCCTTTTTGAGGAGTTTTTATCCAAGCCTTCTTTCCTCTTTTTACTGTTAAAAATTCTTCAACAAGCTCCTTATCTTCAACAAATGGAACATAAATATCCTTTGCTATTGTTGCTGTTCCTCCATAAAAGTTTATAATAAATTGCTGAATTATTGTTTCATCATCTTCATCTGCATTATTTTGAATTATGAAATGTTCTCTTCCTGTAATTTTACCATCTCTTAAAAAGAATACTTGAACACATGTATCAAACTCATCTTTATGAAGATTTATAAAATCTTCATCCCCTTCAGTTACTCTAAATACTTTTTGTTTTTGAACTATAGTTTCAATTGCTAGTATTTTATCTCTGTAGGTTGCAGCTTTTTCAAAGTTTAATTTCATTGACTCTTCTTCCATTTGCTTCTTAAGCTTGGTAATTATTGTTTTATCTCTTCCATTAAGTATATCCACTATTTCATTTATCATACACATATACTCCTCTTTTGTAGTATATCCCCCACAAGGAGCTGTACATTTTTTTATATGATAATTTAAACAAGGTCTAGTTAATTCACCATCAACCTCAATACTTTTTTTACATGTTCTTAGTGGAAATATCTTTCTTATTAAATTAATTGTTTCATAAACTGCTGAACCATCTGCATATGGTCCAAAATATTTGTTCCCATCTCTTGCAAAATTTCTTGTTACAAATACCCTTGGAAAATCTTCATTTGTTGTGACTTTTATAAATGGATAAAACTTATCATCCTTAAATGCAATATTGTATTTAGGGCTATATTTCTTAATTAGGTTACATTCTAAAATTAAAGCCTCCATTTCTGAATCAGTTACTATGTATTCAAATTCTGCTATATTTTTCACCATAGCTCTTACTTTATCTGAATGGTTCTTTGAATTTTGAAAGTATTGCCTCACTCTATTTTTAAGCTTTTTTGCCTTCCCTACATAAATTACCTCTCCTAAGGAATTTTTCATCAAATAAACTCCTGGTTCTTCAGGAAGTATCTTTAACTGATATTCAAAATCAAACATATAATCTCCTCCTCACAAAAGGTGACAGGACGTGACAGTGACGTCCCGGAGACGTCCCTGTCACCCTATCTAGAAAAAAAGGATGAAACCTTTATTAGTTTCAACCCTTTCTGTATTTTATTTATTATATTTTCTCATAATAAATTGCATTTAACAATAAATATTGTTTCCAATCTACTATTACTGTTCAAATTATTTTTTAAGAGCTGTATTAATAACTTTTCCTGCAGCAGTAGCGGCTGCTCCTGCTCCAAAACCACCATTTTCGACTATTACTGCAACAACAATTTCTGGATCATTTGCTGGCGCAAATCCAAGAAACCATGAATGTGGTGTTGCATTTTTACCATTTGGTAATAAATAATCCGCTGTACCAGTTTTACCTGCAGCATTTGTTCCCTTTAAAAATGGCCACTTACTATTAAGATTACTATCTACTAAATTCTTCATATAATCTGAAATAATATCAGAGTGTTCTTTTGAAATAGCCTTTGTATATTCCTTCTCTGGAATTTTTTTAACTGAATTACCATCTTTATCAACTATCTCATTAATTAGTTTTGGTTGCATAATCACACCATCATTAGCTATAGCTGCTCCAACTAATGCCATTTGCATTGGATTAGTTGTAATCTCACTTTGCCCTATACCACTTTGTGCAATGTTACCAATTTCACTACTATTTAATTTAGGGAAATTACTCTTCTTTATATTAAATCCAACAGCAGGAATTGATGAATTAAATCCAAAGCTTTCTGCTGTCTTTTTAAGTTTTTCATTTCCAAGCTCCATTGCTAATCCACCATAAACATCATTACTAGATACTCTAAACGCATCCTTTAAAGATAAATTGCCATAAGAAGCTCCCCCTGCATTACTTAGGGTTCTTCCATCTGGGAATGTAATTTTCCCATCATCAACAAACGTCTTATTTGTAACACCTGGTATATTTTGAAGCGCACTAGCAGTTGTTATAGTCTTAAATATTGATCCTGGAGGATAAACACCATGAATTGCCCTATTTATTAAAGGTGAATCATCTCCACTTCCTGCATTAGCAGCCTTCATTGCATTTTCTAAATCATTAGTATTGAATGTTGGTTTAGATACCATAGCCAAAACTTCCCCAGTTTTAGGATTTAATGCAACTATGGCACCTTTGTTATCTCCTAATGCATCAAATGCTGCCTGTTGAATATTTGTATCTAATGTTGTTTTTAAACTATTTCCAACTTTATTTTCTTCATCATTTCTATGTTTAAAAGATTCCTTAAGTTTATCTATGTTGAAATCCTTCATAAAATTTTTAAAGCTATTTGATACTCCACTATAAGTAGTTAACTCTTCATCATAATAATCTTCAAGACCTGCTAAACCATATACTGGATTAACATATCCAAGTACATTTGCATATAACTCTGGATATACATACTCTCTCTTTTGATTTAAAGTTGTATCTCTCTCACTTTTTGTAAGTGCTGTACCATTTCTATCATAAATAGTTCCTCTTAAGATTTCATTTCTTTTAGCCCATAATCTTTTATTACCATCCATTTCAGCTATTTTAGGTGCCTTGAACACCTGAAAATATGCAATATATGATATTAAGCCAACTAATAAGAATAAGAAAACTATCATAACCTGTTTAATACTTTTATTATTATCGTCCACGCTTTAGCCCTCCTCCGATATCTTCTGTAATATACCTAAAGCAAAGAATATGGTAAGCATTGATGTCCCCCCATAACTAACTAAAGGTAAAGCAATACCTGTTAAAGGTATAAGTGTAAAAATTCCACCTATAATAACTAAAACCTGACATGCAATCATTGTACTAAATCCAACTGCATTTAATTTTGTAAAATTATCTTTAGTTATAAAAGAAGCTCTAATCCCTCTATAGAAAAGTAAGAAGAATAATATTACAATTCCTATTCCAAATACCATTCCAAGCTCTTCACAAATAATTGCAAATATATAATCGCTCTTATTAACTGGTACAAATCCTGGATAACCTTGACCTAATCCTGATCCAAAAGGTCCTCCCGAAGAAATAGAGTATAATCCTTGAACAATTTGAAATCCTTGTTCATTAGCATATGCCCATGGATCTTGCCAAATAAGAACTCTGTTTCTAACATGACCAAATAAATTATATGCAACTACACACCCTGCAGAAAAAAGACCTAATGCTGTAAAAGCATATTTTTTCTTAGATGTTGCAATATATAACATAGTAATTGTAATTCCAAAGAATATTAGAGCTGACCCTAAATCTCTTTGTAATACTAAGCAACCTAATGAGAACATAACAACAAGTGCTGGTTCTAACAATTGTTTAAAATCTGCTTTCATACTATGCTTATCTTCATAATTCATCATAGCAGCAGAAAGATATAAAACTAATCCTATCTTTGCAAACTCAGATGGTTGAAAGCTAAATCCACCAATAATAACCCAGTTTGTTGCTCCATAAATCTCCTTTCCCAAAAGAAGAGCCATTGGCATAAATATAAGAGTTATTATCAAAAATACTTTTTTGTATTTACCAAAGCTCTTGAGATCTGGTAATAATACTACAATTAAAATAAATGATATTATTCCAAGTACAAACCAAATCAATTGCTTAAAAGCATCTGCTGGATCAATTCTATAAAGAACTGCTATTCCCACCACTGACAAAATACATGAGAATGTTAAGATAAACTTATCCCCATCAGGATAAAATTTTCTAATAACAAAGTGTGCAACTCCTATGATTACACACAATGCTACTCCCATGGATAATGCTGTTTGATCTATAGGATCTTTTAATATAGCCAAATTAGTGAATAGTGCTATACATAGTAAATATGTTAATACTAAAAGTCTTCTTTCCTGTTTCTTACCTCGCACATAATCACCTCTTTCTAAATTAACACTCTAAATACGGTATTACCAACTCTAACTTCATCCTTAGGGAATAGCTTTACTCTTCCCTTTACTATTTCTCCATTGATAAAACACCCATTTGTGCTATTTAAATCTTCTAAATATGCAATATTGTTTCTTACTATTACTTTTGCATGATTTCCTGAAACATGGCCATCCTGTAGAACAATTGAATTATCATCTTTTCTACCAATAGTAACCTCATCTCTTATAGGAAATACTGCACCTTCTTTCACTCCAGAATTTTCTGTAGTTTCAAGTACTTCCAAACCAAAATTCCTCTTTGGTCCTGTGGACTTCTTCTTTCCTCCACCTTTAACATCTTTATACATAATCTTTAGAGAGTAATATATTATTAAATACAAAATTACTATGAAAATTATACCAAATACTCCTATCAATAATTTTGAAAAGCCCATATTTTCACCTCAATATTATTTTATTATATATGATTATACATCATACGGATGATTTTATCATATCAAATTTTATTAGTTAAGGAAAATATAAGAATTATTACTTTAATATTTTTTCTAAATACCTTCCTGTATATGAAGCCTCAACTTTTATAATTTCTTCTGGTGTACCCTTTGCTATTATTGTTCCACCTTTATCTCCACCTTCTGGACCAAGGTCAACAATATAATCAGCACATTTAATCATATCAAGATTGTGTTCAATTACTACTACAGTATTTCCACCCTCAACTAGTCTTTGAAGTATTTCAATTAATCTATTAACATCATCAATATGAAGACCTGTAGTTGGTTCATCTAAAATATATAAAGTTTTTCCTGTACTTCTTTTTGATAATTCAAACGCAAGCTTTATTCTTTGAGCTTCTCCACCAGATAATTGAGTTGATGGCTGACCAAGTCTAATATATCCTAACCCAACATCAAATAATGTTTGTAGCTTATTTTTAATTCTTGGTATATTTTCAAAGAATTCTAAAGCCTCTTCAACAGTCATACTTAATACATCATCAATATTTTTACCCTTGTATTTAACTTCTAAAGTTTCTCTATTGTATCTCTTTCCTTTACACACCTCACAAGGTACATAAACATCTGATAAAAATTGCATTTCAATTTTTATAATTCCATCTCCTGAGCAAGCTTCACATCTTCCACCCTTAACATTAAATGAGAATCTACCCGGTTTATACCCTCTCATTTTTGCTTCATTAGTATTTGAGAAAAGCTCTCTAATTATATCGAATGTACCTGTATATGTTGCAGGATTAGATCTTGGAGTTCTTCCTATTGGACTTTGATCAATATCAATTATCTTATCTATATTTTCATAACCTGTAATCTCTCTATGAGCTCCAACTGGATTTTTACTCTTGTTAATGATTTTATTCAATCCTTTATAAAGAATTTCATTAACTAAAGTACTTTTACCCGAACCTGAAACTCCTGTAATCATTGTTAATGTACCTAATGGAATATCCATGTTTACATTTTTAAGATTATTTTCTTTTGCACCTTTAACTGATATTTTTTGTCCATTACCCTTTCTTCTGCTTTCAGGTGTCTCAATTTTTTTCTTACCTGTTAGATATTGAGCAGTTATTGATTTCTCACTATTTTTAATTTCTTCTAAAGTACCAGCAGCAACTATTTCTCCACCATGTTCTCCAGCTCTTGGTCCAATATCCACAATAAAATCTGCCTCTCTTACTGTATCCTCATCATGTTCAACAACAATAACAGTATTACCAACATCTCTTAAATGCTTTAAGGTTTGAATTAATCTGTCATTATCCCTTTGATGTAGTCCAATACTTGGCTCATCTAAAATGTATAAAACACCCATTAATGCAGATCCAATTTGTGTTGCTAGTCTTATTCTTTGAGACTCTCCACCTGATAGAGTTCCTGAATTTCTTGAAAGATTTAAGTAATCAAGACCAACATTAAGTAAAAACTTCAATCTTGCCTCAATCTCTTTCACTATTTGTTCACTTATAATCTTATTCTTTTCACTCCATTTTATGCCTTGAATAAAATCTAATTCTTCTTTGATTGAAAGATTAGTAAATTCATGTATATTTTTTCCACCGACAGTAACTGCCAGTGCATTGGCATTTAATCTCGCGCCCTTACATTTTGGGCAATGATTATTGCTCATATATTGCTCAATTTCATTCTTGATATAATCTGAATTTGTTTCTCTATACCTTCTTTGAAGATTATTTATTTCACCTTCATATTGATAAGAGTAAGTAGCTTTAACCCCTTCTTTTACATAATTCACAGTTAACTTTTTACCTTTTGTTCCATAAAGTAAAACTTCTATAGCTTTCTTTGATAAATCCTTAACTGGTGTGTTTAAATCAAAATCATACTCTTTACTTACAGCCTTCATAACAGCAAAGCTCCAAGAATCATCTTTTAATCTTCCCTCTCCCCAGCTTGCAATAGCACCATCTATTATGCTCAAATCCTTATTTGGAATTATTAAATCTGGATCAATTTCAATTAAATTTCCAAGTCCATCACAAACATCACATTTACCAAATGGAGAGTTAAATGAAAATAATCTAGGTGCAAGCTCATCAATGCTTATTCCACAATCTGCACAAGCAAAATTTTCACTTAAAAGCAATTCCTCTTCCCCAATTACATCAATAACAACTAATCCCTCTCCAAGCTTTAATGCTGTTTCTAAAGAATCTGTTAATCTTCCTTCTATTCCTTCCTTAACAACAATTCTATCTACTACAGCTTCTATTGAATGCTTTTTATTTTTCTCAAGTTTAACATCATCTTCTGTTAAATCATAAATTTCTCCATCAACTCTAGCTCTAACAAACCCATTCTTCTTTATGTTTTCTAATACCTTTTCGTGAGTTCCCTTTCTACCTCTAATTACTGGAGAAAGAATTTGAATCTTTTTCTTTTCCCCAAGTGACATTACCTTATCCACAATTTGGTCAACAGATTGTTTAGTAATTTCCTTTCCACATTTAGGGCAATGAGGTGTTCCCACTCTTGCGTATAGTAATCTTAAATAGTCATATATTTCCGTTATTGTTCCAACTGTTGATCTTGGATTTTTACTTGTTGTTTTTTGATCTATTGATATTGCTGGTGATAACCCTTCTATATAATCTACATCTGGCTTATTCATTTGTCCTAAGAATTGTCTTGCATAAGCAGATAATGATTCTACATATCTTCTTTGCCCTTCTGCATAAAGTGTATCAAAAGCTAAGGATGATTTCCCTGAACCTGATAATCCTGTAAATACAACTAATTTATCTCTAGGTATTTCTAAATCTACATTCTTTAAATTATGTACCTTTGCACCCTTAATAATTATCTTATCTTTCATTTCCCAAACTCCTTATTTTTATATCTTTCTTCAATATTTTTCTCAATCTTGTATATTTTAACCTCGAACATTTGTTTTATATATTAATTTTAAAATTCTTCCCTCTATTTGTCAAATAAATATTGTATTAATTAATAACTCTTATTAATTAATAAGGAGAACCTAGTTGATTCTCCTTAAATAATTATTTTAATTTTTCAATCATATCTCTAAGCTCTGCTGCTCTTTCAAATTGAAGATTTTTAGCTGCATCCATCATTTCATCGGTATACTTCTTAATAAGCTTCTTCTTTTCAGATGGAGTTAACTTCTTAGTTTCTTTTTCAGTGCTATATTCAACAACCTCTTCAGCAACCTTTGTAGCTTCAATAATATCTCTAACCTCTTTAATAATAGTTTTAGGAACAATTCCATGCTCCTCATTATATTGTGTTTGAATTTCTCTTCTTCTGTTCGTTTCTTTTATTGCTCTATCCATTGAGCCAGTAATATTATCTGCATACATTATTACTTTAGATTCTGAGTTTCTTGCTGCTCTTCCAATAGTTTGAATTAAAGATGTTTCACTTCTTAAGAAACCTTCCTTATCAGCATCTAAAATTGCCACAAGAGCTACTTCTGGAATATCAAGTCCTTCTCTTAAAAGATTTATTCCAACTAAAACATCGTATTCTCCAGTTCTTAAATCCTTAAGTATTTTCATTCTTTCCATCGTATCAATCTCTGAATGCATATATGTTGTTTTAACACCTAACTCCTTAAGATACTTTGTTAAATCTTCTGCCATCTTCTTGGTTAATGTTGTTATTAATGTTCTAAAACCTTTTTCAGTTGTTTTTATAATTTCTGCATATAAATCATCAATTTGACCTGTAACAGGTCTAATTTCTATCTCTGGGTCAATTAATCCAGTTGGCCTAATTATTTGTTCTGCAAAAACTTTAGAATACTCTAATTCATATTTTGCTGGAGTTGCACTTACAAACACCAATTGGTTTATTTTCTGCTCAAACTCATCAAACTTTAATGGTCTATTATCATAGGCACATGGTAATCTAAATCCATACTCAACTAATGTGTTCTTTCTTGATCTATCTCCAGCATACATTGCTCTTACCTGTGGAAGAGTAACATGACTTTCATCTATAAACATTAAATAATCATCCGGAAAGTAATCTAACAATGTTTTTGGTGGAGTTCCTGGAGCTCTTTCATCTAATATTCTTGAGTAATTTTCAACCCCACTACAATAGCCCATTTCCCTCATCATCTCAATGTCATAATTTGTTCTTTGACGTAGTCTTTGAGCCTCTAATAATTTTTCCTGTGAGTTTAAGACCTTTAATTGATCCTCTAACTCATCTTCAATAGTTTTAATGGCTCTTTCCATAGTTTCATATGATGTAGCAAAGTGAGATGCTGGGAATATTGAAACATGCTTTCTTTCCCCTAATATTTTTCCTGTTAAAACATCAAACTCTCTAATTCTCTCAATTTCATCACCAAAGAATTCTACTCTTATTCCTTGACTTGAAGATGAAGCTGGAATTATATCTAAAGAGTCTCCCCTAACTCTAAAGGTACCTCTAGAAAAATCTATGTCATTTCTTTCATATTGAATTTCTATTAGCTTTTTAATAATTTCATCACGCTCTTTTTCCATTCCAACTCTTAAGCTAATAGTAAGTTTTTTATACTCTTCTGGATTACCTAATCCATATATACATGAAACTGAAGCAACAATTATAACATCTCTTCTCTCAAACAAAGCGGATGTTGCAGAATGCCTAAGCTTATCTATTTCATCATTTATTGATGAATCTTTTTCAATAAATGTATCTGTTTGAGGTACATATGCTTCTGGTTGATAATAATCATAATAAGATACAAAATATTCAACAATATTATCTGGAAAAAACTCTTTAAACTCTGCACATAACTGTGCTGCCAATGTTTTATTATGAGCTAAAACTATTGTCGGTCTTTGAAGTCTCTCTATTATATTTGCCATTGTAAAAGTTTTTCCTGACCCTGTAACACCCAATAAAGTTTGAAATTTATTATTATGATTTATTGAATCAACTAATTTATCAATTGCTTGAGGTTGATCCCCTGTTGGTTTAAACTTTGATTTTATTTTAAACTCTCCCAAATTATTCACCTCTCTCTTTCTATTTTTCTTTAATTTTACTTATAATATTTACCATTGTCAAAACTTCATATACTTATATTCTTTTATTTTTTTATTTTTTATTCAAAAAATAACTAGCAAAATAAATTGCTAGTTATTTAATATCCTTATTTTCTTCTTTTTTAATTTTTTCAATTATCTCTGAAAACTTTTCTTTTTTAATTTCAATTACATCTTCTTTTGGCATAATTCTTGGTACTAATAAATATCCCAGTCTCTTGTTACCATTTATCTTTAAAGTAACTTCCTTTATTTCTCCGTTAGCCTTTTTAATTAAAAAATTACCATTTCCAAAGTT
>JBOFQV010000122.1:0-2538 GCA_051650705.1 Clostridium sp.
AATTCAAAAGATTGTCCATGAACCTTTTTATTATACTCATTGCTATATTCATACATAACATTTCTTAAACAAATAGCAAACCTTACTCCCTCATTTTCAAACTCAACATAATTACCAAGGTCGTTTTTAATTTTAAACCCAAGCACATTATTATAAAAATTCTTCATGCACTCAATTTCATCTGTCCAAATTGTAACAAGATTAATTTTAGCAATCATTTTAACCCCTCCCTTTCCCTTTATTATAACATCAATTACATAATTTTACATAATCTTGCTAAATTGTTCTAAAAAAGTTTTTAACCCAATCTATACTCCTCTTTAAAGTTTTTAAGCTTCTCCTTAGTTACCTTCCCTAACGGAATTATTGAAAATCCAATCCTTGTGAATGGTAAAGGTATCTTATAGTTGTCCCATCTATTCCTTAAATTGATAGTTTTAGAAATATTAAACCTAACAACAAACATAGATTTACCAGACTCATTTGCAAGCAAAAATCCTATCTTCTTAGCTTCATGTAAAGGACCAAGGGGTCCATCTAAAGCTATTGCAATGGTTGAATTACTTTCCTTACTCTCCTCAATTAAATCCCTTAAAAACCCTCTCATCTTGATTCCATCTGGCATTCTTAAAGCCTTTGCTCCAAAATAGAACAGAATATTTTCAATAAAATCCCCTCTTCTATCAGCAGTAACAATTCCCTTTATATTCTCTTTTTTATTTCCTACCTTATCTAAAACAATATTCATAACACAGCTATCACCATGCCAAAAACCTAAAATACAGTTTCTAAGCTCATCTTTAGAAATCTCTCCCTCATTTTCAAACTCTATTTTACTTGTTTTAATCACTAACAATAAATAATTTATATAACATTTTGCTAAAAATCTAGCCTTTAAATCTCTAATTGGTAAACTTGTACTCATATGCTTGTCCTACCTCACAATGTCTATTAATTACCTCTTCATACATCACCTCTGCCTTTATTGCAATTGATGAATTTAAATACTCTAAAGATGTTTTATATGCGCCCATTTTGCACCTTTCCATCTCCCTATCATTCCTTAATAAATACTCAATGTGCTCACTCCACATCCCTACATCTTCCTTTGTCATATACCCATTAACACCACTTTTAACAACATCACAAACACCACTCGCCTCCACAGCAACAACTGGAACCTTTGCTGCCATTGCCTCAAGAAGTACAATCCCTTGAGTTTCAGACTTTGATGCAAAAAGGAACAAATCACAGGCTCTATAATAATCTCCAATTAAATTATTATCAACACTGTTTAAGAACTCAATGTTCTCATAAACTCCACACTCTTTTGCCATCTCTTCAAGTTCTTCTCTTAAAACCCCTTCTCCAATTATTAAAAGCTTAAAAGTATTCCCAATCTTCTCTTTAAGTTCTTTTAAGCCCTTAATAATAAAAGTAATGTTCTTCTCCTTTGTAAGCCTTGAAACAGTGCAGAACAAATATTTTTTCTCTCCAAGATACCTCTCTTTAAGCTTATTACTCACCTTAATATTTCCCTTAAAATAGCTTTCATTAAGACCAGTTGGGAGAACCTCTATTTGTGAGACAACTCCACTTTCCCCTAAATGTTCCTTTATAAGTTTTGTTGGAGCAATGACTAAATCACACTTATTACAAAATCCCTTAATAAAGCTTGGCACCATATAATTATATGTAAAATCAATTACCCTCTTCTCTTGATTTTTTAAGAACTTTATTTTCTCCTTTTCATATCTTTTTTGAATAAAGTTATAAATTGATAAGTTGTGGAGATATTGCTCATACCTTGTATGATATGTTAAAACCACAGGAATATCATACTTTTTCCCAAGATTTACCCCAATCCATCCCATAAGCATTGGATGATGTACATGTATAATATCTATATTAAGCTTTCTAAATTCACTTTCTATATTAGGATCAAATATGTTTGCAATTACAAAGGAATTTTTGTTTCCTTTTACTATTTTATACCTTATTACATTTTCTTCATCTTCACATTGTTCCCCATATTCTGGTGCAAAAATATACACCTCATGTCCATTTGCTCTAAGACCTTCTGATAATCTTTCTATTGAAATTGGCACTCCACCAACAAATGGCTTGTAGTTATTTGTAAGCATTGCTATTCTCATTTGTTCCCTCCACTAAATTATATAAACTTACTAAGTATTCCTTCTCCAAAATAATATCCAGCTCCAACAAACACAAAGTTCCAAATTAGAACACCAATGGCTGAAGATAGTGTATATTTTAAAAAGTTCATTTTAAGTAGTCCTGCTGGTATGGAAATGATTGTTCTCACCATTGGCAATAGTTTTGATATAAATACCCAAATACATCCTTTTTCCTGAAGCTTTTCTACATTTTTATTTATGATTTCCTTTTGCTTTGGGAACTTCTCCATATATTTTTTTAGAAGTACTCCCCCAAACCCTCTTCCAACAAAATATAACCCCCAGCTTCCCACAAGTCCTGCTAATACTGAAATTATAAGCACTAGGATAAAGCTTTCTC
>JBOFQV010000123.1:0-23064 GCA_051650705.1 Clostridium sp.
CTCTTTAACAATGAATTTTATGCCAGTACAAGATGAAGGAAGACCTTTGCAAGGGGGAGAATTAACTAATGTTCAATTACAAGAAGTAAATAAGGATATTAAGTTATTTATATCGAACTGGGAGGAAACAACAGGAGGAACTGGTGTGGCGAATGATTCCTACATATTTATTGAGGATGGGTATACAATAGAATAAGATATAAAAGTCTTAGAAATTTTCTAAGGCTTTTTCCTATAAAACAGAATAAAAAACCAATAATATCGTTTTCATAAAACGACAAAAATAATATCTCAAAATATTTGCAATATTTGTTGCAAATGTTGTTGACTTTACACATATAATTCATTATAATAAGTTTAATTTAAAAAGGAATAACAACTCGTATATACCTTCAATAAGGGGAGGAGTATCTACCAGAAACCGTAAATTTCTGACTATGAGTGAATTAATAAAGCATAATCTATATGGTAAGAATATAGAGGCATATTAACTTCACTTAAAAAGAGTTAATATGCCTTTTTTTTATACATAAAAAAAGGGGAACCAAGGAATTAAAAATTGCAAAAACGAAAATAAAATGCAAGATAAGTTTCAATATAGGGAGGAATCATTTTATGGCAAGAATATTAAAACCAGGATACACATTTGACGACGTACTATTAGTACCAAACAAATCAGAAATATTACCAAACGAAGTAAGCTTAAAAACAAAACTAACAAAAACAATAACATTAAACATGCCACTACTAAGTGCAAGTATGGATACAGTAACAGAATCAAAAATGGCAATAGCAATAGCTAGAGAAGGTGGAATCGGAATAATCCACAAAAACATGAGCATAGAAGCACAAGCACAAGAAGTAGATAAGGTTAAGAGACAAGAAAACGGAATAATAACAGATCCAATATACCTTTCACCAGATCACACAATCCAAGATGCAGAAAACCTAATGTCACAATATAGAATATCAGGAGTTCCAGTAACAGTTAACGGAAAACTAGTTGGAATAATCACAAACAGAGACATAACTTTTGAAACAGACTTCTCAAGAAAAATATCAGAAGTAATGACAAAAGAAAACTTAATAACAGCAGCACCAAACTGCACAATGGATGAAGCAAAAGAAATATTAAAGAAGAATAAAATAGAAAAATTACCTTTAGTAGATGATGAAAATAACTTAAAAGGATTAATCACTATTAAGGATATAGAAAAAGCAAGAATTTACCCAAATGCAGCAAAAGACAGCAAAGGAAGATTACTTTGTGGAGCAGCAGTTGGAGTAACTGGAGACATGCTAGAAAGAATAGATGCTCTTTATAAGGCTGGAGTAGACGTTATTACAATAGATACAGCTCATGGTCACTCAAGAGGGGTTTTAGAGGCTGTTAAGAAGTCTAAGGAAGTATATCCAGACCTACAAGTAATTGCAGGAAATGTAGCAACTGCTGAAGCAACAAAGGATTTAATAGAAGCAGGAGCAGATTGTGTTAAGGTTGGTATTGGACCTGGATCAATTTGTACAACAAGAGTAGTTGCTGGAGTTGGAGTTCCTCAATTAACAGCAGTTATGGATTGTGCTGAAGTTGGTAAAAAGTATGGAGTGCCAGTTATAGCTGATGGAGGAATTAAATATTCTGGAGATATAGTTAAGGCATTAGCAGCAGGAGCTTGTGCAGCAATGATGGGAAGTATTTTTGCTGGATGCGAAGAAGCACCAGGAGAAATAGAAATGTATCAAGGAAGAAGCTACAAGGTTTATAGAGGAATGGGTTCACTTGGAGCTATGGCAAATGGTTCAAAGGACAGATACTTCCAAGATGGAAACAAGAAGCTTGTTCCAGAAGGTGTTGAAGGAAGAATTGCATTCAAAGGACAAGTTCAAGATACAATATTCCAATTAATTGGTGGAATTAGATCAGGTATGGGATACCTTGGTTCAAAGGATTTAGATACATTATATGAAACAGCTACAATGGTGGTTCAAACTTCAGCAGGTCTTAGAGAAAGTCATCCACATGACATAAACATCACTAAGGAAGCACCAAATTATAGCGTAAACTAGGGATTTAAAATTTCACAATTCATGGTATAATTATCATGGATTGTGAATTTATACAACATATATTACAAAATTGATGGAGGTTTTTATGAGTAGAGAGTTAGTCTTAGTAGTCGACTTTGGTGGACAATATAATCAACTTATAGCTAGAAGAGTTAGAGAGTGTGGAGTGTATTGTGAAATAATACCTTATACATATACTATAGAACAAATTAAGGAAAAGAATCCAAAGGGAATTATCTTTACAGGAGGACCAAATTCAGTTTATGGAGAGGATACTCCAAAGGTGGATAATGAAATATTTGAAATGGGAGTTCCTGTACTTGGAATATGCTATGGGGATCAACTTATGGCTCACCTTTTAGGGGGAAAAGTTGCAACTGCACCAGTTAGAGAATATGGAAAAACTTCTGTTAATTTAGATAGCACTTCAAAATTATTTGAAGGAATACAAGAGAATGAAATTTGTTGGATGAGTCATACAGACTATATTAGTGAAGCTCCAGAAGGCTTTAAGATTGTAGGTCATACAGATGTGTGTCCAATTGCTGCAATGGAAAATGTAGAAAGAGGACTTTATGGGGTTCAATTCCACCCAGAAGTTGAACATACTCCATTTGGACAAAAAATGCTTCAAAACTTCTTATACAATGTATGTGAAGTAAGCAAGGATTGGACAATGGCTTCATTTGCACAAGAAAAAATTCAAGAAGTTAAGAATATTGTTGGAGATAAAAAGGTTTTATGTGCATTATCAGGTGGAGTTGATTCATCAGTTGCTGCTATGATAGTTCATAAGGCTATAGGACATAACTTAACTTGTATCTTCGTTGACCATGGTTTATTAAGAAAGGACGAAGGAGATACTGTTGAAAGAGTATTTAAGAAAGAGTTTGATATGAACATTATCAGAGTTAATGCTGCTGATAGATTCTTAGGTAAGCTTAAGGGAGTTTCAGATCCAGAAACTAAGAGAAAGATTATTGGAGAAGAGTTCATAAGAGTATTTGAAGAAGAGGCTAACAAGCTAGGACAAATAGATTACTTAGTTCAAGGAACTATATATCCAGATATAGTTGAAAGTGGAACAAACACTTCAGCTACAATTAAGTCTCACCACAATGTTGGAGGACTACCAGAAGACATGCAATTTGCTTTAATTGAGCCTTTAAGAGAGTTATTTAAGGATGAGGTTAGAGCTGTTGGAGAAGAACTTGGAATTCCTCACAAATTAGTATGGAGACAACCATTCCCAGGACCAGGTTTAGCAATCAGAGTTCTTGGTGAAATTACTGATGAAAAGCTTGAAATTGTAAGAGAATCAGATGCAATCTTTAGAGAAGAAGTTGCTAATGCAGGATTAGATGAATCTATATGGCAATACTTCACTTGTTTACCAAACATCAAGTCTGTTGGGGTTATGGGAGATGAGAGAACTTACAGCCACACTGTAGCAATCAGAGCGGTAACTTCAAGTGATGCTATGACTTCAGAATGGGCAAGACTTCCTTATGAATTACTTGACTTAGTTTCAAGAAGAATCGTTAATGAAGTTAAGGATGTTAACAGAATTGTTTATGATATAACTTCAAAGCCACCAGCAACTATTGAGTGGGAATAAAATATAATTAATTATAGTAAATGTGGGATATTTAAATATCCCATATTTTTTTATGAAACTATTGTAAATTATTTGAAAATGGCTTGAATCCTAATAGTCATAGAGTTAAAATTTTTAATAATAATTATTATTAAATAAGGAGAAGATTATGATTAGAGAATTAGGTGAATTATTAGGGTGGGGAGTATTTATTTTTTATGGAATTGCCATATTAAATTATATTGTGAAATTTGCTAACAAGAATTTTAAGGATATTATTAATAAAAATGAAAAGATAAGAGATATTTATAACTGGGCAATGAAGATAATCATTAAATACCATAAATATTTTGGAGGAGTTACATTAATAGTTTTACTTTCTCATTTCTTGATTCAATTTAGTTATAGAGGAATAAAAACAACAGGGTTAATAGCTGCAATACTTTTAATATTAGAATTTATTTTAGGCGCTATTGGAGTTTATAAAAAGAAGAGAAGTGGTTTATGGTTTTATATGCATAGATTTATTTCAGTAGTTTTATTAATAGCAATAATACTTCATGTGCTTTAAAGAAAAAACGATTGTTCAGTAAAATATACCTTTTGATTAAAATAACAATAATAGGCTATAATAAATCAAGGGGTGAGTATGGTGGAGAAAGAAATATTAGAGATATTGAAGAACATACAAAATGAAATGAAAGAAATAAAATTAGATATAAGAGATTTAAAAACTAGCCAAACAAAAATGGAAGTTAAATTAGATGAAATATATAACAAAGAAGTAGACACAACAGAATTGAGAAATTAAATATGTGAAATAAATGATAAAGTAAGTTTATTAGTAGAAGATTACAATATAGTTAAAGAGATAACAAAAGCAAACACATATGAAATAGCTAAACTGAAGATATCAAACAAAAGAGATACTACAAAAAGTAGTGTCTTAATTTTTTATTATGAAAACATATGCATTGAAAATTCTAGTTATACTTTTTAATAATAAGAAATATACTAACAAAGTAGAGAATTTAAATTTAACTCAAAATTTGGTTAAACATAAAAAATTTGATATAATATTAACGTATACAAAATAATTAACACGTTACTAAATAAAATGCGAAGCATTTAGAAATAAATTTGGAGGTATAAAGATGGCATTAAAATTAGATTTATCAAAAACAGCACCATATTTACTAGAGCATGAAGTAGAATACATGCAAGACTTAGTAACAGCAGCACACAAGAAAGTGCATGAAAAAACAGGAGCAGGAAATGACTTTTTAGGATGGGTTGACCTTCCTGTAAATTATGATAAAGCTGAATTCGAAAGAATACAAAAGGCTGCAGAAAAAATTAAAGAAAACTCAGAAGTATTAATAGTTATAGGAATAGGTGGTTCATACCTTGGAGCAAGAGCTGCAATAGAAATGTTAAGCAACAGCTTCCACAACTGCTTAAGCAAGGACCAAAGAAAAGCACCACAAATATTCTTCGTTGGAAACAACATAAGTTCAACATATATGAATCACTTACTGCAAGCAATAGAAGGAAAAGAAGTAAGCGTAAATATTATTTCAAAATCAGGAACTACTACAGAACCAGCAATAGCATTCAGAATCTTCAAGAAGCTATTAGAACAAAAGTATGGAGTAGAGGGAGCAAAGGGAAGAATATTTGCTACAACTGATAAGGCTAGAGGAGCATTAAAAACATTAGCAGATGCAAAAGGATATGAAACTTTTGTAATTCCAGATGATGTTGGTGGAAGATTCTCAGTACTTACAGCAGTTGGATTATTACCAATAGCAGTTGCAGGAATTAACATTGAAGAAATGATGAAGGGTGCAGCAGATGCAAGAGAAGAATTCTCAAACCCATCAGTAAAAGAAAATATTTGTTACCAATATGCAGCAGCAAGAAATGCATTATATAACAAAGGTAAGACAATAGAAGTATTAGTTAACTATGAACCACAAGTTCACTTCTTCAATGAATGGTGGAAGCAATTATATGGAGAATCAGAAGGAAAAGACAACAAGGGAATATTCCCAGCAGCAGTTGATTTCTCAACAGACCTTCATTCAATGGGACAATATATTCAAGAAGGAAGAAGAGATCTATTTGAAACAGTTATCAATATAGAATCTGTATCAGAAAAGGTTGTTATTGAAGCTGAAGATGAAGATATAGATGGATTAAACTTCTTAGCAGGAAAAGATATGGACTTCGTTAACAAGAAGGCATTCCAAGGAACTTTACTTGCTCACAATGATGGTGGAGTACCAAACATGATTCTTAATGTACCAGAGTTCTCACCTTACTACTTTGGACAATTAGTTTACTTCTTTGAAAAGGCATGTGGAATTAGTGGATACCTTTTAGGTGTAAATCCATTTGACCAACCAGGAGTTGAAGCATACAAGAAGAATATGTTTGCTTTACTTGGTAAGCCAGGATATGAAGATTTAAGAGAAGAGTTAGAAAATAGATTATAATATGAAGATAATTATAGATGGAGATGCTTGCCCAAGCATCTCCTTAATTGAAAATGAAGCAAAAAAATATGACATACCTGTTTTAATTTATTGTGATATTCATCATTTTATTTTTTCCACATATTCAGAGGTAAAGGTTGTGGATGACGGATTTAATAGTGTGGATATGTATGTGGTTAACTCTACTTCAAAAGGTGATATTGTTGTTTCTCAAGATTATGGTGTTGCAGCAATAGCGCTTGGAAAGGGAGCAAAGGTTATAAATCCAAAGGGATATATTTATACAAATCAAAATATTGATAGGCTTTTAGAAGAGAGACACATAGCACAAACAATTAGAAGAGGTGGAGGAAGACTTAAGGGGCCAAAGAAGAGAAGTAAGGAAGATGAAGATAGATTATTAAGAAATCTAAGAAAACTAATTGAAGAAAAAATTAATTAAGAATATCCTAAGTTAAAAAGATAACTTAGGATATTTTACATTTTTCTATTAACTGTAGAGTGAAAAAAATGTATAATTAAAATGAGATATGATGGAAAAAATGGGTTTACAAATTATGGCAAACTTGACATAATAGATAGAGTAGGGAAAGAAGAGGTGAATGGGGATGGAAAATGGTCAAATAATATTCGAAAGAGTAAAGAATAATGATAATTTAGAACAAATTAAAATAAAAACTCTAATTGAAGCAGCACAATATAAATTTATGGTAGGCAATAATGGAATTTGGACTACATTAAAGGATTTTTCAGAGGAAGATGTTGTATTATGGACGCCAGATAAGCTTGGAAAGTACATGGTTATGGTTCAAGCAAAAGAGGAATCTTCCCAAAAGCCTTTTGATTTTTTAGCAAGAGAGGAAATTGTCGTGGGAGAACAAACGAAGGAAAAACTAATAAAAGATATTAATTTAGAAAAGACAGAAATGAGAGTGGGAGAAAAGGTAAGAATAAGCGTTGAAGCTAGTATCTCACCAGTATTATTTAGATTTTGGCAAAAAACTAATGGGGGATGGGAACCTATTAGAGATTATACAACTGAAAATGAACTTGTTTATACAGCAAATGAGGGTGGAGAAAAGGAAATCCTAATAGAATGTAAAACTCCAGAGTCAACAGAGAATTTTGATGAGTTCACAACAGTAAGATTTAAGGTTAATGATCCTACAAAAATTGAGATAACTGATTTTAAGTGCTTAACAGAAGAATTATTAGTTAATGAAGAGTTGGTATTTAAGGTTGATACTACACATGATGAGGGAAGACCTTTATTATATAAATTCTTTAAGATAAATAAAGATGGAAAAAGCACTTGTATTCAAGATTTTTCTTCAAGAAGAATTATAAGCTATCAAGAAAAAGAGGCTGGAGAATATAAGCTCCTTTGTCTTGTGAAAGATATTTTAACTAACAAGGAATATGATGATAGAGCATTAATTATTTATAAGGTTAAGGCTTATAATGAGGTTGTAATTAAGAAGCTTAGCACAAATATGAAGGCTCCTCAAGTTACTGGAACTGAAATAATAATTAAAGGTGATGTAGTTGGAGGACGAGAATTATTATATAAGTTTAAAATTGATGGACCTATTGGTGAGGATAGTGGATACAAGAGAGGTAATGAATTTGTATGGCAACCAAAGCATGAGGGAACATATAGAATAACTTTATATGCAAAGGATATATCATTTAATGGAGAATATGAAGCCAAGGAAACATTTGATTTTCATATTGAGAAGAAGGGTGAAAAGCCAGTTAGAATAAATGATGTAATATTAGATGGTAAAAAGACTATGGTTGTTGGTCAAACTGCTAATATTAAAATTGTTGCAGATGGAGGAACAAGCTTAACATATTCTTTCCTTATATATAAGAATAATAAGGAAATGGAAAGAGTGGATTACTCAAAAACAAATTGGGTTAACTTTACTCCGGATGAAAAGGGAGAATATGAAATTGAAATGAGAGTAAAGGACAAATTCTCTAATAAAGAGTATGATGCAAATACATTTATGTATTTAAAAGCTAAGGAGTATTTGCCAGGAGAAATAGATTGTATTCTTGTTTCAAATACAAATAATTATTTAGTTGGAGATACAATTGAACTAGAAATTATTACTCAAAATACTAAGTCAGTTTTAATAAAATATGTTACTAAAATAAATGGACACATAGTTGAAGAAACAGAATTTATAAAAAATAAAAAATTAAAGATAAAACCTAAGTGTGCTGGAAAATATGTTTTTGAGTTCTATGCAAAAAATGTGAAGTGCACAGAGGAATTTGACAGTAAAAAAGAAATAATAATTAATGTTGCAGAGGCACCACCAGTTACAGGAACTAAATTAAGCTTATCTAAAGATAGTGTAAAGGTGAGTGAAGAAATAACTGTATCAGTTAATAGTACTGGTGGAAAAGATGTTTGTTATGAGTTTTATTTAATGGAAAAAGGAAATTGGGTAAAAGCTCAAAGCTATAGTAAGAAACATTACTATACATTTATGCCATTTGCAACAGGAGAGTATAGAATTTTAGTTCTTGCAAAGAGCTTTTATAAAAAGGTTAATTATGAGGATTATGATGAAATAAGCTTTACTGTTAAAAAATAAGGAGGCTAAGGATGAAGGTTGATAATGTACAAAATGTTTTTGGAATGATGATGATGAAAAATGTAATGAAGGAGTCATTTGGAGATGGAATGCAATTTGAGATAGTGTATCAAAGCATGATGAACTCATTAAATAATTCTCCAAAGGGTGAGGAAATAAATACATTTTTACAACAAAGCGTAGCAGGCCAAAGATTAGATAAAATAGATATGAAGCTTCAAGGGCAGAATAGCTATGGGAATGTAAGTAATAAGTTATTTAATGAAACATTTAATTCAAGTGGTCAGGTTAATGGCAATGTCAATAGTGCATATATGAAAGAACTTATTGATGGCACAACTGATCCAAAAATGAAGCAAATTTATACAGCTGTAGATAAGTACTCAAAGGAATATGATGTGGATCCAAAGCTTGTGTTAGCTGTTATTAAAACAGAATCAAACTTCAATCCAAATACTAAGTCGAGTGCAGGTGCTATGGGATTAATGCAATTAATGCCTTTTAACTGTGACGCTTTTGGAGTTAAAAATCCTTATGATATTGATGAAAATATCAGAGGTGGGATTGCTCATTTAAAAGAGTATTTAGATAAGTATAATGGAAATGTAGAAATGGCTTTAATGGCATATAATGGTGGGCCAACAAGAATGGCTCAAAGGGGAGTAACTTCTCCAGAGCATATTTATAAAATGCCAAAGGAAACTCAAAACTATGTTCCGAAGGTGCTTAAAAATTATGAGCAAGAAAGATTCAGACCTTAAATAGTTTCATTAAAACAGTATATAATGTATAATGAGACGAAAGAAAAGGAGATGATTTTTTGGAACGTTTAGATAAGATAATTTCAAATCTTGGATTTGGAAGTAGAAAAGAAGTTAAATCTATAGTTAAAAAGGGATTAGTAAAAGTAGATGGGGAAGTTGTTAAAGACAATGGACTGTTAGTTGATCCAGAGAAATCTCAAATTGTTATTAATGGAGAAGAAATTTTCTATAGAGAGTTTATATATTTAATGATGAATAAGCCTGATGGGGTTGTTTCAGCTACTTATGATAATAGGGATGAAACAGTTGTTGATTTGTTAGAAATTGACCATCAAGCATTTAATCCATTCCCAGTTGGAAGACTTGATAAAGATACAGTAGGATTATTATTTCTAACTAATGATGGAGAATTAAATCATAGATTAATTTCACCAAAGTGGAAGGTGGATAAGGTCTATTATGCAAGAATAGATAAAAAGGTTACTGAAAAGGATGTTGAAGCCTTTAAAAATGGAATTACATTAGATGATGGATATGTTTGTAAGGAAGCAAAGCTTGAAATTTTAACTGCTACTGATGAGGGCTCAGAAGTAATGGTAACTATTCAAGAAGGGAAGTTCCATCAGGTTAAAAGAATGTTTGAAGCTGTTGATAAATCTGTAGTTTACCTTAAGAGAACTGAGTTTGGTGGATTACCACTTGACGAGGAACTTGAGGAAGGCGAATATAGAGAATTAACAGAAGAAGAAATTAATCATTTAAAAGGGTTTTAACGAATATTATCTAAAAATGAAAGAAAAACATTCATAAATATAAAATTAAATAATAATTTTACCAAAAAAACTTGCATTTTTTTTTCTAATAAAATATAATTGATATGCAAGGATAAATAAAAGGAATAAATAGCCCCCTTTTTATTTATTGCTTATTGCTAAAGCGCAACCTAGCCCCAAGGGTTGCGTTTTTTGTTATATAAAAATAAATTTATATGGTGTAATCATTACCATTATAAATATATGGAAATTTATAAGGTTTAATAGTAAAATAATAGAAGATAAAGTATTCTGATTAACATAACAATCAGAGATAAATATAGATGTATTATTACAAATAAAAAAGAATTTTACTTGCAAAAGGTGTAAAAAATGCAAGATATGATGCAAAGAGGTGTTTTATGGAGTCGAAAGAGAGAATTCTTAAAGCAGCAATAGAATTAATGACTGAAAAGGGTGAAATTACAATAAGAGAAGTTACGGAAAGAGCTGGTGTTAATGTAGCTTCAATTAATTATTATTTTGGAAACAAAAATAATTTACTTAAAGTAATAGAAGAGCATTTTTCAAATATATTATTTGATTTTCAACAATCGTTTTTAGGAGATGAAAATGCAACTCCAAAACAAAAAATAATAAATTGGGCACTAGGTTTAATGGAGTATATGATAAAGTACCCTGCCATTATTCCATTAATAGTATCTCTTGTTAATGATGATAAGAAATATAGCCCTGCAATTGTGGAAAAGATTTATATGAATGTGGATATAATGAAAAATATTTGTATGCTTATTGCATTAGAAACAGGAATATATGATGAGAAGATAATTGGATTCAAATATACTCAAATTTTCTCAGGAATAGTTGGGCCTATAATAAATGAGGTTTTGAATAATTTATATAATCAAAAGCTACCGTCCCAATTAAATACAAAAGAAATAAGAAGAGAATATGTTGAAAACTTAGTGGAAACAATATTAAAGTAGTTAAGGTATTTTACAAAGGATTTTAGAGATGTTTATAATTTTCTAAAGTCCTTTTTTATTCTAATATGATATAATAGTTTAGTAATTAGGAGGGGAGGCAAAATTATGGATTTGAAAAATTTGCTTAATAAGGAGCAATATGAAGGGGCTACTACAATAGAGGGTCAAGTTTTGATACTTGCAGGAGCAGGTTCTGGTAAAACTAGAGTTTTAACATATAGAATGGCTCACATGATTGAGGACTTAGGAATAGCTCCATACAAAATTTTAGCTATCACATTTACAAATAAGGCTGCTAAGGAAATGCAAGAGAGAGTTAAGGCTTTAATTGGTGAAAGAGCGGATAGCATGTGGATTTCAACCTTCCACTCAACTTGCGTAAGAATTCTTAGAAGAGAAATAGATAAATTAGGTTATAAAAGTAGCTTTACAATATATGATACTTCAGATCAAAAGACATTAATTAATGAGTGTATAAAAAACTTAGGAATTAATGAAAAAGATATAACTTATCAAGAGATTGTTGGGAAGATTGGAAGGGCAAAAGATAATCTTCAAAGTCCTGAAAGTTATATGAGAGAGCATGAAGGGCATTTTAGAGAAAAGAAGATTGCAGATGTTTATGTAATGTATCAAAAGAGATTAAAGGAAAATAATGCTCTTGATTTTGATGATTTGATTTGTAAAACAGTTGAATTATTTAAAAAGAATCCTGATGTTTTGGAATTTTACCAAAACAAGTTTAGATATATTATGGTTGATGAGTACCAGGATACAAATAAGGCTCAATATGAGCTTGTAAAACTATTGGGAGAGAAATACAAAAATGTATGTGTTGTGGGAGATGATGACCAAAGTATCTATGGGTGGAGAGGGGCTGATATCCGCAATATACTTGACTTTGAGAAGGATTATACAGCAGCAAAAGTTATAAAACTTGAGCAAAATTATAGATCAAAGGCAAATATATTGAATGCTGCAAATGTTGTTATTGTAAATAACTCAAATAGAAAATCAAAGGCTTTAAGAACAGAACAAGAAGCAGGTAATAAAATTAAAATTTATAGAGCATATGCAGATACAGATGAAGGTGATTTTGCAGCAAGAGAAATTTTAGAAGCAAAAGAAAAGGACGGAAGAAAGAATAAAGACTTTGCAATACTATACAGAACAAATGCACAGTCACGTATTTTTGAAGAAGCCTTTAGAAGAAGAGGGATTGCTTATAAAATTGTTGGGGGAACTAGATTCTACGACAGAAAAGAAATCAAGGATATGCTTGCATACTTAAAGGTGTTAGTAAATCCTCAAGATGATATAAGTATAAAGAGAATAATTAATGTTCCAAAGAGAAGCATTGGTGATGCAACAGTTGCAAAGCTTCAAGATTTTGCAGAGCAATGGGAATTAAACCTTTGGGATGCAATAAGTGAAGTAAGAACTATTCCAGCATTAACAGCAAGAAATCATACAACAATAGAAGGTTTTGCTCAATTAATGGAAAACTTTATGGATTTAAAGGAAACCTTAAGCGTTTCAATGCTTATAGAGGCTGTTTTAAGAGATACAGGTTACTTAAAAGAACTTGAAAGCTCAAAAGAAATAGAAGACAAGAGTAGAATTGAAAACTTAAAGGAACTTGTTTCTGATGCTGTTGAATTTGAAAAGAATAGTGAAGATAAATCATTAGAAGCTTATTTAGAGAAGGTAAGCTTAGTTCAAGATACAGATAAGCTAGAAGAAGAGGATGACCATGTTGTTTTAATGACTCTTCACAGTGCAAAGGGGTTAGAGTTCCCAGTTGTATTCATGGTGGGAATGGAAAATGGATTGTTCCCAAGTGCAACAGATTTTGATCAATCAGATAAGATGGAAGAATCAAGAAGACTTTGTTATGTTGGAATTACAAGAGCTAGAGAAGTTCTTTATATGACATCAGCAGAGGTGAGAAGAGTATTTGGTAAGACAGTAGCTTATCCACAATCTGATTTTATTAATGAAATAAAGAGTGATTTAAAAGAGTATGTAAACTCAAGAACAGGAATGTCATCTAGAAGTAATGCATTTGGTGTGACAAAACCAACATCATCTGGATATAATAATCCTCATGGATTAAGAGGGGGAGCTTTTAGAAATCAAACATTATCTCAAGTTAAGGCTGAAAAAGAATCAAAACCAAGCTTTACAATGGGAGAAATCTCACTTGGAAGAAAAGTAAAACACGACAAGTTTGGAGTGGGAACAGTTGTAAGTATAACGCCATCTGGAAATGATAAAAAGCTTACAATAGCCTTTGATAAGCAAGGTGTTAAAATATTAATGCTTTCACTTGCAAATCTTGAGTTAATGTAGGAATTTTTCACTACATCTACATAATACTATATATAGATGTAGTGAAAAGAATATAAGAATTTATATATAGGCGGTGGGACTTTGGATAAGAATAAAAGAATAGAAGAGTTAGTAGAAGAACTAAATAGATATGCTTATGAATATTATGCTCTAGATAAGCCATCAGTAAGTGATAAAGAGTATGATAAGAAGTATGATGAATTAATTGCACTAGAAAAAGAAACTTCATATGTGCTTCCATACTCACCTAGCTTAAGAGTTGGAGATAGAGTTTTAGAAGGCTTTAATAAATATACTCATAAGGCAAGACTTTGGAGTTTAGATAAGGCTCAAAAGGTTGAAGAATTAAGAGAGTGGCACAAAAGAAATGTTAAGTTTGTAGAGGAAAATAATTTACCTAAGTTAAAATATATTGTAACTAAAAAGTTTGATGGATTAACTTTAAACTTAACATATGATAATAATGGAGTACTTGTAACAGCTGCAACAAGAGGTACAGGTGCAGTTGGAGAAGAGGTTACTGCGCAAGCTCAAACAATTAAATCAATTCCATTAAAAATTGATTGTGATGATGTTTTTGAGGTTCATGGAGAAGCCATAATGACAACAGAGGCCTTCAATAAATATAATGAAGCAGCGGATGTTCCATTAAAGAATTTAAGAAATGGTGCAGCGGGAGCATTAAGAAATCTTAATGTTAAGGAAACTGCAAAAAGAAATTTATCAGCATTTTTCTATGATGTAGGTTATAAAGAGGGGAATGCCTTTGAAACCTATGTAGAAATGCTTGAATTTATAAAAGAAAAAGGTCTTCCAATGGATAACTACATAAAGGAATGTTATTCTGTTGAGGATATAGAAAAAGAAATTAAGTATATTGAAGATATTAGATTTGATTTAAATTATGATATTGATGGATTGGTTATTGCTATTGATGACATAAGAACGAGAGAATTATTAGGATATACAGTAAAATTCCCTAAATGGGCAATTGCCTATAAGTTTGAAGCTCAAGAAGCAACAACTAAACTTTTAGATGTTGAATGGAATGTTGGAAGAAGTGGAAGAGTTGGTCCTACAGCTATTTTAGAGCCAGTTGAATTGGCGGGAGTTACTGTAAAAAGAGCTACTTTAAATAACATGGACGATATAAAGAGAAAAGGTGTAAGAATTGGAGCAGAAGTTTTTGTAAGAAGATCTAATGATGTTATTCCTGAAATAATGGGAGCCGTTGAGGAATCATTAGAAGGCACAATTGAAATAACGCCTCCAGAAACTTGTCCAGCTTGTGGAAGTCACGTTGTTTTAGATGGAGCACATTATTTCTGTGACAATACATTAAGCTGTAAGCCTCAAATGGTGAAGAGTATTGTTCACTATGCAGGAAGAGAGGCTATGAATATAGAAGGATTCTCTGAAAAAACTGCTGAACAATTATTTGAAAAATTAAATTTAAAATCTATTTCTGATTTATATAAGCTAAATAAAGAAGAATTATTAACTTTAGATAAGTTTGGGGAAAAGAAGGCTCAAAATTTACTAAATGCAATAGAGAAGAGTAAGAATTGTGAATTGCCAGCTTTCATATATGCACTTGGAATCCCGAATGTTGGAGCTAAAACAGCAAAGGATTTAGTAAAGAGATTTAAAAATTTAGAAGGTATTAAGACTGCAACATTTGAAGAGCTTGTTGGTGTTTCAGATGTTGGAGATATTGTTGCTAAATGTGTTTTAGATTTCTTTAAAGAGGAAAAGGTTATTACTACTATTGATGAACTACTTGAGCTTGGAGTAAATCCAATCTATGAGGAGCAAGAAGTAATTCAAAGTATATTTGAAGGTAAAACAGTAGTTGTTACAGGAACAATGAATAAATACTCAAGAAATGAGATTAAAGCTAAGCTTGAAAGTTTAGGAGCTAAAGTTGCAGGAAGTGTAAGTAAGAAAACAAGTTATGTAATTGCTGGTGAGGAAGCGGGTTCAAAACTAACAAAGGCTCAAGAATTAGGTGTAGAAGTTCTTTCAGAGGATGATTTTGAAAGAATGGTTGGAGAGTAGAATGAAGAAATGGGTTAACCTTGCAAGTTTAATTTCAGTTGTAGTTACTGGAATAGTTGTAATTTGCACATTCTTAACTACTTATCAGTTTTATTATGTTGGCCAAACGTTTAATTCCTATTCAGCTATACAGATTTCTTTAGCATTAACAATGGGAATATGGGCGTTTAGATTTTGGATTTGTGAGCATGGAAATAAAAGAGCAATATATTCATTATTTTGCTTAAGTATATCTATTGTTTTATTATATTTAATGCAATTTGTAAATTAAAAATGGTGTGAATCGATTTAGATTCACACCATTTCTATTCTTCAAAAATATCTTCTATTTCTTCAATTTCATTTGTTAATATTTCATCATTTAATTTATTATTATTTGAAGATAATCTTTGGTGAATTTTCTCCAATATATAATTTTTATAGCAAAGTTGATTGTAAGCTTTTAGTGCAACTATGAACAACCAAATTCCTATAAACATAAAGGTTAACATAAACAATATGCCTATTGATAAGGCTACAACTTGTAAGTAAACCATTTTAGCCCCTCCTATTTCATATAAAATAATAAATTACATGTATTATTCTATCACAGAATATCAAAAAAAAGGAAAAATTAAAAGAAAAATTTTCATTTGTGATTAGATTATAAAAGTTAGGCAATAATTTGTAATGAATGAGGAGGTGTTTATATATGAAAAAAATAATAGCATTAATTTTAATAACAATATGTAGCGTATTATTTCTATTAGGATTTGTTCAAAAAGAAGAGAGCACTCCACAAAAGATAGATGATGATATAAAAATTTCATTATATAATATACCAAGTAATTTAAAGGATATAAAAAAAATAAGTGTTAGAGAACAAGATATAATATGTGCAACAAGTATAGGATTAGTTGAAAAAGATGAAAAAGGTAAGGTTAATCCATTATTAGCAAAAGAAATTAAAGAAAAAGATAATGGTATTGAATATGAGTTTGTTTTTAATGAAGATAAAAAGTGGAGTAATGGTGAAAAAATAACTCCAGATGATTATATATTATTTTTAAAGGAATTAATTAAAACCTCAAATGAGGAGGATATAGAACCACTATTAGATATATATGGAGCTAGAGAATATAGAAAAGAAAATACGAGTTTTGAAAAAGGAGTAGCAGTTATTAAAAATGATAACAGCTTAATAATTAGATTAAACAAGAAAAATGAAAGTTTTCTTGAGGAATTAACTAAGCCTCAATATAGATTAAGAAAAAATATAGCCTTGTGGGAGAATATTAGAAGTAATTATGATAAGCTATTATATTCAGGTGGATATAGTATAAGTTATATGGATAAGAGCGAGATAAAGCTTAAAGGAAATAGTGAAGGAAAAAAAGAGTTAAGTTTTGTAAAAGATAATAGCTCAGAATTAGCTATGGCTGCATTTGAAATTGGAGAAAGAGATGTGGTGCTTAATCCACCTAAAAATGAGTTAAATAGATTACAAAAGGAAAATAAGCTATATACAACAACTTCTTCGAGAGGTGCATATATTTATTTAAATGAAAAGGATGGCTTTCCGCTTCAGAGTAGAAAACAAACATATAGCTATTTAAATAAAGCAATGCAAGTATATAATTCAACAAATGAAAATTATTTTGAACTTGCTGAGGGAAGTTATTTTAGAGCTGATAAGGAAGATTTATCAAAGGCTCAAGCAAGAAAGGTTAGCATAAATACAATTCAAGAAGTTCAAATGCCAGAAGTACTTACTGTGATTGGAATAGATAATAATGAGAATAGAGAGGTTTGTGAGTTTTTATCAAAGTGGGTTAAAGAAAATTATAATATTGGAATAAGATATACATTGGTAAATTTAAATGAGTTTTCTAATAGTGAATTAAGAAAAAAATATAACATAGTTCTTTTGCAAAATAATTTAAGCTTTAATAATCCAGGATTTATGGAAAATATTGAAGATGTTTTTGGTGAGGAGAATAAAAAACTGTTACAAGAAAATAATTATGATTTTTCAAAAGTAGAGGATAAATTATTTAACTCATATACTTTTTTACCTTTGATTTTTTATAAGGATAATGTGGCTATATCAAATAAAATAAATACTATTGATTTTGATGGTAATGGAAATATGAAGTTTGAGGAATTAAAATAACAAGGTTGTTAGCTAACAACCTTGTTATTTCAATTTATTCTATTATTTCGATATCAGAATCATCAACTCTAGGAATTGAATCGTCATTTTCTAAATCAGTAAGTTTTGAACTTGGAAACATAGTCTCACAAACATCATCTTTTAGATAATAAATAAAAGTAAAGAAAATTAGCATGTTGGTAGAGCTATCAAAAGTATTTTTACCAGGCTCAAAAGTATCCTTTTTTCTAGAGTAAGAAACATTTTTAATAAATATAGGAGCTAAACCTGAGCTTTGAGGAGTTGGAATGTTTGACATCTTAAAATAAGTTTCATCTAACAAGTCATCCGCTTTTAATGAAAAATCTCTATAACGACCCTTTTCATCAATACTTGGTGCTTCTGGCCATGAAGGAATAATACCAGAAGAGGTTATTAATCTTCTATAAAGCGTTGAAACTCTTCCACGTAATTCACTATCTTTTTCACCGTCATTACAATGCATAATAAGTGCTAAAATATAAAAGTTTATATCTAGGCATGAGTATTTAATATCCTTTTTATCCTTGAGTTTATTAAATATTCCTTTATCTTCATCATATAAACTTAATAACTTTTCTAAGATTTCATCATGCTTTTCTTTGAAACTTATTATATTTGTATGTTTATAACTTTCTAATAGACAAATACTTAATAATGCAGAATATTCTATGTCATCTACATAGTAATCACGCTCATTAAATTTATTTATTGCAAAATCACCAAGGTCTATTATTAAAGCAAGACAATCTGAATTTGAAGAGCTTCTATAAAAAACATTAAAGGATAAAAGTAATTTACAAAGTTCTTCTAGTGAAAGATTATATAACGAATCTTTAAAATCACTAAACATTTGGAGTATTTCAAGGGAAAAGGCCTTATATTCTTTACTTACTTCTTCATCTTTTCCATGTAAAGAGTATAAGTAGTAAGCCGTCATCATGAATGCTTGATCAACAAAGTTAAACTTGCGCTCCTTTTCTACTAATGCAAAATTTCTAGAGCTTCCTTCTGTTATATTCTTTTTTGATACAAAGACTCCATCATTATTTCTTAAATTTTCATAATAAAAATCTAATTGCTCTTTTGCAAGGGCAATGTAACCATCTCTATATGAATCAGCATTTACATTATTATAGTTATTATAATAATCGCTAAGTTCTAATAAAGATAAGGTCATTAGAGCGTTTGTTGAAGCATTAATTTCCTTTTTAAAGGTAGATTCATCAAAGCCATGGCTACTTTTACTATGAATAAATGACGGAGACGATTTCCTATAAATGCATAATAGTGGAGAAAAGTTGTTTAATGTGCTAATATCATTGGTAGAAGTTGTTTTTTTTGAACCTCTATTATTAGTAGCAACTATTCCACACTTGGAATTAAGCACTAAGGTTTTTATTGCTTCTTTAGAAAGAAAAAATAATTGGTTGCTTATTTCGCTTTGAGATAAGCTATTCATTCTAAAAAAAGGCCCAATATATCTCAATATGCTCACCTCTCAAATAATTCTATATTAATTAATATGAGAGGATTTATAAAATAGTGCATAAAATCAATTTAAAAGGAGAATTTTTTGATGGAAACAGGTAAACTAAATTTTGATGTGTTAAATAATTTAATAAATAACAATAAAGGTAATCTTAGAGATGAAGTAATTGTAAGAAATACTGTTGGAGAAGATTGTGCTGTTATCAATTTTGGTGGGCACGAGGGAATATTCTCAACTGATCCAATTACAGGAGCAAGTGCAAATGTAGGAAGATTAGCTGTACACATTAATTGTAATGATTTGGCCTCTGCGGGAGCAGAACCTATAGCTTTGTTGGTAACAATATTAGCACCTGTTACATCTTCTTTAGAGGATATTGAAAGAGTGATGAATGAAATTAGTGAAGAGGCAAAAAGACTTAATGTTGAGATTGTGGGTGGTCATACAGAGGTGACAGAGGCTGTTAATAAAATGGTTATTTCAATTACTGCAATTGGAAAGAATGCATCAAATAAAGTGATAAAAACAGCTGGTGCAGAAGTTGGTGATGATATAATAGTGACTAAGTTTTTAGGAATTGAAGGAACTAGTATATTAATTAATGACCATGAGGGTAGACTTAAAAAAATATTATCAGAAGAAGAAATAAAAGATGGTAAGGAATTAATAAATTATATCAGTGTAGTTAAAGAAGGTAGAATAGCATCTGAATTTGGTGTTAATTCAATGCATGATATTACAGAAGGTGGAGTTCTAGGTGCTTTATTTGAACTTTCAAGTGCATCAAATACCGGATTTGAGATTGAGTATGATAGCTTACCAATTCTTAATATAACAAAAAAAGTATGTAATGAATTTAAAATAGATCCACTAGGACTAATTTCCTCAGGAAGTATGCTTATTACAACTAAAAATGGAGAAAAACTAGTTGAAAGATTAAACCTACAGGGTATAAACTCTAAGGTAATAGGAAAAATAACTTCTAATGATAAGGTTATAATAAAGAATGATGAAAGACAAATGGTTCAAGAGCCAAAGCGAGATGAATTGTTTAATATAAAATAAGTGGATGGTGATTTCAATGAGATGTGATGGAAGAAAAAATGAACAAATAAGACCAGTTAAAGTTACTAGAAAGTATACTAAGTATGCAGAAGGTTCAGTATTAATTGAAGTTGGTGATACAAAGGTAATTTGCAATGTATCTGTTGAGGAAAAGGTTCCTCCTTTTTTAAAGGGTTCTGGTGAAGGGTGGATTACAGCGGAATATAATATGATTCCAAGATCAACAGGAACAAGAAAAGTTAGAGATATAGCTAGATTAAAAATTGATGGAAGAACTATGGAGATTCAAAGACTTATTGGGAGAGCTTTAAGATCAGTAGTTGATTTAAAGGCACTTGGTGAAAAAACTTTATGGATTGATTGTGATGTAATTCAAGCAGATGGGGGAACAAGAACTACATCTATTTCTGGTGCATTTATAGCTTTAGTAGATGCTGTTAATAAGCTTCATGCAGAAAAGCCGTTTAAGGTTTATCCAATAAGAAATTTCGTAGCTGCAACTAGTGTTGGAATTGTAGGAGAAGAAAAGGTAATTGATTTATGCTATGAAGAGGATTCTAAGGCAAAGGTTGATATGAACATAATAATGACAGAAGAGGGTGAATTTGTAGAGGTTCAAGGAACTGGTGAAGAAGCACCAATGACAAGAGCGGAATTGAATGCATTATTAGATATAGGCGAAAAAGGAATTAAGCAAATGATACAAGTTCAAAAGGATGCTTTAAAAATGGATGCACTTTGGATTGGTACAGGGGGAAACAATGAATAAGAAATTAATTATTGCTTCAAATAATCAAAAAAAGATAACTGAAATAAAAGATATATTAAGAAGTCTGCCAGTTGATATAAAATCCTTAAAGGATGAAGAGATTGATATTGATGTAGTTGAAGATGGAATAACATTTGAGGAAAATGCAAAGAAAAAAGCAGTTGAAATAAAGGATTTTCTAATAGGAAGAGGAGAGAGTAACTTTATAGTTTTAGCTGATGATTCAGGGTTAGAAGTGGATGCTTTAAATGGAGAGCCAGGAGTATATTCAGCAAGATATGCAGGAGAGCATGGAAATGATGCTTTGAATAATGAAAAACTACTTTCAAATTTAGATGGAGTTGAAGAGGGAAGACGAGGAGCTCAGTTTGTATGTCAATTAGCTTTAGTTAATGACAAAGGAACGTATATTGCTATTAGAGGAGAAGTAAGAGGAAGAATCATAGAAGAATTAAATGGAGAAGGTGGGTTTGGCTACGATCCATTATTCTTATATGAGCCTTTAAATAAAACTTTTGGGGAAATTTCAAAAGAGGAAAAAAATAAGGTTAGTCATAGAGCGGTAGCATTAGAGGGAATGAAGGATAAAATTAAAGAACTATTATAGTGGGGTGATAGTATGTTAATTGCCGTTGTTAGTGATACGCATAGAATGAATAAATATATAAATATTGCAAAAGATATAATAAAAGATGCTGATATAGTAATTCATTTAGGGGATAACTCTGAAGATATAGAAGAACTTACTAGTAACTTCAATGGAGAGGTTTATGGAGTAAGAGGGAATTGTGATGGAGCAACACCTTATCCAAAAGAACAATTAATTGAGGTTGAGGGAAAAAGAATATTCTTTTGTCATGGGGATTCATATGGAGTTAAATATAGTTTAACTACTATATATCTAAAGGGAAGAGAAATGAATGCAGATGTAGTCTTGTTTGGTCATACTCATGAGGCGATGATAGAAAAACAACATGGTATTATATTAATGAATCCAGGAAGCATAGCTCTACCTAGATTAAAAGGAAGATATGTTGGATTTATAGAGATAAAAAATGAAAAAGAAATACAATGTTATCTTAAGGATATTACAAAACAATAAGAGTGGCTAGGTTTTCGTTAATGGAAACCTAGTTTTATTAATAATTAGTTAACAAAAGTCGGATTTTAGTAATGAATAATAAAGAGTTATTTATATTGAAAAAAATTAAAAAAAAGTATTGACGGATAGATTTTGATGTTGTAGAATAATCCTTGTCGCTGAGAGATGCGACGGACACACATCGGGGTGTGGCGCAGATGGGAGCGCGCGTGGTTTGGGACCATGAGGTCGCAGGTTCAATCCCTGTCACCCCGACCAACTTTGATTAAGGATAATGTGCGGGTATCGTATATCGGTAATACTTCAGCCTTCCAAGCTGAAAAGGTGGGTTCGATTCCCACTACCCGCTCCAATTTCAAAAAAGAAATTGGTAATAAAAAATTCCTTGACAAAGAATGCAGAATGGTTTACAATAATAAACGTTCTGAAAAATAATAAAGTGCATCAATGTTATGCGTGTTTAGCTCAGCTGGATAGAGCAACGCCCTTCTAAGGCGTGGGCCAGGAGTTCGAATCTCTTAACACGCACCACTTCGGGGTGTGGCGCAGATGGGAGCGCGCGTGGTTTGGGACCATGAGGTCGCAGGTTCAATCCCTGTCACCCCGACCACTTTAATTAAATAATAAGCGGGTATCGTATATCGGTAATACTTCAGCCTTCCAAGCTGAAAAGGTGGGTTCGATTCCCACTACCCGCTCCATAACATGCGTGTTTAGCTCAGCTGGATAGAGCAACGCCCTTCTAAGGCGTGGGCCAGGAGT